>DPJQ01000251.1:0-25733 GCA_003542935.1 Lachnospiraceae bacterium | reverse complement strand
ACCGTTGGAGTTGTTGGACAGACCACCGGTGGAGTTCAGGCCCATATCGGAGATCATCTTGATGCACTCCAGGATATCCATCTGCTTATCCTGCATGCCCTTGGTAACCAAAAACAGCGGATCAAACCACAGATCTGTGGGCTCCATACCATGCTCCATGCCTCTCTCCAGAAGAGTCTGGCAGTAAGCCATACGCTCGTCATTGTCCTTGGCAATACCGTCGCCGTTGCAGAGGGCGATAACGATGGCATCGTTGGCGGCCGCCAGGTCAACGTACTCGATCCTTCCGGACGCGTCGGCGGAATTTACGATGGGTTTTCCTTTGGCGCGGTTGTATACGGCAATACCGGCCTCGATGGCTTTCATATTAGCGGTATCCAGAGCCAGCGGCACGTTGTCAAACTCGCCCTGCAGCAGCTTAACAGCCCACTGCATCAGCTCCTCGCCGTTGCTCTCGGCCGGTCCGATATTGACGTCAAGATAGTAAGCGCCTGCTTCCAGCTGCTGTTTTGCCCTGGCCAGGATCGGCTCCGGGTCTTTCTCGGCAAAAGCCCTGTTGATGGATGGAGCAGTTACGGAAATTCTCTCGCCAATTACGATAAATTTAGACATGTTATTTCTCCTTAAATTCTTATTCGTAACAGTCCGGGCAACCCGGACTGTTACGTATCATTACAACTTACAGTTCAGCCAAGCTGAACTGTAACAGAATCTGCCCATTTGAAATTTGCCTGCGGCAAAGGGCAGATTCCCTCTTGGCACAATATATACATTTTTACGGACTTTGCAACAATGTGCAAAGTCCTGGGCTGAACTGTTACTTACAATTACAGTTCGCCGTTTGCCTGCATATCTTTGAAGAATTTAACCAGCTCGACAGCCTCGCGCGGAGCAACGATGATCTCCCAGCCCGGCAGTTTGGACTCCAGGTCGCCTTTCAGCACGGCCACTTTACCGGGGATAATCATCTTCCTGCATTTCAGCTTGCCCTCAATCTCCTCCTGGAAATATTTGGCAATGGATCCGGAGGAGAATTTACCGGCAGCCCAGGATGTCAGAACGGAAAGTCCGCCCGCATCGTTGATAACCAGATTGATCGGCACACCGGAGCGCTCCAGCTCGCCGGATACTACAAAGTAGGTCAGGGCAAAGTCAACCGTCGTAACGATGATGGAATTCTCATCGGCGCCGTTCAGCGGATATACGCCCGGAGCCACCTTCATCGGCTTCTGAGGATCAGTGAACAGGTTCTGGCGCAGACCGTAAAGCGGCAGTGCATCCGCGTAATCCATACCCGGAACAACTACAATGGAGCCGTATTTCATGGTGAATACGGAAGCCAGGGCCTGGGCCATATGTTTGTCGTCCTTCGTCAGCTTGGACACATTCACGATGGAGGGATACCCAAAGGTTCTGTCCTCGTTCTTAAGAGCCGCGCGGCGCACCTCTACGGTGTTGGCGAAGGTCTCTTTGATGGTGGCGCCTGTTGTGTCGATCACCAGATTCTTGTTTCCGGATTTTTCCAGGGCCGCTACCGTATCATACAGCTCATCCAGGCTCGCGCCGGATACGCCCAGTACAACGCCCGCGTCTGTGGCAACCTTGCTCATCTCTGCGTAGTTGGAAGCGTCGGCACCGTTCAATACCGGCTTGCCGTCCTTACATACTTCAAGGGCAGCCTTGGCGGTCTCCACATCTTTTACGCCCAGAACCAGCGTCCTGCCCGTGGCGGCCGCTTTCTTAACAAGCTCCACATATTTGTCGGCCGGTGCATCTGAACCGCAGTTCACATACACCATCTCCACCTTCATCTGCTCGCCGATACGCTCGTAATCTACTTTGGATACCTCAGCCAGCTTGGCCTCGGCTACATCGTCCGCCATATCGGTACATACGGATACGGCATACCTTGTCTTGCTGACAAAAGTCTTTTCATGCCTGTACAGAACCGTCTCGCCGCCCAGCGTATACTCGTTATCGCCTGCGCCCACCTTGATGGTTTTCATCGGCGGAGCGGTAGCCTCAGACAGGGAATCCAGGGCTTCCTGCGACATATACGGGCATTTGGACAGCTCCAAAGCGCCCTGGGCCACCTTCATGGAGAAAGCCATACAGGTGGGGCATCCGCACTCTTTACAGTTTTTCTTCGGTGTTAATTTAAATATCTGAATACCATTCAAAGCCATTATTTTATCCTCCTCATCCTTACGCTAATTCTTTGATCATCTTGGCGATGGTTGCAACGGACTGGGGGTGTCTTAAAATGACGGCGTTGGAACCGGCCACCAGGTCGGCTGCGGCTGTCTCGATCTCCATAGCAATGGCTCTCTCTTCACGGGAACCCCATTCCGGAGCATCGGCTTCCTCTGAAACGGACTCTTTTACGCCCCATGTTTCAGAAGAAACGGGAGTGATAATCGGCATCTGAAGGGTAGCATCGCTCTGAGCCAGCGCAGCGGCTTTGATACGATCCATGGTGGATACCACATATTCATAACCATATCCGGCTGTGGCTGTACCTACGTTCATCACGATGCTCTCCGGCTTAACACCCAGCTGTGTGGTAACCACGTTCAGCTGTTTTGCCAGGTTGATGTCTACGGCAGACTCAGCGCCCACTTTCTGATTGTAAGCGAGGCCGGCTGCAGCGCCGATCGCTTTGTAGTTTTCTTCTTTTGCAGACAGGATCAGAACGTTTTTGCCCTGCAGCACTTCCGCAACCTTGGGGAGCAGCTCGGAATCTTTCTCCACGTTCTTGGATCCCTCAACGACCAGTGGAAGATCTACCGCCTCTGCAACCTCTTTTACAACGGCAACCAGCTCATCCACTGATTTGTTTGCTCCGTTCGGATCTCCGCCTTCCAGACTCAGAGCAAGGAAGTCCGCACCTTCCATCTCGGCGGCTTTTTTAGCCATCTGGGCAGCTGTGGTACATCCCTCATAGTAAGCGGCAATTCCCGGTACGGGATTGTCCAGCCCCAGATCGGATATCTCCACGCCAACCTTAGGAGTATTGCCCAGATCTCCGTCGAAGGTATAGAAAGGAAATACGTTCTCTCCTCCGATTTTGATGGCTTTTTCGCCAACGCCGATCTCTACTTCACGGATCGATGCGTTAAACTTCTGTGGTTTACGATTAAACGGCATTGTATTTAGCCTCCTTTAAAAATGTTTTGATATGTATTGCTTAATGCATTTTACAGTGGATGCCCCAAAGGGCACCCACTGTTGCATACGTAAAAAAGATGATTACATGTAACTGTGAAGATTCTGAACAGTTACGATTACATCAACGGATCCATGCCAAGCGCCGGATGGCCCTTCTCGGTAAGGAAGGCAACCAGTGTCTCGGGATCTGTAGCGATGGTCTCGTCACCGATCATATCCGTGAAGTTATCAATACCATATACTTCTTTGGCCGTAGCGTTTAACTTCTCTGCCACGGTATCTTTCAGTTCCTTCGGCATCCACACGATACGCTCCACGCCGCCCTCGGCTTTCATGAACTTCTTGGAAGCGATGAAGTGTTTGCCGTGGCCCATGAAGCCCGGAGTCTGTACGCCGCCGCCGGTCATAGAAGCCAGCTCGGAGAATGTCATGCCCAGAGGAGTCATACCCGCATACTCACGGTTGGTAATGATCACGCCGTTGGAGAAGGGCTCGATACCACAGATGCACTCGAAGCATCCGCAGGACGTCATCGGTTTCTCCATGATGGAGTACAGAGATACATCCTCCAGAGCGCCCTGGGAGAATTTGCGAACGGCCTCATTAACATCCTCATACTCACCGATCTCCTCGTTGATCGGTCTTTCCTTCGTGATTACCTGGCAGGGACCGGCCGGGTCAAGCTCATTGGTTGCCTTGGCGTCAAACCATGAAACGGCGCCGCAGAGACCCAGTCTCTCGGGAGTAACCACGCACACATGGCTGGGGCTGAAAGCCTGGCACATGATACAGCTGTAGTAAACATCCACGGTCTCGTCAGTCAGAGAGCTTAAGCGCTCGTCACGTTTATCAAACATCGGAATCGCCATCTCGTGACGGAGCTTTGTACAATCCTCGGCTTTCGTATAAATCTTCACCTGACATTTGTCCACAACGGCATCGAACTCACTCTTGATCCTGGCATAGAGAACCTCTGCGAGATCTTTGGCACGGAAACCAGCCTCATAGGTGGCCTTGCTGATACGGATACGGATCATGTCACGCTGTCCCGTATGCATCACACCCTCAATACAGTTGATATAGCTGTGGAATTTACGCTCAAATACGGGCTCGAAGTCGGCCTGCATATTCTTTCCGGCCACCTCTACAATATAACCGATACTCTGCTTGCTGCCCACCGGGAACTCGTCGAAATCGGGGCCGATCAGTTCAAAGTGATGATCCTCAACTTCGCTCATATCTTTATGATGCACCAGCTCGAAGCAGTCCACGCGGGAGCCGTCGAACTCCACCTGCATATCGCCGCGGCGGACAATCTCGCCCTCGTAGGCGGAAGCGAATGCCACCGGAATATCGATCTTGGTGATCTTGATCTTGATATCGCGGGCCTCCAGGGATGTGGCATTGAACTTGCTCACATCGGGCTGTACGATCAGGCTCTTCGGTACGCGGAAAGTCTCTTCGTTGGTGATAACCGGGAAACCAAGAGCAATCGCGCCGGCGCCGCAGGCCACGATCACTTCGTTCAGCGGTGCGAAAGCATTGACGAAAGCCGGAACACGCTCCATGGTGTACTTCATCAGGGAAGCAGAATCACCGGGCTCCACATTACCAAAGATCAGAGCCGCACGAAGGGCCACGGATACCACATGGATAACGCTTGTCACGTCTGCACCCAGGGGCACGACACGGACGCCATAGCCCATGTTCAGGCCCAGGGACTGACACTGATCGATGCACTCGCCCACCATCGTTACCAGGATACCCTGTGCCTGATAGCTCTTCACCAGAGCCACGGCATCCTCAGCCGTGGGAGCTTTTCCGAGGATAACGGCCACGCCCGGGATATCGCCGGTTACCAGCGGCACACCCAGCTCACGGATGATAGCGTCAGCCAGATGACCATAATAGGGCTCTGCATAGGGAGCCGCACCGTCAATATATTTCAGGGCTTCGATAAACTCTGCGCACAGCGCTGTGGCAACACCGCTCATGAACGCGTCGTTCAGTTTCTGCTCTCTGGTCATCAGCGTCTTGACCACGCCGAGGGCCTCTTTGAGCTCTTTCAGGTTTGTCACTTTCACGCCCGTTACAGAATAGTAGCAGGGCAGGCAATAAGCGGTATCCGGAAATCCGACGGCCTTCTCCTCACCGTACTTTGCGACCGCATCGTTGATGGCGCTCTCGGTCAGACCGTATACTGCGTCATTACCTTTAAAAACAACATCAAATAAAGTCATTTTTTTATTCCTCCAAACTTTATCAAATACAGAAAACCTGCCGCCGGCAGCTTTTCTGCATACTGAAGCATACAGAAAATCCTGTCACCCGCAGTCTTTTCTGTACAACCAGGTGAAAAGATCACTGTCTGCCGCCATCTATGACAGCCTTGATCGCAGCGACCTCTTTGACAACAGTCTCACTGAAATCATAGGGAGAGCAGCCCTGGCGATCTGCGTCTATAACCTCAGTGTTGTAATGCATAAAGCCCAGCAAATCCTCCGCGGGAATGCGGGAACGGATAAAATCCTCATCCTCCGAACCGCGCACTTTGTTGGCCACCACCCGAACCTGGGCCACGCCGAGATCCTCGGCCAGCCTTTTCACGTTCCTGTAGGTCTGGATACTCCTGGCGCCCGGCTCAATCACCACAATAAACTGGTCCATGCTCTGGGTTGTACCTCTTCCCAGATGCTCCAACCCGGCCTCCATATCCATGATGACCACATCATCCCGATGCAGAATCATATTATTAATAATCCTTTTCAGCATCACATGCTCCGGACATACGCAACCGCCTCCCCCGGTTTCCACCGTGCCGAGAAGCAGCAGCTTCACACCGTTGCAGGTCTTACCGTAAGTATCCGGAATATCGTCCACTTTCGGATTCAGTTTATAAAACTGATTATCCTTACTGGCACCCGTGCGCTCTTCAATGAGCTTACGCATCTTACTGATGGGAACGATGGCATCCAGAGTTTCCTCCGAAAATCCAAGGGCTAACCCGAGGTTTGCGTCCGGATCCACATCCGCCGCGAGGACTTTTCTACCCTCCGCGGCATACAGCCTGGCCAGAGTGGCCGCAAACGTTGTCTTTCCCACGCCGCCTTTTCCGGTAACTGCAATCTTCATAAACCATTCATTCCCTTCGTCCTTATTTTCTCAGCCAACATGCCAAACGGACATGTCCCCATGGAACTGTTATTCCCCATGTCCGTTTGGCAGCTGCCGGAAAATCATTTTCTGCATCAGATGCCGATAGCAGTACGTTTTTCCTCAATACGCTCGATCATCTTATCAACCAGTTTCTCGATATCCGTCTCTACGGTGTAGGCAGCCTCCACCCAATCACGGATGCCGCCTGTCAGAAGTTTTTCTACTTCCTCTGAGCCGGACGCATAAGGATCCACACCCAGGAAGGTGTCGATACCGGTAGCGACCACATAATTTCCGATGGATACAGCCTTCTCGGACATCCACTCAGGAGCGCAGCCCACAACCGGAAGCTGGGAGATCTTCAGGCCGGAATCCTTGGCCAGCTCGGCCACCAGGATCATCATACGGCTAATATCCACGCAGGAACCCATATGCAGCACCGGCGGGATATCGGCCAGCTCGCAGACACGTTTCAGGCCTGCGCCGCAAAGATCTTTCGCGCGTTTGTCCATCAGGCCTGCCTTGGCGGCTGCCTGAGCGGAACAGCCGGAAGCAACGATCACGATGTCGTTGGCAATCAGTTTCTTCATCAGCTCAATATGAGCCTTGTCCGGGCGGATCTTCGGGTTATTGCAGCCAACCATGGCCACAGCGCCGCGGATTACGCCGGATGTAATACACTCAATAAGAGGCTTTGTGGTGCCCATGGTATCCACCTGCGTATTGCAGACGCCGTCGAGAACTTTCACCAGAGCCTCAACGGAATATCCCACCGTAGCTTTCTGCTTCATCTGCGGGATATGTACCAGTTCGGGTTTCCTGTTTTCAAAATTGTCAATAGCCATCTTCACGATGGATTTGGCATTCTCGGCCGCCGTCTTGGCACTAAAGCGGATAAACTCGGAATCCGGCATCTGGGCGATCGGGGATGTGGTGACAAATTTCGTATGGAAACATTTGCTCAGCGGTCCAAGAGCAGGGAAGATGCACTGTACATCCACAACGATCAGCTCACAGGCACCTGTCAGAACTACGTTCTCCTGCTGCAGGAAGTTACCGGCCATCGGAACACCGCGGCGCATGGCAACCTCATTGGAGGTACAGCAGACACCGGATACGGTGATGCCCTTGGCACCCTTACTCTTGGCGTAAGCGATCATTTCCGGATCGTCAGCATACTCGCAGACCATCTCGGACAGTGACGGATCATGGCCGTGTACCACGATATTGACATTCTCTTCCACCATAACACCCAGGTTAGCCTCGGTGTCAACAGGCTTCGGCGTACCGAAAAGCACATCGGAGAACTCGGTACCGCACATGGAACCGCCCCAACCGTCGGCCAGGCCCATCCGCAGGGACTGACGGATCAGTGCTTCCGGCTTGGATGAACATCCCATATGGGTCATATGTAGAGAGCTGGCAACCTCACGGTCGATCGCGCGGGGCGCGATCTCCTCTCTATGCCATATCTCCTGGGTATGCTCGGGCGCACGTTTAATCCAGTTCTGAGTACCGAAGGGCTTACCATACTCCATAAGGGCTTTCTCAGCCATCTCATGAGCCAGATCATAGATATCTTTGCCCTCGGTCTCCACGCCCCACTCACCGGCAATCCTTTTCAGTTTTTCCGGATCTTTTACTTTGTATGCGCCGTCCGCCGACGATTCATACAGGGTACGACAGATCTCACGGCCATGGTCGGAATGGGTAGCTCCGCCGCCGGCTGTGAACTTCAGGTAGTTCCTTCCTACAATACCTGCTGCGTCACATCCGCAGATGCCCCTGGGAGCCTTCGGGGTGACACGGCACGGCCCCATTGCACAGATACGGCAGCAGATGCCTTTCTCACCGAATTTGCAGTGAGGGGTCTGGTTTTTCACCCGAAGCTGCCAGGAATCAGCGCCCACCTTCGCGCCGGTCTCCAAAAGACGTTCAGTGGCTGCTTCCATCTCCTCGAGATCAGTCAGTCTGAATTCTTCACTCATTTGTTTTCCTCCTTGACGAGTTTTTGATACATATTCCCAGAGGAATAATTTCCTCCAAAAATCAAAGATTAAGCTTGTTGATGATGTCCATCATGGCTGCCCTGACCGGAGAATCCTTCGGCAGGTTTACTGTGGGGACACCATCACAGTCGTACTCATACACGGTCTGGTCCTGGGGCACCACACCCAACAGGTTCAACCCCTGTTTTTCTATTTCCTCCATCGTCCCGGCATTTAATTTGCCGTCCGGCGCACGGTTGACGATCAGGCCGACCTGCTGAGGCTTCAGATCACACTCCTCAATCAGACGGGCGATACGTCCTACGGCCTGCACACCTCTTCGGGAACAGTCGCTCACTAAAATAGCTGTTTGCATACTGGGCAGGATCCCCCGGCTGATATGTTCCATACCCGCCTCGTTATCCACCACCATAAAAGGATAACTGTTCTGTCTTTTCTGCAGCTGGGCCTGCAAGAGGCCGTTGACATAACAATAACACCCTTTGCCCTGGGTGCGGCCCATGACAAGCAGGTCAAAATCATCCTCTTCCATCAGACAGGAATTGAATTTCCACTCCGCATAGTCAGCCTTGCTCATCCCTGCCGGGATGGGGCTCTTGACCGCCATCTCCGCCTGGGCAATCTCTTCACGGACATCCCCGAGGGTCATGTCCACCTCCACGCCCAGCACCTCATTCAGATTGGAGTTGGCGTCCGCGTCCACAGCCAGGACAGGCCCTTTCTTCTGCTCGCAGAGATACTGGATCAGCAGGCCGCAGAGCGTAGTTTTGCCGACGCCGCCTTTGCCTGCCACTGCTATAACATGTGACATATAGTTGCCTCCTGTAAAATATATCGTTTTGACTATTCTGCCGCGTCAATCTTAACGATGCTGTTTGCCAGATCCACCATCAGAATCTTTCCGTCGATCCTGATCTCGTCTCCCAGGATATCCCGGATAATGAGCAGATCCCCCTCCACGTCGATCCTGCTGATATTTTTGCAGATCACGGTATTATCACTTTCTTTATATGCTGTAGCAAGACACATAAATTACGCCTCCTTGATATGTTCTTTTACGAGGGTCAGGGCCAGCGACAACCGCATGTTCCCTTTCTGGAAATCCGACGCGCCCTCACGGAGCTGGTTCGCCGCGTCGCCCATGCCCAGTTTATCCAGATTGTCCGCCAGGGGCATCAGCTCGGCGGCATGGTGGGCATTGTGCTGTATCATATATTGAAGCAGAGCCAGAGCCTCCTGCCTGTCATCCTTCGCGCCACAGCCGTCAGCCTGGCCGCACCCACTGCAGCCGTGGCCATGTTCCCCGCAGCCATGCGCAAAACTGCAGGAATTACCGGATCCATGGGGAACCGGATTCCCCTGATCATCCTTTATGACGTGCATAGATTCTCCTTTCACGTACTTGTCATATTTTTATCAATGCTTTCATTATAACAAAACTTCATCCGCTTAGCAACGAAATCCTTTGTAATACTTGTACAAAAATAAATCCATTTTACATATGATTTTTCCAAATACTGCTATTCGTGTCTGGAAAGATACATTTTACTCTCTGTCCCGGCAAACAGACGTGAAATATTCCCGCGATGACGGTAAATCGCCATGACGGAAAGGAGCCCCAGCACAATATACATCTCCCACAGCACAGGCCGGGATACGCCGAAATACCCCCACTGTCCCAACACCACCGCCTCAATGAAAAGCAACGTGTAGCCGACCACGGAACCCAGGGATACATAGTGAGTAGTGAAAAATATCAACGCAAAGGAGGCAAAACCCAGCACAAAAAACGGCCAGCCGAGCATAGCGGCCAGACCCACCGTGCAGGCAATACCTTTCCCGCCGCGGAACTTCAGATAAAACGGAAAATTATGGCCCAGGATCACCCCTGCCGAGGCATACAGGGACAGAAGCGGAAGCATTTCCCTGTGCCCCGCCCCGAAAACCAGCCGGACAAGCAGCACGGCACACACGCATTTCAGCACGTCGCCCACAAAAGTGAGCAAGCCGGCTTTGCGCCCCATGGTACGCATGGCATTGGTGCTCCCGGCGTTGCCGCTGCCGTAATTTCTTATATCGATCCCATGCATTCTGCCGATGATATAGGCCGTCTGGATCAAACCAAACATATAACCCACGGCCAGACAAATCAAACGTACTGCCATGTCACTTCTTGTCCTTCCTCTCCCGGATGATAAATTTGAGCGGTGTGCCCCGGAAACCGAAAGCATCCCGTATCCGGTTTTCCAGATAACGCACATAAGAAAAATGCATCAACTCCTTGTCATTGACAAAAAGCACGAAAGTGGGGGGCTTCACCGCCACCTGAGTCATATAATAGATCTTCAATCTCCTGCCCCTGTCCGAGGGCGGCTGCTGCATGGCGACGGCCTCGGTCAGAATCTCATTGAGCACACCGGTCTGGATACGCAGGCTCTGGTTTTCCAATATTACATCAATGAAATTAAACAGGCGGGGAAGCCGCTGTCCCGTCAGGGCGGAAATAAATATAATTTCCGCATAGGGCATGAAAGACAGCGTATTGCGCACGTCGGCACTGAATTTGTTTACAGTCCGGTCATCCTTCTCCACCGCATCCCATTTATTAACTGCCACCAGGACGCCCTTGCCCCTCTCATGGGCAATACCGGCGATTTTGGCATCCTGCTCCGTTACCCCCTGCACCGCGTCGATAACGAGCACCACCACATCAGCCTTCTCCACCGCCGTGACGGCCCGGATGATACTGTAGCGTTCCAGCTCCTCGCGGATCTTACTTTTTCGCCGTATGCCCGCCGTATCGATCAGTATATACTCTTTTCCGTTTACCGTAAGTCTTGTATCAATGGCGTCCCGGGTAGTCCCGGCAATATCGGATACAATGGATCGGTTCTTCCCGGTCAGCTTGTTGATCAGAGAGGATTTGCCCACGTTGGGTTTCCCTATGATGGCAATGCGGGGAGTATCGTCCTCTTCATCCGCCCCGTCGTTCTGCGGGAAATGGCGGACCACCTCGTCCAGCATATCGCCCAGCCCCAGCTTGCCCGATGATGACACCGGAATCGGTTCCCCCATACCCAGATTGTAAAATTCATAGACGTCCATCATCTGCTTTTCAAAGCTGTCCACTTTATTCACAATCAGAAGCACCGGCTTACCGCTGCGCCGCAGCATATCCGCCACTTTATCGTCGGCGTCCTGCAGCCCCTGGCGCACATCCACGATAAACAGGATCACATGGGCCGTATCGATGGCCATCTGGGCCTGTTCCCGCATCTGGGACAGGATGACGTCCTTACTCTCCGGCTCAATGCCTCCCGTGTCGATCAGCGTAAACTGGTAATTCAACCAGCTCACGTCGGCATAGATCCTGTCCCTGGTCACGCCCGGCGTATCCTTGACTATGGAAATATTGTGTCCGGCCAGCGAATTAAACAGGGTGGATTTCCCCACATTCGGCCGTCCCACAATAGCAACAATCGGTTTGCTCATATAGTTGTCTCCTTCTGTGCTGCTGTATATCTTTCTTATTTATAATAGTCTCCACCAGGGACGCACCGTCTGCGTCCACCACAGTGACAGGCACCCCCAGGCTCTGTTCCAGTTCCTCTACGGTACAGTCGTCGAGAAATACATTCTCCCCGTCCCGCAACATGTTACATGGCAAGAGCAGCCGTTCCCCCAGAGAAAGCTCCGCCAGCTGCGCTTTCAGATCCTGGCCGGTCAGCAGCCCCGACACCGTGATTTTTTCTCCGAAAAATCGATTTTTCACCGCCACGACATCCACTTTTATGTGAAGATATATCTCATGGATGTCTGCCATCAGCTTTTCAAGAAACGGAGCGGCCAGAAGACCCGTGGCAATAGCCATATGGGCTTCCCGCCCGTCTCCTTCACAGCTCCGCAGTGCCCCGTGCACCTCTTCCTCCAGCAGCCGCAGCATCCCCACACCGTTTTCCAGCTGAGGATAGCCGTCATACCGTTCCGCTTCAGGCAGCCCGCGCCCGGCAAGCAAATACCACTCGTCGCCGCAATGTATCCTGTGGCTTCCTGTTCTTTCCTCATAATATTGCTGCCACCGTTCTACTTCATCAATCACTTCGGCCGCATCCTCCGGCCCAAAAGCTTCAAGGGGATACAGGCCCTCCCGGTATTTTGTAAGCCCCACAGGCACCACCGAGACGCTCTGCAGAGCCGGCATATACTCTTCCAGATCGCCCAATGTACGGCGAAGCTCCGCCCCGTCGTTGATTCCTTTACAGAGCACGATCTGTCCGTTCATCTCTATCCCTGCCCTGCTGAGGCGGCGCACCCGGTCAAAAATATCTCCGGCAAAACGATTATTCAGCATACGGCGCCGGAGCCCGGGATTGGTCGTGTGGAAAGAAATATTGATGGGCGCCATATGATAATGGATAATCCTGTCAATATCGTGATCGTCCATATTGGTCAGCGTGACAT
Source organism: Lachnospiraceae bacterium (assembly GCA_003542935.1). GTDB lineage: Bacteria > Bacillota > Clostridia > Lachnospirales > Lachnospiraceae > UBA11957. Next base: position 12,939 of record DPJQ01000251.1, on the reverse strand, counting down.
AATTTCCCTGGAGAAAAGACAGACGGGAATCATCATCCTTGAAATACAGGGTCTTTCTCATCCCCGGGGGCATCTGGTCGATAAAACAGAAGATACATTTATTCCGGCAGGAACGATATTCGTCCATCAGTCCGTTGGCAAATACCAGTCCCAGATCCTCTTCGTAATCTTTTTCAATCTCCAGCTCCCACTCCTCTCCGTCCGATTTAGCCAGCAGAACGGTCATATATTCCTCATTTGTCAGAAAATGGTAGTCCAGTACATCCTCTATGGTCTGGCCGTTTATGGACAGCAGCTCGTCGCCGGGCTCCGCGCCCAGCTCATCGGCTATGCTGCCCGGGATCACTTTGCTGATGATATGTCTGGGCATAGGGGGTTCCTCCGGGATACAAAGATTTCTATTATGATAACAATTTTGATTTGAAAATGCAACGTTGATTTTTGGAAGCACGGATTGCGGTCTTATACCCGTGAGCATTATGCTTTCAAAAGCCCATGGATAAAAAGAAAACTCTCCTTACCCATGGGCTTTTACCGCCGTCCTCTATTCCACTTTTACCGCCGCAGCCTTGGGCCACTTTGTATAAACTTTCTTTACGCCTTAAAGCCCTGCCTGCTTAAGAAGCCCCGGCACCTTGGACTCCCAGCCCATAGCCATGATATGTACGCCCTGGCAGTACGGCCTGCACTCCCGGATCACACGTGCGGCGATCTCCACACCGGTAATGCCCGCTTTGGTCTTTTCCTTATCGGCTTTCAGTTCGGCAATCATGTCCTCCGGGATGTGGATACCGGCGACATTTGCATTCATGTACCGGCACATGCCTACAGATTTCGGGATTACGATACCGAGCTGAACCGGTTTGCCGAACTGTTTTGCCTTCTCCATAAACTGGATAAATTTCTCCGGTTCGTAGACGGCCTGGGTCTGGAAATACTCGGCGCCCGCCGCAACCTTCCGCTCCATCTTTGCCAGCTGGGCATCCACAGAATCACTGCAAGGCGATACGACCGCACCCTTGGCAAATTTGGGCGGCTCACCGACTAACTCATTTCCGCCAAGATCCACTCCTGATTCCAGTTGTTTCACCGCATGGATCAGCGATACGGAATCCAGATCAAAGACGGGCTTTGCCTGAGGGTGATCACCGAGTTTCGTATGGTCTCCCGTCAAAAGCAGCAAATTCTCGATCCCAAACAGCGCGGCGCTCAAGAGGTCTGACTCCAGCGCAATGCGGTTTCTGTCACGGCAGGTCATCTGGAAAATGGGGGTCAGTCCTTGATCCTTCAAAGCCTTGCAGGTTGCCAGAGAACCAAGACGCATAACAGAAGACTGGTTGTCCGTTACATTCACCGCTGTGATGCCGCTCAGGTATTCCTTTGCCTCCTCCAGCATTTTTTCAATATGAAATCCTTTCGGCGGCCCCACTTCCGCTGTAACTACAAATTCACCGCGTTCAAATGCTTCTGTAATTTTCATGATACCACTCTCCTTATCCGTCTATTTCTCTGTCTGTTGCAAAATTTCGCACCTGCGTCGGACATTTCAATACATCAAGGCGTCCGATCTGAGCCAGGCGCCTGTAGATACGCTCCCAGCCGCATTCCATCTCACTGTCCACTTCGCATTTGCCGTTTTTCGAGCCGCCGCACTGGCCGTTTACCAGACTCTTGGAACAGGCTGTGATCGGACAGATACCGCCGGTCAGATTCAGGTAACATTCCCCGCACTGGTCGCAGTCGTATTCCAACGGCGTCACCCCCTGGAAACCCGGCAGCGGATAGGTATCGCACGCCGCATATACCACCTTGTCCTCCAGATATTCGGAAACCGTCTGCACGCCCACGCCGCAGGAAAGCACCAGCACGATATCGGCAGCCTCTATCTCGGCCCTGTGTTTCTCAAGACGCAGTTTCATATTTTCCGGATTGCAGATGTAATCCGCCGTCAGGACCCCGGTCACCTTTCCGGACGCTTCCATTTCTCTTTCAAGTTCTGCCGCTTCTTTTTCCGGAAAACGGACTTCTTTGCATCCATGGCAGTTCATGATGAAAACCTTTTTTCCGTCTGCCAGTGAACGAATCGTTTCCTTTTCTTTTAACTGGGTAATCAACATATCACTTCATCCCCCTTACTGCATTCTTGCCCGCCTTGATCTTGGCAACCAGCGGAATCTTTGAGGAGCAGATGTACTCGCAGCACCTGCATTCGAGGCAATCCATGACATTTTTATCCTTCATACCCTGCCAGTTCTCCTCGTCCGCATATTTTGCATAATACAGCGGGGAAAGCTCCATCGGACAGACATCCACGCAGCGCCCGCACTTGATACAGGGCTGTTCGGCCGTATGGTCGGTATCAACGGCAATGATTCCGTTGGATCCCTTCATGATCGGCACATTGGTATCCGAAAGGACAAATCCCATCATGGGGCCGCCTGCCTTGACGGTGACATCTTCCCCTGTGATACCGCCGCAGTAGTCGATCAGCTCTTTCGTATTTGTACCGATCTTCACTATGTAGTTGCCCGGTTTCTTCACATGCTCACCGGTAACGGTCACCGCACGCTCTATCAAGGGCATGCCTTTTTGTATCGCGTCAGAAATTGCTTTTACGGTGCTGATATTGCTCACCACGCAGCCCACATCTGCCGGGAGGCCGCCGCTGGGCACCTGTCTTTTCAGCACGCGTTTAATCAACATTTTCTCGGCGCCCTGGGGATATTTTGTCCTGGCCGGGACAACGTCAATATTACTGATATCTGCGGTCTTATTCTGCAGCAATTCGATCGCATCCGGCTTATTATCCTCAATGACAATAATTCCTTTTTCGGCCCCCACCGTCTTGATGACGGCTTTGAGGCCAAAGATCACATCATCCGCATATTCCAGAAGCACTCTGTGATCTGCGGTCAGATAGGGTTCACACTCACAGCCGTTGAGCAGAACGGTATCGACCGGTTTCGGCGGTTTCAGTTTTACGGAAGTCGGGAATCCGGCGCCGCCCATACCCACAATCCCCGCCTCATGGACGATCTCGACGATCTCATCCGGCGTCAGGCTGTCAAGGTCTTTATGGGGCTTCACGGATTCGTCCAGCGTATTTTTTCCGTCGGAACAAATCACTACGGACAGGCATTCACCCCTTGTCGCATGCCCGCGCGTCTCGATGGCAGTCACGGTCCCGCTGACACTGGAATGAACCGGGCTGCTGATAAATCCGGCCGACTCGCCGATCTTCTGGCCCACTTTAACGGTATCGCCCACCGCGACAACAGGATTGGCCGGAGCGCCCGCATGCATGGACAGTGGAATGGCTACGATTTTCGGATCCGGAAATCTCTGCAGTGCCAGATGCTCTGTGTATTCCTTGTTCTCCGAAGGATGCACGCCGCCATAGTAGCCTTCCAGCCTGTTCTCCCGGACCGATTTAACATAATCCTGGATCACCTTATGGTTAATCTTGGAGTAATCGCGAAGCTGTACCGGCTGAGCTAGGAATTCAGAAAGGCGCCCCTGCTTCTCCAGACGCTTGTATATCTTCTCCCATGCACAGTCTTTATTGCTGTCCACCTCGCATTTACCGTTTTTCGCGCCGCCGCACTGGCCGTTGATCAGGCTCTTGGAGCAGTCAACGATCGGGCAGATTCCGCCCGTTATGTTCAGATAACACTGTGCGCAGGCACCGCAGCTTTTCTTTGTCAGCGCCATACCGTGATGGCCTGTATAATTCAGAGAGTTGGCGGCCGCATACACGGGCTTGTCCGCCATGTCCGCAACGGTCTGGACGCCCAGGCCGCAGGAGATCACGACCACATTTTCTGTGCCTTCCGGGATCATGTCCTGCAATTTTTTCTCCGTCTGGATCTTATTGCACAAAAAATCGACCTTTGCGCTTCCCGTGATCGTTTTTCCCTGCCCTCGGGCAAGTTTTTCAAACTCTTCACAATCCGGTTCGTCAAGGGTCTCAAATTCCTTGAAACACTTGTTGCAGGCAATAAGGAACAGCTGATCCTTGTCCGCCAGTAATGACGACAGCTCATCATCACTCTTCAGCTTGTACTTGGTATAGTTTTCCAATTCCTCACCTTCCTATCCTGTAGATTCACGAATTTTTATAGCAAAACTAAGTATATCATATCTCGCTTGCGCTTTCCAGTATAAATAGGCCTCCGTGACACACATCCGGCAAAAAATAAATTGTACGCCGCACTTTCTATTGACGCATCTTTTTTTGAATGCTATAACTATAAGGACAAAAGGAAAGATTCTGTCCTGCAACGAATGATTTAAGTAAGCGGATAGAACCGTTTTGAGACTTGTACACAAAAAAATGCACGATTGCAGGAGGTTTATATGGCTAATTTGGATTTGCTGGAGTGTTCTATCCCTGTGGCGCCCATTAAGATCATCGCTTTGAAGGGCTGCACGGAGCTGGGGAATATCGTAGATAAATATCTTGTCAGTTTCCGGAAAGATATGGTGAGCCGCAGGAATTCCCAGAATATTTCCTGGTCCGGATATTCGGAAGAGTCTTTTCTGGTGGACAGCGAGTGTCCGCGCTTTGGTTCCGGAGAAGCCAAGGGAAAGATCAACGCATCAATCAGGGGAACCGATCTCTTCCTTATGGTGGACGTCAGCAACTACTCTCCTACCTACAAGATCGGGCCCTATATCAACCATATGTCACCGGATGACCATTTCCAGGATTTGAAACGTATCATTGCGGCAGCCACGGGAAAGGCCCACCGCATCAACGTAATCATGCCCTTCCTATATGAAGGCCGGCAGCACAAACGTTCCTCCCGGGAATCTTTAGACTGTGCAACAGCCCTGCAGGAACTAATCTCCATGGGTGTATCGAATATCATTACTTTCGATGCCCACGACCCACGGGTAATGAACGCCATCCCGCTGCATGGATTTGACAATTTTATGCCCACCTACCAGTTTTTGAAAGCGCTGATCCGCTCCGTACCGGATCTGCACATGGACAACGAACATCTGATGATCATCTCACCGGATGAAGGCGCTATGAACCGCGCCGTTTATTTCTCCAATATCCTCGGTGTGGATATGGGCATGTTCTATAAACGCAGGGATTATTCTACTATTGTGAATGGCAGGAACCCCATCGTGGCCCATGAGTTTCTGGGGGATTCCGTGGAGGGAAAGGACTGTATCGTCATCGATGATATGATTTCCTCCGGTGAGAGTATGCTGGATGTGGCCAAGCAGCTCAAGGAACGCAAAGCGAGACGAATCTTTGTCTGCACCACCTTCGGGCTTTTCACCAATGGGCTGGCCAAGTTCGATGACTATTACGAGAAAGGCTATATCGATAAAGTGATCACCACCGATCTGAATTACCGGCCCGAGGAGCTGCTGACACGCCCCTACTACGAGCCCGCCCGGATGGCCAAATACGTGGCCAGTATTATGGATATACTGAACCATGATGTCTCCGTGGAGAAAGTTCGCTCCACTACGGAGAAAATCAACGGGCTGCTGGCGAAACACAGGTAACAGGTAAGCAGAGTGGCTGTTGCATTTTTGCAGCAGCCACCCTTTTTGAAATCATCCGAAAGCTCTGTCCGCCCGCGCCCAAAAGCAGACGCCCCTTATGAGGGACGCCGCCATTCCTGTTTCGCTCTGTCAACCGGCAAATTCCAATCCTGAAAACACCTCCCCCGGCGTCTTGGAAAGCTCTTTTATCTTTCCGTCCACAATGTGCACATATCCCTTCGTGCCGTCCTTGCCTTTCACAAGAACCCACTCTTTCCCGTCCGTCTCAAGGAAAAATACCTGTTCCTGAGCCGGAAGGACATTTTTCATGCGGGTTTCATCCATCTCCAGATAAACGGTAATATCCTCCGAAAGCGCATGAGCCGCCTCCGGCACGATCCCATAATAGCCGATATCGTCATGGATGAGTTTCTGCCCATCGTCATCATACCACCAGTAGTCATACACATAGCTGGTATGAGTAAAGTCTATGCGGGATTCGGTGATCACATAGCCGTCGGTACCAAACCCGTTATACCCGGTCTGCTCTGCAAAAGGGAATCCGGGTATGCTCCCCAGATAATGCAGACGCTCTTTATAGGAGAAAAAATGCGTCTCCGGGTCATCGCTGGGGCCGTAATCCAGCAACGCAATCTCCAGTTTTTCATCAAAGGACGCTATATCCGTCACATAAAAGACCTCTGTATCCGGAGTGATCAGCTGTACTCCCATATCACTCAGAACGTATTCTGTCCCGTCAATGACAATGGATGCCTCCTCTGCTCTGAATTTACAGGAAATCGTTTCCGCCCTGCCATCCTGATCCAGATCCTCCGAAGCCCGGCTGTCCGCTTGGTACGCCTTCGGATAAGGATGTTCTGCCCGGTACGCCTCCTCCGCCTTTTGGATCACCTTCAGATTCTCCTTTTCTGTCTGTGAAAGCACCCCCTCGTCAAACTCCTCCGGCGGCACCGTGCCCTGATACCAGCTGCAGGAATCAAAGTGCGCCGCCAGATAAGGATCCCTGAACTGCCGCCCGTGCCTCGCGTAAATCTCGTTTCGGGCAATCTTCAGCTCATTGTCCGCAAAATTCAGGAGAACATCCCTGTTCACTGAAACCGTATTGCTGAGGGGCAGCACGTATTCCTCCGGATTTTCTTTCACTCCCTCCTTATCGATCGTGACCGTGGAGGCCATGGCCCGTACCAGCTCATGCATCGCCTGATATTCCCTCGCGATCTCCTCATCTTCATAATAGTAATTTACGTCCGTAGGCTCCGACATATAATACGTATGGGTACCCGTAAAAGCCAGCGGCGTGGCCCCCGCATAATCGATCACCATGCCCTCCATACGGTAAAAACCGCACAGCATACCCATTCCCTCATGTTTCTCATAGGACGCCTTCTGCATCAAAGCGAAACCATCCTCGCTTTCCTCCACCTGGTACTTTCCCTCCCAGGCATCCGGGATCGAAACCGTGATCTCCTGCCAGGTATAGGTCTGCAGCCGGGAAAACAGACTGTCGTCACCTAACTGACGGCCTTCCTGCCCTTTGCCGTCCGCTTCTTCTACCGATTTCCCGCCGCCTTCCTGCTTTCCGCTTTCTGCTCCCGCCGTGTTGTCCCCTTCGCCCGGGTCACCTGCATCTGTTTTTTCGGAAACAGAGTCCCCGGATTGCCGGGAGCCGTTTCCGGTCGCGCCAAACATCACAAACATACTCACCGCCATCAGACAAACTGCACCCAGCACGACAACCAAAACTCCCCTCTTTTTCCCTTCCCCGGAAAAAATATTGGCCAGCCTTTCTTTCAGCGTCCGGGCATCCCTGGAAAATTCACTGGTGCATAAAACGGCCGTCCTGCTCCTTTTGGATGACGCACAGTTTAAAAGCGCCGCTCCGTATCGCTTTTTCTCTTCCCGGGAAAAATGCCTGACCACATGGCTGTCACACAAAAGCTCCATATCCCGCACCGCCTGCCGCTCCATCCAGTAAACCAGCGGATTGAACCAGTGGAGCGTTTTCGCGAAAGCCAGCAACATTTTTGCCCAGAGATCCTTTCTCCTGTAATGGATGTATTCGTGCTCCAGTATAAAGGCCAGCTCTTCTTTCCCGTATTTCCCATGGGGAAGGATGATACGGGGTCTATATATCCCCGCCAGCATCGGGGACGAGGATGCCGGGGATATATAGACCGGAAGCTCTCCCTTTTTTCCGAACCTCTTTCCTGTCCTTTTCACCTGACGGGAAAAGAGGGCATAACAGATCATCTGCCAGATCAGACGCAGCGCCGCCCCAACGGCCCACACGATGGCCGCCCAACGGAGCACACGGTTTGCGATACCTGCTTCCTGCCCATATGCCATAGTCTGCGATATACCGGACTGTGGCGCCATCCCCTGCGGCGTTTTGCTCTGCCGGCTTTTTGCAGATTGTCCGCCTGTTTTCCCATTTTCCGCCTTTGCACTTTTCTCCGTACCGACGCCAACGGAATCCACGCCCATTTCACCGCTTCCGATCGGATCCTTGATGTCATGGCTCTTTGCTTTGCCTTCTGCGCCCTCTGCGGTCAAAATATTTCCCATCGGGTCATTTCTCCGGCTCTCCGCATCACTTTCCCGGCCGTCCACTGCAACGGCAGAAGCACTCCCTCCCGTCATCCCTGGAATAGGAAGCGAGATGACCAGTCCCCGCCCGGGAATGGAGAAATCAAAGGGCAGAACCAGCCGAACAGCGAGCAAAAGCCACAGACAATACCGCCAGAAAACCGTATGGTTCTTCCGAAGCGCCATTGACAGGGCAGATATCACCAGGATCCCCGCACCGCCCATAATGGATACCTGGAATAATTCAAGAAACAAATTCTCCACAAAAACACCCCCACTCCCTTACAGACTGTCCAGATAGTCCCGAAGCTCGTCGATCTGACCTTTCGAGAGCCCTTCCCCATCATACAGAGCCGCCACAAACTTCTTTACCGAATTGCCGTATAACCGTTTCAGTATAGAACCACTTTCCTGCTGCAGATAATCTTCCTCTCTCACCAGAGGAATATAGCAATTGCTCCGTCCTTCTTTCTCCACCCGGACAAACCCTTTTTCCTCAAGGCGGGACAAAAAAGAGAGTACCGTAGTTTTTGATAAATTCCTCTTTTTCGGCAGCTGTCCCTCTATCTCCGTCCTGGTCATGGGCCGATCCGCTTTCCAAAGAATCATCATCAGTTCCAGTTCCGAATTCGGCAGCGTCTTATATTCCATCCCGGTCTCCTCCCCGCAAGATTATATTCGGCATTTGCCGTATTTTTTGAATATATTCTACACTTGCCGAACATAGATGTCAAGGGGAATGCTAAAAAAGTATATCTCGGTTTTCAATCCTCCCTCTTATCCCCCCAGAAGAAGAGCGCCACCGTCCCCGGGCCGGTATGGCTGCCGATCGTAGTGCCGATGGGAAATATTTCCACCTTTCCCTGCAGGCAGGGAAACTGCTCCTCCACCATGGCCGCAACAGCCTTCGCATCCTCTATACAAAGAGAATGGCTGAGAAAACACTTGCCGTTGTAGTCCGCTTTCTTCTCGGCATAGAGCGCCATCTTTGCAACGATCTTTTTGATCACCTGCCGCTTCCCGCGTATTTTTTCTCTCGGCGCCAGATGGCCGCCCCGATCCATGTTGAGCAGGGGACAGATATTCAATACCGTCCCAATGAATCCGGCAGTCTTGGATATTCTCCCGCCGCGTATATAATATGTCAGATCCGTGGAGAAAAACCAGTGATGCATCCGCAGCCTGTTCTCCACGGCCCACTCGTAAAGTTCATCGACCGTTTTCCCCGCGTCGCGCATGTCTGCCAGCGTGTCTACCAGCAGACCGTAGCCGCTGGAAGCCCCCAGGGAGTCCACAATATAGATTTTCCGCCCGGGATACTTCTGTGCCAGTTCCTCTTTCGCCACACAGGCGGAATTGTAGGTTCCGCTGAGCCCCGAAGACAGCGTGACGTGAAGGATATCTTTCCCCTCCTTGAGCATTGACTCGAAATGTTCCACATACTCCATAGCGCTCACCTGCGACGTCTTGGTTTCCGCGCCGTTCTCCATTCTGTGGAATAATTCTTCTGACGGCATGGTCACGCCCATGTCATCCGGATATTCCACCCCGTCCAGCATAAATTTGAAACATACATACCGAAGCTCCCGCGCCCTCATACGCTCCGGGGTCAGGTCAACGGTAGAACAACAGCTTATACAATAAGTATTCATGATAAAAGCTCCTTTTGCCGATCATCTGAAACAAAAATCAGGGTTGTCCCTCTAACATCTATACTTTATGTGATTTTCCTGCTTTTATCAACCATAAATATCAAATTGCACTCCTTTTTAAACATTTTTGTAAAAAAATATGTTTCATAGAGCCCCGACCGAAATTTCACCTGCCAGTGCCGTCCATTGTTCGTCTTTTGTTTTTCTTAACCTTTTTCTTCGGCTCCGGCAATTCCTCATACATTGAGGCCCTTTTCGCATCCGGCATTAGCCGCAGCACCGATTCTGTCGGCTTCAGCAGCAAGGTATTATCGCAAATATCCCCAATAATCTTACTCTTATTATAAATACAGTACTCACCCATCATTTTTTTAGTAGAGATATCACCTACTCTTTGAAGACTGTCCACTACATAATCATGAAATTCTTTCTTTTTGTTTCCTGATCCCGGCATGTGATTCCTCCTTATTTCGATATTACATACCTCTTAGTTTAAATTCAATATCCCTCTCTTTCCCGTTTGCATCATAAAAAACAACATGGCCGCCACAATCCCCAGAACGATAGGCAGCATTACTGGTTCGCCCAGCGTTACAAGCAGTCCAAAAACAGCGTCAAAGCCAGTAAAATTTCCGACACTCCCTGCCAATACCAATGCTGTAAAGGGAATTGGAAAAAGCAGGGCTGCGAAGATCACAAAGGACACAAAATGTTTGCGCTTTAGTTTCCAAAACTCACATTGGATCAGTTTAAGCAATCCCCTCACCCCCTGTAATTTTCTTGAAATAGTCCTCCAGTGTGTCCTCACAAAGATGCGCTTCCTTGATATCAATGCCATTCTCCATAAAAATGCGGTTCATCTTTGCCACCGACAGGGATGTATCATACAGATATAAATTGTAATTATCCGCAATCCGCATATTTTTTGTCTGGAACAGACTGCCTATAAGCTGTGCAGCCTTTTTTGCATCCGAAATGATGAAGTGAACAAATTTTGCATTCTTTTCCTCCAATTCTTTCAGACTTTCTTCTTCCAGCAAAACGCCACGGTCAATAATCCCAATATCGTCTGCCAACAAAGAAATTTCCGAAAGAATGTGGCTGGAAATCAGAATGGTCTTGCCTCTGGCATCACACAGTTCCCGGATAAAGGAACGGACTTCCGCAATGCCAATGGGGTCAAGGCCATTGATCGGCTCATCCAGTATCAGTACTTCCGGTTCGTGCATAACAGCCAATGCAATGGCGAGCCGCTGTTTCATACCGAGGGAGTATTCCGAAAAGAGCTTTTTATCCCGGTACGGCAGATTGACAAGCTCCAAAGCTCCTTTGACATAACCCGTATTCAGATTGGAAACGCTCACCTGGTTTCCGTATCGTTTTGTCAAATTGTGAGTTTCAATCATGTATTCGCTCATATCTGTTTGCCTCCTTTTGTTTTCCTGCTCAATATAGCATGCCAACTTTGAGATAACTCTGAGGCAACTCTGATTTTTCTCTGAGATTTTACCACCAAAATAGTCAGGAACGGTATCTTGCGGTATAATAAACGCATGGAGGTGTCACATGAACGACAAAGTAATTCTTGTTGTAGATGATGGGATTGATTTATTGGAAATGATACAATCTATCTTTGAGCGTGCCGGTTTTTCTGATATTTTAACGGCATCTTCCGGAAGAGAAGCACTAAAGATATGGAAAAACCGACAGCCGGATATGATCATTCTTGATATCATGATGCCGGGAATGGATGGGCTGTCTGTATTAAAAGCAATACGGGAAACAAGCAATATTCCTGTTCTTCTGCTGACAGCCCGCGGCGAAGCAGAAGAACGGGTAACAGGATTTGAAAGTGGCGCAGATGACTACCTGGTAAAACCATTCCACCCGAAAGAGCTGATCCTGCGGGTACAGGTGATCTTGAACCGGGCATATCCACAGAAAGAACGAAAAATATATTTGGAGTCTACTGTTATTGATCTTGAGAAAGCCGAAGTCAGGCATGGCAAAAATCAATTTTCACTGACAGGAAAAGAATTATTATTACTGGAGAAACTCGCAGAAAACGCAGGACGTATCGTAACAACCGGCACACTGTGTGAAGCTGTCTGCGGTGAATTCTGGCAGGGATATGAAAGCACATTATCAACACATATCCGTTGCGGGAAAAGATTGAAGAAAACCCTTCAAAGCCGGTTTCACTTGTAACGATCAAGGGGATTGGATACCGTCTTAATATCAAGGGGGCGAAATAATGAATACCGCAGAACGTTTTTTTCGACGCTATATATTTTCCACCATCCGGATCATAGTCCTTTTTTTGGCTGTTAAGGTGCTGTTGGCAGGTACCTTTTTCTTCATCGCATATCTGAATGGCGTAGCAGATTCCAATTTTCCAATCGAGGACTTTTCCAGCCATATGACCGCCTTGAATGGGAAACCGACTGCTGACACACAAGCGCTTGAAATATTACATCATGCCAATGCCTGGGCTATGATCTTAAATGACGATGGCACAGTTATATGGGAAAATGGCTTGCCGGAAGAATTGCCACGTAAATACACCGCGACAGATATCGCAATGTTTAGCCGCTGGTATCTGGACGATTATCCCGTAAATATCTGGAAACGGGCAGACGGCCTGTTGGTAATCGGTTTTATCCCCGGAAGTGTTTTCAACCATTACATTTCAACAAACACTGCTTATATAGGGCCATTCTGTATCGGGATTGGCATTGCATTTCTGATTAATATTTTCCTGATGCTTTACCTGTTTGTGCGAGGTGCCCATCAGGTTGAAAAATCAATGGAACCTATCTTAAACGGTATTCAATCGCTTTCACAGGGAAAAAAGTTCCATTTAGAAGAAAAAGGCGAATTGGCAGAAATCAACGCAGGGCTGAATCGTGCCGGAGAATATCTGATGAAAAAGGATAACACCCGTGCGGAATGGATACGGGGAATTTCCCATGATGTCCGCACGCCGCTTTCCATTATTTACGGTTATGCCTGCGAAATCGAAGATAATGCCAGTCTGCCATTTTCCGTGCGGAAACAGGCAAAAGCGATCTGTTAAAAAAGCGAAAAGCTGCGGTCGCTTATTGCAGACCTGAATTTAACTACGAAGCTGGAATATTCCATGTATGCCTTGAAGAAAAACGCAGTAAATGCCGTA
>DPJQ01000245.1:7211-9441 GCA_003542935.1 Lachnospiraceae bacterium | reverse complement strand
CGACCAGCAGCGGTTCTTCACATCCAACAGCAGCATACCGGAAGCGTCCGAGTAGTCGCAGCAATGGCAGCCGGACAGTTTGTAGGCAATATAGTCCTTCGGCAGCATGATCTTTTTGATCCGCGCAAAATTGTCCGGCTCGTTTTTCTTCACCCACAGAAGCTTCGGCGCGGTAAATCCGGCGAAGGCGATATTGGCCGTACAGGCGGACAGCCTGTCCTTGCCGATTTCATTATTCAGATAATCTACTTCCTTCTGGGTACGGCCGTCGTTCCAGAGAATGGCCGGACGGATCACTTCGTCGTTCTCGTCCAGAATCACCAACCCGTGCATCTGGCCGCCAAAACTGATACCCGCCACCCGGGAGGCATCCACACCGGCCACCAGCTCCTTCAGGCCGTCCACGACCGCCGTCCACCAGTCCTCGGGATTCTGCTCCGACCAGCCCGGATGGGGGAAGTACAGCGGATATTCCCGGGAAACCGACGCGGCGATCTTCCCGGACTCCTCCATCAGGAGGAGCTTCACGGCGGAAGTGCCCAGATCAACCCCTATAAAATACATAATTTCCTCCTTTTTCGTGCACGTGCACGTCACTATGTATAACTATTTTTATATTAGATTTTTTTTCGTAATACGTCAATCAATTTTAGGTAATTCTCTATTTTTTGTGAATTATCACCAGTTTTGTAAGACTTTTTTAGGAACTATTTCTCAGCAATTTATATTCCCCCGTGTACGGCCACTTTTTCTATTGTATATTCCCGGGTTTCTTCTTATAATAAAGCTTATCGGAAATTATGAAAGGAGTATTCCACCATGACTATTCAACCCTTTGGAACTACCCAAAACGGCGAAAACGCCGTGAAAATCACACTGACAAATACCCGCGGCACCTCCCTGGCCGTGACAGATTTCGGCGCCACCGTCGTATCCCTCATCGTACCTGACCGGGACGGACATCCCACGGATGTGCTGCTGGGCTATGACAGTGTTTCCTCCTACGAGACAAACGGCGGCTTTCTGGGTGCCGCCATCGGACGCGTGGGCAACCGCATCGCCGGGGCATCCTTCTCCTTGAACGGCGTGGATTATACCCTGGATGCCAACGACGGGCCGCAGTGTCTCCACGGCGGTTTTAACGGCTATGACAAGCGTCTCTGGGACTACACAGCGGATGAGAAAGCAAACAGTGTCATCTTTTCCCTGGTGAGCCCCCACATGGACCAGGGCTTCCCGGGCCAGGTGATGATCACCGTCACTTACACCCTGACCGAGGATAATGAGTTGCGCATCCGCTACTGCGCCGTGCCGGATCAGGACACGCCCATCAACATGACCAACCACAGCTATTTCAACCTGAACGGCCACACGGACGGCTCCTGCCTGGACCACGAGGCCGTGATCTATGCAGGCTTCATGACGGAATCCCGGGAAGGCGTCTATCCCAACGGCAATATTCTCTCCGTCCGGGATACACCTTTCGATTTCACGGTGCCCCACACCTTTGGCGAACGCATCGACGGAGATCATCCCCAGCTCGTGCTGGCGGGGGGCTACGACCACAACTATGTGCTGAACGATTATTACGGGCAGCTGCGCCCCGCCGCAAAAGTGCGCGGCCCAAAGACCGGCATTGTCATGGAAGTACTGACCGATGCCCCCGGTATGCAGCTTTATACCGGCAACTTCATCGACGATTTTGGCGGCGGCAAGGACGGCATGGTCTATAAAAAGCGTTCGGGATTCTGCATGGAGACCCAGTTCTTCCCCGACGCGGTGCACTACACCCATTTCCCGTCGATCATCTGTAAAAAAGGGCAGGTGTATGAGTCGGAGACGGTGTATCGGTTTACGGCAGAGCGAAAATAATCCGCATTTCCGGGCCAAAACAAGGCCGGGAACTTTTTTAGATTCCCGGCCTGTAGTTTCATCTCTGCTGCTCATTCTGATCTCGGTTTTTTCACTTTGCTAAGCCATCAGAATACTGTTATTCGGCGTCATTTTTCATAATGCGTCCACATACGGATGATCTTTACATATCCTTCATAGTCCATGTCTTCCTGTGTGTTCGGCTCCTCTATAACCTGAAATACGATCCTATACTGAATACTGATTCTTCTTGAACAATATCCCTGTAAATTTCCTACCAGTTTCTCATAGGCCGGATGATTCTGAAACGGATTCTTTTTCATAATCTCGATCAATTCTCTGGCTTTTTTATCCAATC
>DPJQ01000245.1:0-7075 GCA_003542935.1 Lachnospiraceae bacterium | reverse complement strand
TCTCTGGCTTTTTTATCCAATCCGCAGGATTTCAGGTTTTTTATATCTTTAGCCGCCTGCCTGGTGTAAATAATTCTGTACATTACCAGCCCGCCTCTGATTCATCAAAACATTCGGAAATATCCGTATTTCCTCCCTTGATAATAGATTCTGCCATACCCGGAATCGACATCAGATACAGTGTTTCTTCAATCGCTTTCCAGTCTTCTTCACCGATCAAAACTGCATTTTTCCCTCTGGTATTGGTAATGGTTACCGGGGTACAGCTTGCGTTTACGTCCTGTATCAACTGGTAAATATTTTCTCTGGCTTTCGTTGCTGTAATGGCTGTCATGGGATCACCTCATTTTTTCTCTATTGTAGCGTACGTTTAGGCGTTCGTCAATACTACTTTTAGATGGTCGCATCCCTGCAGCAATACTGGTTTTATTGCCCCCGGCCTGATGTGTCCGCACCCTCCGCCAGCTCCTGCGAAGGAAACGCATCCAGAGAATCCGCCGTTATACCTGTAATCTTCCCGTCTGCACCACGGCTGATCTCTATCGCTACCTCCCCGGTCGGGTCACTGTACAGCGTATAGGTTCCCGGTTCCCATTCATCCTTGAAACGGCCGACCTTCTCACCGGCATACATCAGATAACCGGACGCCTCGTCATACGTCAGGCCGCATTCCTCATATTCCGAAAACCGTTTGCTGTGGGCGATATTGTATACCAGATCCAGGACCCATGCATGCATATCCCGGGCACTTTCCGTAACGGTCTGCTGTGCATTCTCCATCCCGCCGCTTTTGGAGCCGTCCCCATCGGCTGTGCCTGACCCGCCGCTTCCCTCCAAAACCAGTCCCTCTGCATCCTCTACGCCGCCGCTTTTGGAGCCGTCCGCGTTGGCTTCATCTGTCCCGGCACTTCCGATTTCCACATGGCTCTGCCGACCGCTGTTCTCCGTATCAGATTCTGACAGGCGGAGAATTTTGCCGGCCCCGTCGCGGATCACCTCCACGGCGACCGTCCCTTCGTCATCCCACCACAGCGGACCGTCCTCTTTCCCGTCGTAAAAGCTCATGACCGTTTTCCCGTCTTTATATAAACGGCCTTCCGGCAGACGATAGCTCACGCCATACGCGCCATACTCCTTCTCAAAAAAGTCCCGGCGATCCATCTCATCCAGCATTCCCTCCAGCGCTGTTTTCTCTTCCGCCAGGGTCTCCGTATAATCGGATTCATCCACATTCATCCGCTCCACCGTACTGTCGATCTCCGCCATCTTTGACAGGATGGCTTCCCGGTCATAGCCCACAGCCTTCTCCATACGTTCCCAGGCCGTAACTTCCACCGCAATCTCATCGTCCTGCGGGATCTCCTCTGCCATATCGTCTGTTCCCGTTACCGGATCTGCCTGTACGGCGTCGTTTATGTCCTCCCTGGTTCCGGATTTCCCCACCGCCGGAGATGTAGCAAAAGCCAGACAGGCCGTTGCCGTCAGCACCACCGCTGCAGACGTTGCCAAAATAGATTTTTTCCGTATCTTCATTATGGATCGAATCCTCCCTTCCATTACATTTTTACTGAAACTGCTGTACAAAAGGCCCGGGCCGCTCTGCTTCTCCGCCATGGCGATCAGCGCCATCGCATAGGCCGCCCTGGCCCCCCGGCCAAAATGACGTATGACAGCCTCATCGCAGGACAGTTCTATATCCCTGTTGAAAAACACATACATGACCCACACCAGTGGATTGAACCAGTGCAGGCAGAGTGCCGCCGCCATGAGCAGCTTGACCGCCGCATCCAGCCGCCGGATATGGACGTACTCATGCTCCCACACGTAAAACAGCCGGGAGCGGTCTGTCCAGTCGGTGTTTTTCGGCATCAGGATCACCGGGTGCCGGATGCCATAGGACAGGGGCGATCCCACCCGGTCCGACTGACGGATAGCGATCTTCCGGCGGGATGGATGATTTTCCTGCCATTTCCGGGCCGTCTCATGCTCTACCGGCAGGGACATGGCAAATTCCCGGCGGCAGCGGATATACATGCAGACAAAAAATCCCGCACCCAGGCAAACGCCCACGGCCCACAGCATCGTCCGGGCCGACAGTCCAGGAGCCGGAACTCGGGCATCCTCCGTAATCACCCCGGCCGATATCCGGCCGTCACTGTCGGTCCCCGGCAATGCGTTCCCATCAGCCGCCGATGCATTCTCTCCCGCATAGTGCGCAGCCGCATCGTTTTTTCCGCCGGACCACCAATCCGCTTCTTTTATTCCGGTAAAAACCACCGACAGACCGCTCCCATCCCCTATACGCTCCATGGCTCTCCCGCCCCGCGCCAGAGTATAGACGCTGGCCGGCGACACAAGAGAAAACGGCACCAACAGCCGGATCAAAACCGCCAGCCACAGGATATAAAAGGTTTTCTTCGGCAGCCGGTCAAGCAGCAACGCCCGCAGCGCCATGACAGCCAGTATAAAAATGCCTCCCATAAAACTCATCTGTATCAGGCCCATCGCTGCCACCTCATTCCAGTTCTCCCACGATCGCTTTGAGCCGCTCGATCTGATCCGCCGAAAATTTCTTCCGCCCCAGCAGCGCCGCAAACAGCTTATCCACAGATCCGTCATAAATCTTGTTGATCAGTTCGTCGGTCTCGGCCTCCTGTACCTCCTCTTTCGGGAGCAGCGCATGGCACATGAAATTCGGCTCCGAGCGGGCTATGGCTCCCTTTTTCATACATCGTTTGATAAGTGTGTAGGTGGTATTCATATTCCAGCCCACCTCCGTTTTCAGCACGTCGGATATATGCTTGGCCGTGGAATCCCCCTCCCGCCAGAGCACATCCATGACCTTGAGCTCCGAATCAAATAGTTTATTGTCCATGATTGGTATGCGCCTCCTTTTTGCCTTCAAACTACTGCAGTAGTTTATGGTTGCTATACTACCACAGTAGTGCAGCATTGTCAAGCCAGGGCGTGTTGAATAATTACTTTCTGCCCACATCCTTTCCCTTTACGATGCAGCCTTTCTTATACAAGGCGATGCCGTACTTTAATATCGGTCTGTAGCCGTCTGCCGCAAGCGGCGCTGCATAGTCCTGCGCATCGATCTGAACAAGGGCCTCTTTGCACTTTGCCTCCATCTCCGCAAAAGATTTTGCCGCCTTTAATTCAATAATGATCGCCCTGCCCATAAATTTCTTTTCTTTCAGGATTAAATCCGGCCTCCCGTTCCCGCTTTCTCTGTTGGAAAGAACCGAATAGCGGCCGTTGTTTTTCAGAAGCCCCGTCAGAAATCCATGGTAGTAGCTCTCCGCATAGTCAAAGTAGCTGATGGTATCCATCAGCTGAGCGGAGATAAAGTCCTCCGCAGCCTTACAGTCGCCCTCTTCCAGGGCTTTGATGAGAGGACTTCTGTCTACATCCGCCACTTTGCGATCGAACCAGCCGGCAATAGACTGTCTGTAAATAGAGCGAATCTCCGCATTGGGAATGGCCATCTCCAAATAAATGGTCTCACCCTCTATCCTCTGGCTTTCCATCCTCAGATACCCCGTAAAGAACAGAAAGTTCCACAGATTATCCCTGGAAGCATGGATATCCCCGAAGGTGATTTCCTCATGGACCGGCTTTTCGATGGTCCCTCCGTCCATGAGGATTTCCAGTTCTTCCCTGGTAATTTCGTCCGCGTCTTCTACCAATTCTTTCACGATGTCGTTTCCGGAAGTGTTTGACCAGTAAGGTTTCGTTGCTATTTGGTTCCCGGACCGCACACTCTTCGTATAGCTCGATATGCTCCACGGGTTATAGATCTCTGTATCTCCAAACAGATAGCCGTCATACCAGGATTTTGCTTCTTCAAATTTCTCCGGAAAACCATAGTACGCCAGCATCTCCTGCACTTCTTCGTCGGTAAAACCAAAACATCTGCTGTAATCCCTGCTGATGACGGAATGAATCTCCAGATTGTTTAGGCCTGTAAATATACTCTCTTTACTGATTCTAAGACATCCTGTTACTACGCCCAGTTTCAGGTACGGATTGGTTTTCAGCGCCGACTCAAAGAGAGAGCGGATAAACCCGATCATTTCATCGTAGAAACCTCTGAAATACGCGTTTTCTAACGGCACATCGTATTCGTCGATGAGGATCACCGCTTCCTTGCCGTGATATTTGTACAGGCACTCGGACAGAAACCGCAGGGCATCCAGGTAAAGCTGCTCGTCTTCTGTTCCGCTCATCAGTGCGCGGAAGTTTTTTTGTTCTTCTTCCGTAAGAACATTTTCCATAAGCACATACTGATGACGCTTGAATTCCTCTTTGATACGTTTCCTGAGCTCTCCGTATGCCCACCGGTAATTATTTTGTTTCCCTGATTTCAGCGATAAGGAAATGACCGGGTACTGTCCCATATGGGCAAGATATTTTTCTCCCGCATCCATGACGGCAAGACCTTCAAAGAGGCGGCGGTTGTCTATCTTCCCGCCTTCCGGCGTTCTTTCATCTTCAAAAAAGCGGCGGAGCATGGAAAGGTTCAGGGTTTTTCCGAACCGGCGCGGCCTTGTAAGCAGGGTCACTTTACTGCCGTCCAGTATTTCCTGTATCATCCGTGTCTTATCTACAAAATACAGGTTATCTTCTCTGATCTCTTTAAAATCTTCGAATCCGATGGGGATTCTCTTTTTGTCCATTTTCTTCTCACCTCTTTTTTCCTTGAGCATTTGTTTATTAACCGGCATCTTTTTTAATTTTGAAACCGATCACGCGCCCCAGAATCAGTCCAAGGGAAATGCCAATCGGTAAAAATACTGTGCCGGTAAGCCTCGTAATCACTGCGCCGATTATGGAACCCGCCGCAACACCATATAGAGCGCCTTTGTCCGCGTATGTCCTTTCTTCCCCATTTTTATCCATAACATTTCCTCCTCCGCAGATTGTTTGTGTTTTATACTACTGCAACAGTATGACATTGTCAAACTCCACCACCTCTACCCGCATAAAGTAAAGCCGCCGTTGCTTTTCACACCCGAGCCCCGCAGCAGCACAACCTCTTGAGACTTCTCCCGTCAAATGCTATACTGAAATCATTTCCTGCAGAAAGGAGTGCAGACCGGGCAATCGCTCAGATCAGGGATAAAAATTATATGCTCGTCACCGAAAAATTTGACTTTCGGAGCGAACAGTTTTTGGTCGGGATAAGCTATAATGCAAAATCCAAAAAACACTCCTGTAAAATTGAATGTTACACGGAAAAATCCCGGCAAAAACAGAACTGCCGCGTCACGGCGTGTCCACCATGATACGGCAGTTTTTGTCCTTTCTTTATTCCCCCATCGACCTCTCATAGATCTTTTTCAGCCGGAACTTGTAGCACAGCGGCACGGCTGCCACGGCTCCTACACCTGCCTGCAGGATTTCATAGGGCAGCTTTATGATCGCATACTCCGGCGTACTGTAGACAAAAGCACGGCCCAGGCTGTAGCCGATCACCATGATCACCGCTCCCACGGTTACGCCGACGATGGCTCCGGCGGGCTCCGATTTCTTCATCCATTTGTGGACAAACAGGGAGATCACCACCGCCTGTATTCCGTGGGTCGCCAGCGACACGAACATAGGCAGCGGATAAAAAAACAGGTCTCCCAGGAAAGAACCCACGCCGCCCACGATAAAGGCATCCACCGGCCCCAGCAAAATGGCCGCCGTACAGATAGCCACATCGCAGAGGTAAAAATGCCCGCCGGGCACCGGTACGCCGAAGGAGCTCAAAGCGATGTTGAGCGCCATAAAGAAGCCCGCAAAAGTAATCCGTTTTGTCATAGTTGCTGTCTGTGTCATTTTTTCATCCTCCTCTTTTCAGTCAAAATATTTTTCAGCCCGACCGCCCGCCAGGGGCGTCCCCCCGAATCGGTGTCTGCTTTTGCCCGGGCTGCCACCTATTATAACAGCATATGGCCTTATAGAAATAGCCAGAATGCGTAAAATTGACCAATCCAGTTGAGTGTACTCGTTCAAAGATAACTTTCTAAAGTTCTGTATCCGCTCTTTCCAACTCCCATACCAGTGTTTCCGTATTACGGATAAGGTACAGCTTCTGGTCTTGCTGGTCTCTGCCCGATATTTCAAGTGTTGCGGCATTGCCTGTCCGTTTCTCTTTCTGCAGTAGAAACGCACCATCAGCCGCCCCAAGCAAGCCAGTAGTCCCCGAAATCATATCAAACTTATCATCAGAACCCTGCTTTCTGGTATGGTGTACGCGCAGAATACAAATGCCGTAGCTGTCTGCAAACTGCTTGAGCTTTGGCGAAGGCTTTATGTGCCGGTAATGTGCCGGTGGCGGAGGTCACCTTCCGCGCTGCCGGAGCCGATACCGCTATCCGTCTGATGAAGGAAACCTGTCCTGAGATGATCGTGGGTGCGGGAACCGTCACAGAAAAAACCCAGATCGACGCTGCTATTGCCGCCGGCGGGATTTCACTGAAAAACCTCTCTGAATACATTGCCTCCCCTGTGATTGCCGCCTGTGGAGGCTCCTATATGGTTACCGCCGATCTGATCGATGGGCAAGAGCGGGAGGAGATCACAAGACTGTGCAAAAAGTCACGGGATATTGTGGAATCAACCCGCTTAGGCCGCGCAGTAATAGACATTCCTGTGGCAATGCCCGCCTCCGGCGCAGAAATTGCTCCGGGACAGTACGCGGAAAACTCCACCGGTACTGCACAGAAAATTTAACATTGTCTTAGATGATGACTGCTTTTACGAGGAACTTACTTTAGCTGAAATGAACATATCATGTATACTTTCAACGTTTCTGCAAAGTTGTCATTTGCCATTCGACTATCAATGCATGGCGGGAACAGAGCAGGCAGCTGCAAAGGGAAATCTGCTATTTTTCTGAATATGTTAAAATGCGTTGCTTGCGGCAACGGGCAGTTTAGCCTACAATAGCGGTGATAATCGAAAGGAGGCTATTTCTAATGCTAAGTGAAAATATTAAAGCACTCAGAAAATCAAAGGGACTTTCGCAACAAGAACTTGCTGTCAAGCTGAATATCGTGCGACAAACAGTTTCTAAATGGGA
>DPJQ01000087.1 GCA_003542935.1 Lachnospiraceae bacterium | reverse complement strand
AATGTGCAAAAATGAAAATTGGTCAGTTAGAACCTTACGTGAGCGTAAAAAATCTATGCTTTATGAGCGAACGGCAATATCGAAAAAACCGGAAGAAACAATAAAAAAAGAAATTGAAGAATTGGCGGACGATAAAAAGATGACCTTAGACATGTTTTACAGAGATCCGTACATTCTCGATTTTTTCGGATTAAAAGATACATATAGCGAAAAGGATTTGGAAAATGCCATTTTAGCCCAATTAGAGAGATTTATCTTAGAAATGGGTTCGGATTTTGCATTTTTGGCACGTCAAAAACATTTTGTTTTTGATGGCAAGGACTATTATATGGATTTGCTTTTCTTCCATAGAACGTTGCGGCGATTGGTGCTGATAGAATTAAAACTAGGTGAATTTGAACCACAGGATAAAGGGCAGGTTGAACTATATCTCCGATGGCTTGAAAAATATGAAATGGCAGAAAGCGAGGAGAAGCCGATAGCATTGATATTGTGTGCGGAAAAATCTCAGGAGACCATAGAATTGATGGAACTTGATAATGGAAGCATTCATGTGGCGCAATATTTGACTAGAATGCCGCCCAAAGAGGTTTTAGAGAAAAAGCTGAGGCTGGCTATTATGAATGCAAAGGAACAGTTGGAACAACGGAATGTAGAATCTGAATGAGTAGTGGTCTATTGGTCAGCAAGGCGATTCAGGCGGTGGCATCACGGCGTTTTGCCCGGCCCGGGCAAAAGCCTTTTGCGGCCGGCATGAGGGAAGAGGAAGATCATGAAAAAGAGATGGATTATTTTTGGGCTTTACTTTGCCATGGTGGTGTCGTTTGCGGCCGGCTGCAGAGGCGGTTCCGGGGACACGGGGGCAGGTAAATATAAGAAGTTTATCACCGTGGATGTGTACGACGAGTTTGCCAATTAGCAGGGGCTCCAGGGCGGCTGGTTTGCCAAAGCGGTGAAGGACCGCTTTAATATGGAGCTGAATATCATCGCCCCGAATGTGGCGGGCGGCGGGGATACCCTGTTTCAGACCCGCTCGGCAGCGGGGAGCCTGGGGGATCTGATCATCGCCACTACGGCCAACGGGAAATTCGACGACCTGGTGGACGCGGGCCTGGTTCTTGACTGCACGGAGATGGTCAGGGACAAGGCGGTCATGAGAAATTACGGCGACGCGGTGGCCAGGGCCAATGAACTGGTGGAAAAGGACGGGATCTACTGTTTCCCGAATTCCATATCCACCCAGGCGGCCACGGAAGCAGCCGACTGGGCGGCGCCCACTTTCGGCCCCTACGTCCGCTGGGACTATTATAAAGCGCTCGGCTATCCGGCCATGCACAGCCTTGAGGATTTTCTGGATGTGCTGGAGGATATGCAGAAGCTTGCCAGGGAGGAAGAGGGCTGCGAAGACATTTACGCCCTCTCCCTGTTCAACACCTGGGACGATAATATGATGAATAACGCCAAGCAGCTGGCCTGTATGTATGGCTACGACGAGCAGGGGTTTGTGCTGGCAAAGGCGGACGGTTCGGATTACCAGAGCGTCATTGACGGTGATTCGATGTATGTCCGGGCCCTCCGGTTTCTTAACGAGGCGAATGCCCGGGGGCTGGTGGATCCGGACTCGGTGATGCAGAATTATGACATGTGGACGTCAAAATACCGGAGCGGGAAGGTACTCTACGCTCCCTGGCCCTGGGTCGGCCCCGGCCTGTATGGCAGGGCAGAGTATAAAGCAGCCGGGAAGGGGTTCATGCTGGCACCGGTCATGGATATGCAGATCTTTGCTTTCGGCTGCTGTCCGGAGGGAGACGCCACCAGGGTCATAGCCGTCGGAGCGGATACGGAGGATCCCCAGCGGCTGGTGGATTTTATTGACTGGCTCTATTCGCCGGAGGGCGTGGAAATGAATGGCCAGACGAACGGCACCCAGGGCCCCGAGGGACTTACCTGGGAGATCGGAAAAGACGGGCGGCCGGTATTGACGGAGTTTGGAAGAAAGGCCCTTCCGGACAATATGGTGGATGTCCCGGAGGAATACGGCGGCGGGAAATGGGGCAGCGGCCTGTCTTACCTGAATTTCAAAACGGTCAACCAGGAGGAGATCGACCCCAACGCGGGGGAACCCTACAATTACCTGTGCTGGGAAACTACGATTGAGAACAGCAGTTCCGCCCTGGAGGCGGATTGGAGAGAGCAGATGAAGGCGCAGACGGTGATGGAGTATCTTAAGAAAAACGGGATGCTGCTGATCGCCCCCGGGTCCGGTTACTCCACCCCCAGGGAGGATGCCAACATCACCACGATCCGTTCCCGGTGTAAAACGGCGGTGGTGGACGGTTCCTGGGAACTGGTATTTGCCCCGGCGGAGGATTTCGACCGGCTTTTGCAGGAGATGCAGACCACGGTCAGAGGACTTGGCTATGACGACGTCTACGCGGTGGAACTGAAAAATGCCCGGGACCAGAATGAAGCGCGGAAGGACTCGGCGAAAAGATTCCCAGAAAAAGAATAGAGGAAGCATGCAGGAGGAAATATATGAAAAAATACAGTGACAAAGTGAATAAAATCGTCTATGGCGGGGATTACAACCCGGAACAGTGGCCGGAGGAGATCTGGGCGGAGGATATGCGCCTGTTTAAACAGGCGGGGATCGATATCGTGACGTTAAATGTGTTCTCCTGGGCGGCTATCCAGCCTTCGGAGGAGGTCTATGATTTTGAAAAGCTGGACCGGATCATGGATATGGTGCGGGATAACGGCCTGAAAGTGTGCCTGGCGACGTCCACCGGCGCCCATCCTGCCTGGATGGCCCGCCGCCATCCGGATATTCTGCGGGTGGATTTCGAGGGGAGGAAGCGCAAATTCGGCGATCGGCACAATTCCTGCCCCAACAGCCCCACGTACCGGACATATGCGCCGAAGCTGGCGGGAATGCTGGCAAAACGCTACCGAGGTTATGAGAATATCGTGGCCTGGCATATTTCCAATGAGTTTGGCGGCGAGTGCTATTGCGAGAACTGTGAGCGGGCGTTCCGTCTCTGGCTGAAAGAAAAATACGGAACCCTGGAGGAACTGAACCGTGTGTGGAATACCGCTTTCTGGGGCCATACCTTCTATGACTGGGAGGAGATCGTTCTTCCCAATATGCTCAGCGAGCATTTCCGGTATGACCGGACCACCTTCCAGGGGATCACGCTGGATTACAAGCGGTTCAATTCGGACAGTATTCTGGACTGCTTTCGTCTGGAGTATGACGCGGTCAAGGCGGTCACGCCGGAGATCCCGGTCACCACAAACCTGATGGGCTTTTATCCCGTGTTGGATTATCAGAAATGGGGGAAATATATGGATGTGGTTTCCTGGGACAACTATCCGGCCGTGGACGCAAAGCCAGCCGAGATCGCCATGGCCCACGATCTGATGCGGGGCGTCGGCGGAGGGAGGCCTTTCCTTTTGATGGAGCAGTCGCCCAGCGTGTCCAACTGGCACGACTACTGCGCCCTGAAACGGCCCGGAGTCATGCGGCTGTGGAGCTGGCAGGCCGTGGCCCACGGTGCGGACTCGGTCATGTTCTTCCAGATGCGCCGGAGCATCGGCGCCTGCGAGAAATACCACAGCGCGGTCATCGACCATGTGGGCACCGGCGATACCCGCGTGTTTCGGGAGATCGCGGCCCTGGGAAAAGAGCTGGAGAAGCTAGGCGATGCCACTCTGGGAGCGTCTGTGGAGGCCCGGGCGGCCATCTACTTTGACTGGGATAACTGGTGGGCGCTGATCCATACCGCGGGCCCCACCACGGATCTGGACTATAAAGAACAGATCCTTGACTATTACCGTGCATTATACGATCTGAATATACCGGTGGACTTTGTGGGCACGGAGGATGATCTGAGCGGGTACAGGCTGCTGGTCGCGCCGGTGCTCTATATGGTAAAAGAGGGCTATGACGAAAAGATCCGCCGTTTTGTGGCGGAGGGAGGGATATTTGTCACTACTTTTTTCAGCGGTATCGTGGATGAACACGACCTGGTGGTCACCGGGGGCTATCCGGGGCGGCTCCGGGGCATCCTGGGGATCTGGGTGGAGGAGATCGACGCTCTGCCCCGGGATAAGGAGAACAGTTTCATTTACAACGGCAGCCGGTATCCGGCCCGGCTCCTGTGCGACCTGCTCCACACGGAGGGAGCCGAGGCCCTGGCTTCCTACCAGGAAGACTTCTATGCCGGGATGCCGGCCGTGACCGTGCATACCTTCGGAAAAGGCAAAGCCTATTATGTGGCTGCCCGCTCCGACGCTGAATTTTACAACCAGTTTCTGCAGGATGTGTGCAAAGACGACTGCGGGATACAGCCCCTCCTGGAGCAGACCCGGGGCGTGGAGGCCGTCCTGCGCAAAAACGAAAAGGGCAGTTATCTGTTCCTGCTGAACCACAACGATGCTTTCTCCCGTGTATGGCTGGAGGACGGCTGTACGGACATGCTGTCCGGGGAGTATATCCACGGCGGCAGAGAGATCAAGCTGGCCCCCAAAGACGTGCGGATTTTGAAAAAAGAGTAACGAAAGTTTATCCGCGGCATGCGCTTACCGCGCGGCCGCGGGCATGTCTGCCTCACTTCTTATTTTTCCGGTATTCCGCCGGAGACGTCCCCTCATATTTCTTGAATTTCCGATGGAAGTAATCCACACTTTTATATCCCACCCGTTCCGCGATCTCATAGACTTTCAGGGAATGGTCATCCAGAAGCTTTTTGGCCTCGGCGATGCGTACCTGGTCCAGATAGGCATTGAAATTCACGTTCAGTTTTCTGGTGAACAGCCGTCCAAGGTAGGAGCTGTTGTAGCCGAAAAGGGGAGCGATGGATTCCAGCTTCAGGTTGTCCCGGTAATTGTGCTGTATATAGTGAAGGATCTCGTCCAGCACATTTTCACCGGAGGAAAAGCCCACCGAATGCATCCACATCTCGAACTGTTCCGCGAGGAAAGCGATAATCTCATAAAGGTAATACTTTTTCTCCACCAGCACGATGACGGAGGCATTGGCGGGAAAGGGAGTGTCCGCGTGGGGGAAAGCCTGCATGATCTTTTGCTTCACCATAATATACATGTCAATCAGGAAATGCTTGATATCCATGATTCCGGCCGCGCAGCCGGTCAGATAATCGGACAATTCCTTCAAGGTCTCCGTGATGAGAGTGGGATTGTGGGACTGTATATAGTTGGAGAAGGTTTCCGCGTACCCGGGGGCGATGGACGGGGTGAGTTCGTGGGCGTCCGCCAGATACCGGTGGAGTTCCTGAAAGCCCAGCACATGCTGGTTTTCCTCGCAGAAAAACCGGCGTTCCTCCAGCTGGCAGACGTCCTGGTAGGAGAGATGGATGTCCTCCGGGGCGGATACCTGGCGGCCGTAAGTGAGAAAGACCGTGTCAAAAGGGGAATCCTTCTGGGGGCCGGTCCGGTAGTGGGCGAGCAGGTTCTGGAACCGGCCGATAGCAAACTCCCCTTTCAGCAGGATGACATTCTGCTGCCCTACTTCCAGGATATCAAAGGAATTGTTGTCCTGGTTGGTCACACGCATCAGCTCGGCGAAATCCCAGACCGGATAGAGGGAGTCCTGGTTATATCGTCCGTAGGTGATGACCTGGTACACGCCGGCCTGCAGATGGAGGTCAGCCAGATCCAGGGAATCGTAGCGGCAGGTGTCCAGAAGGATCTCCCGGATGATATTTTCCCGGGCTTTGTCGCGGTATCTGGTGTAGGAGGAGGAAATTTTGGATTCTTTTTCGATCAGTTTCCGGACGGAGCACACCGCCTGTTCCAGCTCGTCCTCATCGATCGGCTTGGTCAGATAGAAATCCACGCCGAAACGCATGGCGGTCTGGGCCAGCTTGAAATCCGTCAGTCCGCTTAAGATGATAAATTTGCCGGTGAAACCGGCTTCCACGGCCGCCTGCACCACCTCAATGCCGTTCAGGATCGGCATACGGATATCCAAAAGCACCAGATCCGGTTTTTTCTCCAGTATCTTGTCCAGGGCTTCCTTTCCGTTGACGGCGGTTGCGCAGACGGAGAAACCGCAGGCCTCCCAGTCTATGATATGCAGGATCCCCTCCAGGATCAGCTGTTCGTCGTCGGCGATCAGTACATTCATGGTTCTTCCTCCCTGTTGTTGTATAACGGCAGCGTGACAGTTACACAGGTTCCGTAATTTTCTTTGCTTTTAATCGTAACACCGTATTCCTCTCCATAGAAAAGACGGATGCGGTTGTTGATGTTGTAAAGCCCTACGCCGTGTTCGCTGTCCTCCGCGGGTGTGTCCATATGGGCGATGACCTCGGCGAGCCTCTCCCTGGACATGCCCTCGCCGTTGTCGAAAATATCGGCGGCCAGACAGGACCAGTCCTCCGCGGGGCGGATCTTCAAGATGATGCGGCCGTTTTCGGTCCGGTTCTCCAGGCCGTGGGAAAAAGCGTTCTCGACAATCGGCTGCAGGATGATGGGAAGGATCTGGTAGTGGGAGGGCTGCAGGCGCTCATCTACTTTGATATCGTAGCTGATGCGGGGGCCGAAACGGAGTTTCTGGATAGCCAGATAGGTGGCGATGTAGTCCAGCTCGTTTTCCAGGGTGGTGGAGGTGGCTTTTGTCGTGCCCAGCACGTAGCGCATGGATTTGCTTAAGAGCTTGATGGCGTTGGCGACCTCCCTGTTGCCCTCGGCAAAAGCCTTCATGCGGATACTCTCCAGGGTGTTGTACAGAAAATGGGGGTGGATCTGGCTTGCCAGGAGTTTCAGCTCCATCTGCTGCTGCTGGTTTGTAATGGTCTGCTCGCGGATCTGGGCCTGGTAGATCTCGGCCTCTGCTTTTTTCAGCTTGTGCACCATGATCTTCAGATCATGGAAAGCCGCGGTCAGTTCGTCGTCGCCCCGGATCGTATCGACGATCTCGTAATCATTGTTGCTGACCTTGTACATGGCCAGCCGCAGCGTGTCGATACGGCTGCCGAAATAGGATGCGTACAGGAGTATGACGGCTCCGGAGATCAGCAGGGCGGAGAGCAGGAGCAGGAACAGAACGGCAAACAGGCGCCAGACCGTGGGAAGGGCGTCCGTGTCGGTCACAAATATGTGGAGGCTGTCGGAGGAATGGTACAGGGTGGCGGTTTCCAGGGAGCCGATCACGTTTTTTCCGAACAGGGAGAAGATCCCGGTCCGGGAGGCGTCGGCTTCACGTCCCAGATCAATAGGGAAATCCTGCCCCGCGTAGTTCCTGTCGGAGCTTATGAAAACGGGTTCGTCATTTACGTTCATGTAAAGCTGGTAATTCCTGTTGGCGATCAGACTGCGCAGGTAGTCGTTGGAAATGGACATGACCAGCAGGGCGTAGGAACTTTTTTGGGGGATGGGGATGCGGCAGCAGTAATGCAGTTCCCAGTAGCCCACATTGTTCTGGCCGGTGCGTATATCGCTGACCCAGAAATTACCGACGATCTCCCGGGATCTTTGATACAGGTGCGCCGTGGCCTGCCCGTCGGTGAGGGAGACGATGTATTTGTTCTGAGGCACATGCGCCATCAGCTCATCAGGGACATAGAGCCGCAGGCTGTTGAGCATGGCGGTGTTGGTCAGGATCTCGTCGAAGGAAGCCGCCTGGGTTCCGGTGGCCTGCTGGTAATCAAATGCGGCGCCGTCCGCGCACAGCAGCTCCTGGAGCTCGGCGTCGCTGACCACCGTCTCGTAGATGGAATGCAGATAGATGGATGTGGATACGACGGTGGAATGTACCAGTTTTACCTGGGAGCGGGTCAGATCCTCGTAATGGGAGGCGGTTCTCTGATAGGTGAGAAAACCGATGATGCCGCTGACGCAGACGACGGGGATCATGACGGCGCAGATAAACAGCGTGATGAGCTGGCGCTTCATATTCTTTTTTGAAAAATAATTCAGGAGCAGAGTGTTCTTCATGATCATGTTTCCTCGCATTTTTTGCGGCGTGTATCCATACCGTTATTGTAATATAACCGACGTATAAAAAATATGGTATTTTTTTGCTTAATTCCATGGTGAATATTTGCGGAGAGAGTGAAATGGCTTCCTGGCATCCGGTACAAGAGAATGCCTGCCGGAACAATTTGAGAGACAGTACATATCAATGAACTTGATGGAAGCAATGGAGCGAAGGCGTGAGTTCCGAAGCTTTGCGGATTGGCATAAGAAGGTAGGGTTTGCCGGATTTACAGGCTGTGAGTTTGCACTGGATTTGGCGGAAAGCGGGGAGGAGGAGAGGGCGGACAGCAGCCTTTCTTGTGCTTTCCTGCTCTGTCTTTTCAAAAATTTTGAGGCGGCCTTTTGAAAAATTATTGTATATTTCATAGACTGATCCCCAATTCCGAAGCGAGAGATTCTATAGATACTGTCTGGCCGTCGTTTTCCTCCTCGGCATCTGCCAGCATTTTCAGATCCCATTCATCAGGCGCGATTTCTTCTCCGGCATATGCCCTTAGGTTTTTCAGCATATCCACGGCAAAGATCAATTTACTGTCCGGAATACTTTCGATCAGCTGCATGGCCCGTTCTTTATTGCTCATGAACTTTTTTCCTTTCTATTAAATGATACGGTTAATCTATGGTAACAGTTCTCTGGTTATCATATATAATATTTTTACATGTTTCAAGTTTCAGGCAAATTTTTGGAGCAAAAAAAGTATAATAAGTACCGTAGGATTTCCCCGAAATGTATTATAATCTAACACAAAGATCATTGGAAAATAAGGAGGAGACACATATGAATTTCAGTAACGGATGCTGGCTGCAGAAGGAAGGCTGCGCCTGCTTTAGCCCGGCGGAGGTGTCGTTTACCAGAATGGAGGAGGCAAAGGTCACGCTGATCGCGCCCACGTCCCATATACTGAAACGCGGGGATACCCTGGGAGGGATCAACCTGACGGTGGAGATAAGCTGTCCGGCCCCGGAGGTGATCCGGGTGAGAACCTGCCATTATATGGGGGTGAGAGAGGACGGACCTGCTTTCGAGCTCGCCATGGACGAGGGGGCGGAGGTTTTTGCCGAGGACGGGGAAGAACGCCTGGTGATCCGAAACGGCAGTCTTCGATTGGAGATAGAGAAAAATCCCTGGCATATGGCTTACTATTGGGAAGATACTCCGCTGTGTGCCAGCGGAAAGCGGGATCTGGCCTACATAAAGACGGACTGGAAAGGGGATATGTATGTAAAAAGCGACGACAAGGACGCCTATATGCGCCAGCGGCTGTCCCTGGGCGTGGGGGAACTGATTTACGGCATGGGCGAGCGATTTACCCCCTTTGTCAAAAACGGCCAGAGCGTGGATATATGGAACGAGGACGGAGGAACCTCCACGGAGCAGAGCTACAAAAATATCCCGTTTTATCTGTCCAGCCGCGGATACGGCGTGTTCGTCAACCATACGGGCCGGGTGTCTTTTGAGACGGCATCCGCGGCGGTGGATAAGGTGGAATTCTCTGTGGCCGGGGAGAGCCTGGATTATTTTCTCATTGGCGGCGGGAACATGAAAGCGGTGCTGGGCAATTATACGGCCCTCACCGGGCGGCCGCCCCTGCCGGAAGCCTGGACATTCGGACTGTGGCTGTCCACTTCTTTCACCACGGATTACGACGAAGCCACCGTCATGAGCTTCATCGACGGGATGCTGTCCAGAGGGATTCCGCTGTCGGTGTTCCATTTCGACTGCTGCTGGATGAAAGAATTCCACTGGACGGACTTTATCTGGGACGAGAAAGTGTTCCCAGATCCGGAGGGGATGCTGCGCAGAATCAAGGAGAAAGGCATCCGGGTCTGC
>DPJQ01000092.1:9481-10614 GCA_003542935.1 Lachnospiraceae bacterium | reverse complement strand
TCTTTAAAGTTTGGATTTTTGGGAGAATGTATCGTAAATGAATTGCGGGAATTGATGTGGGACGAAGTCAAGGCCGAAGTGGTGGTCGCAGTCAGAGAAGAGGTCAGGGATGAGGTCAGGGCTGAGGTTACTGACAAAGTTACCGACGAAGTCACTGCTAAAGTTACCGACGATGTAATCCGAACTTTGGTTTTGGATTATCTTGAAGACCAGATTCCGAGAGAACGGATACTCTCAAAACTGCAGAAATATTTCCACTTGACAAAAGAAGAATCCGGAGCATACTACGACCAAATCGCTGCCAGTACTATATGAGATTCCTGCTGCCAGTAGCTTTTCCGTGTCCTTTGTGTATACAAAGCAGCCCCGTCCATTCTCCATAAAGAGACTGGCCGGGAGCTGCCGTTCGATTTGTAACGCCTTATAACCTGACTTCCTCCCGCATTGGTATGGAAGCGGTAGCCCCATCCCGGGATACGGCAATGGCAGACGCCCTGGCGGCCAGTCTCAATCCGTCCGGAACCGGCATGCCTTCCAGAATGGACGCTATAAAATATCCGGTAAATGTATCTCCGGCTGCCGTGGTATCCCTGACCTCCACCTTGAAGATCCCCTGTCTGTACTGCTCCTCCTTATACTGATACACCGAGCCTTCGCCGCCCAACGTCAGCACTACTCTGGCTTCCGGGTACAGCTCCCCAAGTTTTGCCAGGATACGATCCGGCTCCTTTTCCCCCGTCACCTGCCATCCCTCGATCTCATTCAATAAAAACCATGAGATTCTGGAAAAATCACAGCTGTCCAGATGATGATTGTAGGGCGAAGGATTCAGGATGATCTCCATGCCCCTCTCATAGGCCCTGTCGATGATGTAATCCAGAAGATTGATCTCATTTTGCAGCAACAGTATATCACCCTTTTCGAAATGGCCCAATACCTCATCCACATATTCCCGGGTCATACTCTGGTTGGCCCCTCCGTAGAGCAGGATGCAGTTCTGCCCGCTCCGATCCACCTGAATGATCGTATGGCCGCTTTTCCCCGGGATACGGCGGATAAACTCTGTATTTACACCGCTTTCTCTGCATGTATCAAAGAGGATCTCCCCCTCCTCCCCGATCAGCCCCGCATGC
>DPJQ01000092.1:4759-9209 GCA_003542935.1 Lachnospiraceae bacterium | reverse complement strand
AGCCCCGCATGGTATACCGGGACACCGGCCCGGGCCAGTGCGACGGACTGATTCAGACCCTTTCCCCCGCAGAACGTGTTCATCTCCTTTGAGGCCAGGGTTTCCCCCGCCATGACCATGTGATCCACTGCATAAACGTAATCCAAATTCAGAGAACCAAAATTCAATACTTTCATGTTTTTCACCCCCGTGAGTTATAACCGTCCCGCCTGCCTGTATATTTTGCCGTCACATATAAGGTTCTGGACCGGACCGTTTTCTGTTATTATCATATCACGGATGAAATACTCTGACAATATATTGGTATCCGCCTGTTCTGCTGTTTATTTTCCGCTATTATTGATACCACCCATCGATCACCTCTCTGGCGATCTCGGCCCACCGCCACAGCTTCCAGGGCTTATAATCCACGGTGCTGATATCCTTCATCACAATCTCTATGGAACAGCCCTCTGTCTGGCGCAGAATCTTTTCAATCTCCTCTCTGGCCAAATCTTCCCTAAATTCACCCACTGCGAAAACTGCCGGGTTAGGCTTGCAGCTCATCACAT
This sequence comes from Lachnospiraceae bacterium, assembly GCA_003542935.1. Classification (GTDB taxonomy): domain Bacteria; phylum Bacillota; class Clostridia; order Lachnospirales; family Lachnospiraceae; genus UBA11957. The sequence goes on along the minus strand of DPJQ01000092.1, from coordinate 8,658 downwards.
ATTTCCCTCTGCACCGTTCGGCGGCTACATCCCATTTATTCCAGGGACTCATGGATACCTTTCTGAGCCGGGGAATCTGATCCATCAAATCCATCTTGTGATGCAATGGTTCACAGCAGCCATAGTAATTCAGGCCGAATTGTTTCAGCCACTCCATCTCAAATTGAAGGGAAAATTGCATATGCATGGCAGGGCTCACCTCCGAAAAGATCTGGGCGTTGCCGCAGCCCCACATCTGCATCGTATCGCAGTGAGTGGGAGCCTCCTCCCTGGGGGCCAGACAGCTCACCAGGCCGTAACCACCGGAACCTACCCTGCAAGAACTGTTGTTGGAGGCCCACACGCCGAGTTTCCGGTATTTTTCCATACGCACCATACAACAGTCCACATAGCGCTTGACCACGGCCTCCACAAACTCCGGATCATCCACCATATTCACCATGGTTTCCTGGATACCCAGCACCCGGATCAGATAATCAAAAGGTGTAAACCACAGACCCCGGGCGCCCACCTGATATACCGGGATTACGCCGTCAAATATTTCCTCCATGAGCTCCGTATACTGTCTGGTTCGCTCCATATCCAGGATGATTTCAGGCTCATGGATCTTCTCTACATCCTCCATGCTTTTCAACAATATATGAAAATGGCGGGACACCACTTCGCTGTTTCTGTCGGTTCGGCGGATATCCACCACCTCATCGATACCGAAGCCGCTGTCATAGACCACCAGTGGACTCTCGATGTAATCCTCAATGATTACATCCCCCAGCCCATGTTCATAGCAATACAGTTCCTTGAGCAGAAAATCCTCCAGTTCCCGGGCAAAGGGGTGAGTGCAATGCAGATCCAGCTCTCCCTCCCCATTCATCTCTGGCCAGCAAATCTCATCCACATAGACCGGCGGTCTCGTCATCCGCAGATCATTAGTGGCCGTCCACATGGCCCTCCGCTCATCCATCACCGGAAGCACGGCATATTCATGTTTCTTTTTCCCCAGACTGCGGAGAATCTCCACATCCTCCCGTGGGATCTTCAGGTCATCGGCGGGAAGCCGTCCCAGATCCTCCTCACTGTGCAGCGTACTGCCAAACCGATCCGCCAAATTCAAATATCTGCTCATCCTTTTCCTCCCTGCGCCGTCTCTGCCACGGACAGCACCTCTCTACTGTTATGGGTTTACGTGTGACTTTACTGACCCCATCCTATCACTAAAAATTAAAAGCCACAACGTTACGCTGTGACTTGCAGTTGCAGAATGTGACTTATTAAGTTTTTTTCGCACTCAGGCCCCGCACTTTCCGGGAGATGCCTCCCGTGTGTTACATGGCTGCAGGAAAACAGAATCCAGAAATTGGCGTATTCTGTCAAATGACATGCCCTCCGCTGTGGATCTTCTTATACTTCCCCGGCGGCATTTCCATATATGCTTTGAAAGCCCGGGAAAAAGCTTTCTCATCGGCATAACCCACAGCCTCCGCCGCCTGACCTACGCTCCCGCCCTGCAAAAGACAGCGGGCCGCCATGCTCATTTTCATCGCCATCAGATACTGCAACGGCGGCATCCGGAATACCTCTTTGAATTTGCGCGAAAAATACGACCGTTCCATGCCGGAAAAATCCGCCAGCTCCTGCACCTTGACAGACTCTCCGATGCGGGTTTCCATATATTTCAGCACCCGCTGCATCCTCCCGCTCTCCGCCTCACGGAAAGGAACCTCCTCATTCAGCACCGTTAGAAACACGGAAAAAAGCTGCGTAAGTTCCCCGCCATACCCGGGCTTCTCTACGATTCCCCGCATTCCCTCCAGCAGGTGTTCTGCCACCTCCCCGCGGTTCACTTTCAGACAGACCAGTTCCGGGAAGGCCGCCATGGCCATTTCCACATGGAGCCACAGTACATCCAGGGGATGTCTCGGATCATGCCACAGGCTGTAGGGATTCATCACCGGAAAAATATACAGATATCCGGCCCGCAGGGGCATGATCCGGCCATCCTTATACACCCAGGCGCTTCCGCCGTACACATAGTAAAAACGATAGTACAACGCGCTTTCGTTCACCATCCCCCAGTTTTCCGGACAGACCGTATATCCTTTCTGCATGATATGAAATGTATGCTCCACTTTTTACCTCCCATAAGCAGCTGTCTTTCCATTCATCATAACACAGATTTCACCCAGGGATCACCCTCTTCCACAAAATCTTGTGCTCATGACAAGCCGTTTTTACTGGCCGCAGGGTGAATACCAATTCATCCCATGACCGATTCGCAACATTTCGCGACAACCGGATTGTCCTTTTTCAGCATTTCTGTTATTCTGAATATAAATACCCGGCCGCGGACAGCGGAACATCAGAAGAAAAATATCCCGAATAAGGCATGGTGACAGTAATGTTAAAAATTGCCGTTTGTGACGATGAGCCGTTTATGGCACAGGAGATCTCCGATCTTCTTTCAAAATATATGGAAGAAAACTATCTTGCCTCTTACCGGATCAGCAGCTTTTCCTGCGGGCAGGCACTTTTAGAGAGCGACCGCGATTTTGACTTGATCTTCCTTGATATTCAGATGGAACCGCCTGACGGTATGGCCACCGCCAAAATGCTGCGCCAACAGGGGAACCACAGCCTGCTGATCTTTGTGACGGTCCTCAAAGAATGGGTCTTTGACGCCTTCGAGGCGGAGGCATATGATTATCTGATAAAGCCTCCGGATATCTCTCATTTCAGACGAACCATGGACCGGGCCCTGCGGACCCTGAGGCAACGGCCGGCAAAAAGTATCGTCATACAGCGGGGAACCTCCCGTGAAATCATCTCCCTGGATCATATCGTATACTGTGAAGTACAGGGGCGGAAAATCTATATCCACCGAAGGGACGGAGACGTCACCAGCCATTACGAAAAGTTAAATTCTTTTGAACAGCGCGTGGACGGAAGGTTCTTCCGGTGCCACAGAAGCTATCTTGTCAACCTCGCATATGTCAGCGGCAGCCACGCCGGACAAATTTTGCTTTCCCAGGGGAGCAGGATCCCCGTTTCCCGGCTGCGTGAACGGGATCTGACACAGGCCCTTTTGCGTTACATGAAAGAAAGGGAGTCGTGACGGTTCCTCTTGCCTGCTGCAGCCTTTCGACGCCTTCACAATTACAGGGAATCTTGTTATGGACTATTTCAGTTTAGTTTTTACCTGCTTATGCCTGACAGGACAGGGAATCCTGCATATCGCTTTTGTCAGCCGCCTCACCGGAAAGGGAATGAATATACGATGCTTTGTGCTGTATCTCCTCCTGATTGACAGCCTGGAATGGTTCGGCTTCCGCTTTGCCATCCCCGGCATATTCGCCATCCCCGCCCAGCTGCTTGTCCTGTATGGTATGAACCGTTTCGTCCTGAGAAACCGGGGGGAGGTCTCCCGGGTGGCTGCGGTACTTGCGATCTATATCTCCCAGCTTTCCTTTGGTGTAGCCAACTCCGTGGAGGCTGTGGTCTTCCCCTATGTGGTCGGGAAACCGCTGCTCTACCTGTTGATCCTTCTGGCAATGCTGGCCTCTTTTATCCTCTGTATCTGCTGCTATATGGCCGCACTGAGATTTCTCTCCCTGGCGGAAGGAACGCACACGCCCTATCTTGACGGCCTGCTGTTTCCGGGATTATTTTTCTTCGCCGCGGAGCTGTACATCCTTCACACCTCCTATAGCTCCCTCTCCCTCTCTCATTCACTGCCGGAGGCCGGAAAACACAGTGCTCTGCTGTTTCTGCAGATCCTGGGGCTGGCGGCGCTGCTCGGCACACTGTACGTCTACCGGTGTCTCTGCCACAGCCTGCAGGCACAGGCCGCGCTGCAGTCCGCAGCGCAGGCCGCCCGAGTACAAAAAATATACATCGCCGAGGCC
>DPJQ01000092.1:4249-4432 GCA_003542935.1 Lachnospiraceae bacterium | reverse complement strand
ATATACATCGCCGAGGCCCGGGAGCGCTGCGAACAGACAAAGGCCTTCCGCCACGATATCAAAAATCATCTGGCTGTACTGAAAGGCCTGCTGGACAGCGGAAAACCGGAGGAAATCAAAGCGGATGTTTCGCTGCTCCTGCCCGGTTCCTGCGGAATAGACGATTTTGACCTGTGCGTGATT
>DPJQ01000092.1:0-3941 GCA_003542935.1 Lachnospiraceae bacterium | reverse complement strand
TGACCTGTGCGTGATTTTTGCCAATGCCCTGGACAATGCGATCCAGGCGTGCCAGTCGGTCGAGGGAAGGAAGACCATCCGTATTCGCGGGGAACGGCAGGGCGATTTCTACAGGCTGGCCTTTGAAAATACCTGCCGGGATCGGCCGCTGCCCCCGCCGGGAACCGGGCTTTCAAATATCAAAGCCATAGCGGAAAAATACCGCGGCACTATGCTGACAGAAAAAAACGGCACCCAATTCTGCCTGCACATACTTTTGAACATTTCCTGACCATCCGGCCTGTCCGCGCCGGGACAGCGCTGCGGCAAACGAACCGTTAACTGCAGCGTAAGACTCCCGGGAAGGATCCCCGCGAAACCCACACCGCCTTATTCTCACGCAACTGCACAGCAGACGCGGGGCCCGGGTGTATAAAGCCGCCATCTCATTACAAACCGCTGACAGTTCAGGACAAAGCCCTTGACTTTCACATGGAACATCTCTATAGTCAGAGGCAGGAAGCGCTTCTGAACCTATTTGTGCCGCATGGGAGCACCAACATATTCTCAGAATCAGGAGGTAATCTTATGAATATTTCATCTGTCAGCCCGGGCTATCCGTCGGGCAGTTCCAAGCCGCAGCAGAGCGCCGATCCGGACTCTCAAATACAGTCCCTGGAGCAAAAGCTGCAGACACTGCAGGAAGAAAGGCAAAAAGCGGTTCAGAACAAAGACGAGGACAAAAGGAAAAAATTAGAAAAGCAGATCCGGGAAATCAAAGAACAGATTCAGCGGTTAAAGCAACAGGAGAAAAAGAAAGAGCAGGAAACCGAACCAAAGATATCCGAACCACCGAGGGCCGCCGACCGGCCATCCGATGCCGGAAATGCCATAGATACATATGCGTAATCTCAGCCTGCAAAGTTGTGGCCCCATCAGAAGGGAATATCCTCTGCCGGTGGGCTTGTCTGCAAAGATATAACAATACCCGAAAACAGAAGATCCGTAACAGTCCGGACAAACAGGCTGCTACGGATCTTTGATACATCGCACCGTTCGCGTTTACACAAAACGCCAATTCTTAAATATTTTCATTCTTCAGAGCATCGATAGGATTATCTTTCTTAACCTTACTCATGGCGTACATCATCGTCACAAACACCACCGCGAACACGCTGAACACCGCTATCCCCACGGCCCCCCAGGGCATATGGAAATCCGTGGCATACCCCTCGGATATGGAGCGGAAGATCATATAGGTCATCACCGCCGAAAGAGGCAGCCCGTAGAGCAGCGACTTAAAGCCATAGAGCAGGCACTCAAAATTCATCATGCCGTTGAAGCCGCCCCGGGTCATGCCCACGGACTTCAGCATCGCAAACTCCCGGCGGCGCAGGGCGATATTTGTCGAGATCGTATTGAACACGTTCGCCGCGGCAATGAGGGAGATCAGCACGATAAAACCGTAGGAAAATACCTGGATGATCAGGATGATATTGCGGTTGCTCTCCTCCTGCTCCGCGTAATCCACCAGGCCGTTGCCGCCCATCCTGCTGTCCGTGATGATCTGCCGGATCGCCGCATAGCTTTCCCCGTGATCGTCGGAAACGGCCAGATAGTGGTAAGTGCGCGGCTCCGTATCCTGAACCACCGCGTCCTGCACACACTGGGGATAGAGCAGCGTGAACTCACCCCGGGTTTCCAGAAACCAGGGCGTCTCCGTGAGTATTTTTCCCACATGCAGCGAATACTCCTTCACCGCGTCCGCCGCCGGAACTTCCCTGGTTTCCTCCGGATCGTCGTCACTCAGGTATCGATACACCTGATTTCCGGCTTTATCTTCATACTCCCCCGTCTCCTCATCCAGATAATACCCCTCCACATACAGAGGCACACGGGCCGTCAGCTCGCACTGCTCCTCTTTCAGAAAATCCAGCGTAATATATTTCCCCTGGTCCGGGTCAAATATGGGCGTCCCTTTTGCCACCACCGCCAGCGGGGCGTCGGGATTCATATACGTCTGTTCATCCAGGCCGTTTCTGCCAAGCATTTCCCTAAAAGACGTATCGTCCACAAACTGTATCTGGGTGTAGAAAGGAATCTTTGCCCCGTCCCCGGCGCTGTCCCCAAACTGGGAAACGACATAGTGCAGGGCATCGTCCGTCAGGACAGACCTGTCTACCTCGCAGATATAGTGGCGGCTCACTGTGGAGGCCGCCGCCGTGACATCCTTTGCCTCCCGGATCTGCTCCAAAAGCTCCCCGTCGGTGATGTCGGTAAAGCTCTCCTCCGTCACATATAACCGCAGGTCATAGTCATCCTTCCCCAATCCGCCCCCCACAGACTCCATCAGATACTCCGTGAAAGCCGACGCGGAGACGAACAGGACGATGCTCATCACCAGGCTCACCACCGTAGCCCTGTACTTTTTACGGCTGCGTCTGTAATATTTGCTTGCCAGCATTCCCGGCAGGCCGAAGATCCGGTACACCAGTTTTGAAGACCGCACCGCCCTGGGCTTGATCTGTATATCCGACGCCTGCCGGATTGCCTCGATAGCGGATACCCGCATGGCCCGCCGTGAGGGGATCCATGCGGAGATCAGTACTGTCAAAAACGCCACGACACAAGCTGTCACTACGGCCGCTGGAGAAACACACAGCCTCATCGTGACGGCAGATCCAAAGACATTGGCGAACTTATTACCGATGAACAGCAGCGTGACACCGATCCCGCCGATGCCCGCCAGTATCCCCAGGGGAATACCGATCAGGGCCACCACTACGGCCTCAAAAAATACCATGTGGCGGATCTGTTTCCTCGTAGCGCCTATGGAGGCCAGCAGACCGAACTGTTTCGTCCGCTCCGACACGGCGATGGAAAAAGCATTGTAGATCAGGGAAACTGACCCGAACATGATCAGAAGGATAATCACCGCTGCCAGTCCGTAAAGCATCCGGTAGTAACTCTCAAACTGCGCCGCCCCCGAGAGCATCAGCAGATCCGTATTGGTATCGCCGTCGGAAACCCGCTCATCCATAAAGCCAAATACGCGTTTTGGGTTTTTCATCTTAAAATATACATCATAGACGCAGTCTTCCCCCGGATCCTCGTCTGCTCTTGTGATCGCCGTGTAGCCCGGGGCCATGTAATCCTCAAAAGAAGGCCGTTCATAAATCCCTACCACCGTGTATGTCCTGCTTTCGCGGATCTTTAGTTCTTCCTCGTTAAAGGAATCCCGGCCGTCATCGTCGTAATCAAAACAGGGATCCCGCTGGGAAAGTTCCGCCCCGTCCATCATGCGGCTGCCGAGATCCAGCGTCAGCGTATCGCCGATGGCGTAAGCTACACCTCCGTTCTCTCCCAAATGCTGCGGCAGGATCAGCTCCCCGCTGCTTTCGGGCAGCCGGCCCTCCACCATGTGCACGGGCATCACATCCTCAAAGCCTTCCGCGGCCCCGATCACATACATATAGGGTTTATATTCATTTTTTGAATCTATCCTGGCAAAACCCAGCTGCTGGTCACAGGCGGATCTGGAAACCTCTTCGCTGCCCCTGATCTCCTCACAGTCCGCCCTGTCCGTACCGTAGGATACGCCGTGCCAGTCGCCCACTACGTAAACAATGTTTTCCTGCATATAATTCTGAAAGCTGGACACGATGGTGGTTACGGCACAGATCATAGCCGCAGACAGCATCACGCCGATGATCGTCACCGCTGTGCGGACCTTATTTTTCTTTAACTGCTCCAGCGTTATCTTGTTAAATACATTCATCTACGGATCACCTCATCCCGGATAATTTTGCCGTCTTCAATGGAGATGATACGGTCCGCCTGCAGGGCGATGCTCTCGTCGTGGGTGATCATGATCAGAGTCTGGTCATACTTCTGATTAGATATTTTCAGAAGCTCCACGATCTCCTGGCTGTTCTTCCTGTCCAGGTTTCCCGTGGGCTCGT
>DPJQ01000144.1:8235-17111 GCA_003542935.1 Lachnospiraceae bacterium | reverse complement strand
ACCTGCGGAGAAACCGACAGAACCCAAAGAGGATCTTGAGAGAAATACCATATTGCTGAATGATAAGATCAAAGCGGTTTTTTCCGGCTCAAAGATAAAAGTGACATGGGGCAAAGTAAGCGGAGCGACAGGATATGAGATTTACGGGGAACAGTGCGGTAAAACAATAAAGCTTGTGAAAAGCGTCAAAGGCAGCAAAAACACCAGTTATGCACTCAGCAAGATCGGGAAGAAGAAAATCAGCAGCAAAAATGTTTATAAAATAAAAGTTTACGCGTACCGCACGGTAAAAGGAAAGAAGCAGATCATCGGCAGCAGCCTGGCTCTCCACATTGCCGGGAAAGATAAAAAAGGCTATACAAATGCCGGGAGTATAAAGGTCTCTGCCTCAAAACTTACGGTGAAAAAAGGGACGACGAAAAAGATCAAAGCACGGACGGTGAAACAGGATACAAAGAAAAAGCTGTTTCCGAGGAAGCATGTCGCTACATACCGCTATTATTCGACTAATAAAAGCGTCGCGACTGTTTCGGAAAATGGAAAGGTAAAAGGCAGGAAGAAAGGCACATGTACCATATATGTGGTGGCGGCCAACGGTGTGAAGAAAGGTGTAAAAATAACAGTAAAATAAGATTTTGTCAATTAAGAGAACGGCGGCGGGCCCGATAAGATATCCCGCCGCCTGTTTTTTTATGTGTCAGGCTTATACATAAAAAACTGTATTCCTGCCACAATAGTGACAGGAAAGCCGAAATTGGCACATGTCACCATCGGTTAGTGACAAAAGTGACATATTCTACGGTTGCTATTTGGAGAGATCGCTTATAAAATAATACCATGGGAGAGAGATTATGGCAAATATCAACAAGGGCGGAGAGAGACGGAAAAGCCTTTCGGAACGCCAGAAAAAAATACTTCAGATATTAGTCAAAATGGCGCCGAATCCGGTGACGGTCTCCGTGATTTCAGAGCGGCTGGGTGTCTCGTCACGAACGATCCTGCGGGATGTGGCGGTTCTGGAGCAGTGGATGGATGAAAATGATTTCCGTTTCAGCAGCAAGCCGGGAGTAGGCCTGGTGATCCATGAGGATGCGGAGCAGCTCCAGTTCATCGGGGAGCTTTTAGAGGCGGAGGACAGTGCACCGATGTACGGACGCCAGGAACGGCGCAGGCAGATTCTGGGCGATCTCTTTTTCGCGGACGGTCCCGTAAAAGCTTACGTATTCGCCGCGGGTTATCACATTTCCGAGCGGACGCTGTATGAGGATCTGGACGCTCTGGACAGCTGGCTGGCCACGTATGAGATCGAGCTGGTGCGCAGACCGGGAATGGGGATCTTTCTGAGGGGAAGCGAGGTTTCCCTGCGGCAGGCTATTTTCAATTCCGTGTTTGAGTTCTACGATATGGACAGAATTCTGGGGATTCTGTCTGAGTATCCGGCAAAAGAAAACCGGGCGGAGACACAGGCCAGAAACGCAATGCCTGCCTTCCTTGACTCAGAGACGGCCATGGAGGCGCGGAGGCTTCTGGATGAGAGCGAGAAGAGGCTGCAGGTTCGTTATACGGACAGCGGGGCTATGGATCTGATCATACGGATTGCTCTGGTGATCCACCGTATGCGGCAGGGCCAGACGATCACTCAGCCGTTGGAGGATTGGGAACACTGGGTATCTCTGCCGGAGTTCGCGGTGGCAGAGTATATGGAGGAAGAGATCTGCCGCATATATGAGTTGAAGCCTTCCGCCTATGAGCGGGGATACATAGCGGCCCATCTGTCCCTGGCCCGCATCTGGTTCAGGGCGTCCGGCAGTGAGGATCCCGTGGAGACTATGAATGTACGCCAGATCGTCATGTCCATGACGGGAGTGGTGGAACAGCTGACGGGGATTCCTTTTAAATCCTGCGGTACCATGATTGAGGATCTTGTGAATCATGTCAGTACCATGTTAAAGCGCATTCCCATGAATATGATCGTAGAGAATTCCCAGACTGAAGAAGTCCGGCAGAGTTATCCGGAGATTTATTCGGCAGTAGAGACATCCTGCCAGGTGCTCAGGGAATGGGTGACGCCTCATGAAGTACAGGCGGCGGATGTGGGACTGATCGCGATGCATTTCGCGGCGGCGGCGGAGAGGCTTCAGGAAAATGATCAGAAGATTGCGGTGGTGGTGGTATGCCCCACCGGTGTGGGCAGTTCCCGGATGCTGGCGGCCAGTCTGACGAGGGCGTTTCACAATATAGAGATTCGCGATGTGATCTCGGCTTTTTCCATTGATAAGGAAAAGCTGCAGAGGCAGGGGATCGATCTGATCGTTTCCACCATAGAGCTGCATACAGATTTTCCCTGGCTGTGTGTGGGGAAGGTATTGAGGGTACAGGATAAGATGATGCTGCAGAGGGAGATGGAGACGATTAACCGTAATCGCCTGCAGCAGAAAACCAGGCGTCCTGATCAGGTGGCCGTGAAAGATTTGACGGACATTTGCAGGATTTCCGGTATCGGCACGGAGATCGTGGAGATCCTGCAAAACTTCAGGATCGTGGATATACGGAGCGTGCAAAACCGCCGGGAGCTCATTGAACAGTCTTCCCTGGTGTTTGCGCCGGATCAGGCGGTGGCCAAAAGAATTGCCCGGGGTTTTCGGCGTCGGGAGGAGCTGGGGGACACCTTTATCGAGGGGATGAATATATGCCTGTTCCACTGCAAGACGGATGTGGTGAGCCACAGCCGGTTTGGCTATCTGCGGCTGCTGTCCCCGTTGCAGGCCGGTGGGCTTACCATAGAAGGGGCGATCATTATGCTGGCGCCGGAGGGTGAACAGTATCTGGAGCCCGTCAGCAGGCTCAGCGCATTATTGATTGAAGAAGAACGATTTTTCCAGGCGCTTCGGAGCGGTGACGCGTCGGGGGGCGCGGCTCTGGCCGAACAGGCGCTTGTAAAATATTTTCAACATGCAATATCAAGAAGAAAAGGAGGAATTGAGTGAGATGAAAAACAAAGTACAGGCATTCGGAAAGTTCCTTTCCGGAATGGTCATGCCGAACATCGGTGCATTTATCGCATGGGGGTTTTTGGCAGCGCTGTTCATTGAAAAAGGTTGGATACCCAATGCCCAGTTAAGCTCTATGGTGACACCGATTCTGACCTACCTGCTGCCGATCCTGATCGCCAGTCAGGGCGGCAAGATGGTGGGGGGAGAGAGGGGCCGTGTAATCGGCGCCATCGCTGTGATCGGCTGTGTCTGCGGTACAGATTCTCCCATGTTGATGGGCGCCATGGCTATAGGCCCCCTGGCCGGATGGGTGATCAAGAAATTTGACCAGCTTATGGACGGGCATATGCCCACAGGCTTCGAGATGCTGATCAATAATTTTTCTGTCGGTATCCTGGGTCTGATTCTGATGATCATCGGCTACTATTTCATCGGACCGATTATGTCGGTGATTCTGGCTGTACTGGGCGGCGGTGTTTCGTTCCTGGTAAGCCACAGCCTGCTGCCGTTGGTAGCAGTTTTCCTGGAGCCCGCCAAGGTACTGTTCCTGAATAATGCTATCAATCAGGGTGTATTTACCCCGTTGGGTATCCAGCAGGTGGAGGAGATGGGGAAATCTATCATGTATATGCTGGAGACGAACCCCGGCCCCGGCCTTGGCGTACTGCTGGCCTACAGTGTGTTTTGCAAAGATAAGGCAACCAAGAGCTCTGCACCCGGCGCGGTTATCATCCATTTTTTCGGCGGTATCCACGAGATTTATTTCCCGTATGTGCTGATGAACCCGGCTGTCATTGTTGCGCCGATTGCAGGTAATATCTGTGCGATCCTGTTTTTCAACCTTATGGGCGCCGGTCTCAATGGCCCGGCTTCTCCCGGTTCCATTATCGCCTTTATGATGATGACGCCGAAAACCCAGATGCTGGTTTCTGCTCTCGGTGTAATCATTGCGGCGGGCGTATCGTTTGTGATTGCCAGTCCCATTGTCATGGCGTCGGGTTCCAAGAGCCTGGAGGATGCCCAGAGCCAGGTGGCTTCCATGAAGGCGGAGTCCAAAGGAATGGCAGCTCCCGCCGGTGCAGTGAAGATTACCGGTGAGATCCGCAAGATCGTGTTTGCCTGCGACGCAGGTATGGGCTCTTCGGCCATGGGCGCCACCAAGTTCCGCAACAGGATCAAGGCGATCCGTCCGGATATCACCGTGACCAATACATCTGTAGACAATGTTCCCGGGGATGCCGATATCGTGGTATGCCAGACGATCCTGCAGGATCGTGCGGCGAAATCCGCGCCTCAGGCACAGCTCGTTACGATCGGTAATTTCCTGGCGGATCCGGCATTGGATACGCTGTTTGAACAGGTAACTGCCAGTGCGCAGGCTCCGGCAGCCCCGGCGGAGGAAAAACCGGCGGAGCCGGAGAAGAAGAGCAGCAAAAGCCTGCTGGTAAAAGAAGGTATTTTATTAGGCCAGAAAGCGGATACTAAAGAAGAGGCGATCCAGGCAGCAGGTGAGCTGCTCCATAAACTGGGGTATGTGGATGAGTCTTACATTCCTGCCATGCAGGAGCGCGAGAAACTGGCTACTACTTACATGGGCATGGGTATTGCCATCCCTCATGGGACATCTCAGGCCAAGGGTACAGTGAAAAAGAGCGGTATTGTGGTGCTTCAGTATCCCGACGGTGTTCCATTCGGTGATGAGAAAGCGAACCTGGTGTTCGGTATCGCCGGTGTGGGTGACGAGCATCTGGAGATCCTCAGCAATATCTGCGGGGCCCTCGAAGATGAGGAGATCATGGAGGCTCTGTTGACGGCAAAGGATCCTGCGGTAGTCCTTGATAAATTGGGATAATTGTGTTTTAATTACATTAGATTCAGAAAGAAGGTAGATTGATATGAAAACTGCTATTCAATTCGGCGCCGGAAATATTGGCCGCGGCTTCATCGGAATGCTGCTGGCCCAGGCGGGGTATCATGTAGTATTTGCTGATGTAAATCCGGTGATCATTGACCGCCTGGCCCAGGATAAGGCCTACACGGTTCATATCATGGATGTGGAGAAAGAGGATCACAGGATTACTGATGTGGACGGCATCATGTCAAACGGCACGGAGATTTTGGACGCTATACGGGATGCCGAGTTGATCACCACGGCAGTGGGCCTGACTATACTGCCCCGCATCGCCCCCACGATCGCGGCGGGTATCAAGGCCCGGAAGGAGAGCGGTTCGAAGGCTCCCCTGAACCTGATCGCCTGTGAGAATGCCATCCGCGCCAGTTCCCAGCTCAAAGAACATGTGTATGCGGCCCTGAATGAAGAAGAGAAAGCTTACTGCGACGAGTATGTGGGATTCCCCGACTGCTCGGTGGATCGTATCGTGCCGCCGGTGCGCAACGAGATCCCCACGGATGTGGTGGTGGAGAATTATTATGAGTGGAACGTCGAGAAGGCCTCCTTCAAAGGTGGGATCCCTGAGATCGCCGGCATGAACCTGGCTGAGGATTTGATGGCTTACATTGAGAGAAAACTCTTCACTCTGAACACAGGCCACTGTATCACCGCCTATCTGGGTGTGATCAAGGGGTATGAGACTATCAACGAGGCCATTGCTGACCCGGAGATCTACAAGCTGGTGCACGAGGCTATGGAGCAGTCCGGCGCAGGTCTGGTGAAAAAGCATCATTTTGATCCCGAGGCCCATGCCCATTATATCGAGAAGATTATCAGCCGTTTCAAAAATCCCTATTTGCAGGATGACGTTACCCGGGTGGGCAGGGAGCCGCTGCGCAAGCTGAGCGCTACGGACCGCCTGGTGAAACCCACCATGACCGCCATGGAGTACGGTCTTCCGGTAGATAAGCTGATCCTTGGTATCGGTGCAGCCCTGCACTATGATAATCCGGAAGATGAGCAGAGTGTTAAACTGCAGACGCTGATTAGAGATAACGGCGTGGTAGATGCGTTCCGCGAGATATCCGGCGTCACTGACGAGAAGATGCTGGCTCAGGTGAAAGAGGCCTACGGTACGGTGGTAAAATAAAAGGCTGGCAGGTCGATCGGAGGTGCAGGCATGGTCACGAAAGTAATCCAGTTGTCAGAAAGAGTAGGATTCCATGCCTGTCCCGCCGGTCAGGTGGCAGCTGCAGCCCAGAAATACCGGAGTATGGTCATGCTGCAGACGGATGAACGGACGGCCGATGCGAAGAGGCCTCTGTCTGTGATGCGCCTGGGTTTTCCTCCGGAAGGCCGGGTGGAGATCGCTGCGGACGGAGAGGACGAGGCGGAGGCGCTGGAAGTGCTGGAGCAGGTCATTTTGTCCATAGAACCGGTAGAGATTTACAGTTCCTGAATGATGAACCGCCGGGGAAAATTCCGGGCGGATAAATCAATATAATTAAAAAAGAAAAGGAGAATGTAGTTATGAGTTCATTTGATTTCACGGTAAAAGATCCCGAAGGTATCCACGCACGTCCGGCAGGAATCATTGTAAACGCGGCCAAAGGTCTGGCAGGCGAGATCAAGATCACCAAGGGTGAGAAGACGATTGACGCTAAAAAGCTGTTTGCCCTTATGGGACTGGGTGTAAAGAGCGGTGAGACGATCACGGTATCCAGTGAGGATGAGGGAAGTCTGGCTGAGTTCAAGAAAGTTCTGGAAGAAAACCTGTAATCTGCAGGACATTTGCGAAGGGGGAAAACCCGTGATAGAAAAAGAAGGAAAAAAGATTTTTAACGGCATTGCCATCGGCAGGATTAAGTTTTACCTCAAGGAGGAAAACGAGGTCGTGCGTGTCAAGGTGGAAAATGTTGACGCGGAGGTGGCCCGGTATGAGGCCGCCAAATCCAAAGCTATCGAGCAGTTGAACGGCCTGTATGAAAAGGCTCTGGAAGAAGTGGGCGAGGCCAACGCGGAGATTTTCAATGTCCATGCCATGATGCTGGAGGATGAGGACTACAATGAGTCCGTGGAGAATATCATCCGTACCCAGGAAGTCAACGCAGAGTATGCCGCCGCCACCACCGGCGACAATTTTGCCGAGATGTTTGCCAATATGGATAACGAATACTTCAAAGCCCGTGCGGCGGATGTGAAGGATATCACGGAGCGAGTGATTACCATTCTTCACGGTAAGGGTAGCGGGACGGATATCGGCGATGATCCGGTGATCGTGGTGGCTGAGGATCTGGCCCCCAGCGAGACCGTCCAAATGGATAAGAGCAAGCTGCTGGCCTTTGTGACCCGTCTGGGTTCAGCCAACTCCCATACGGCGATCCTGGCCAGGACTATGGGTATCCCGGCCCTGGTGGGGGTGGATATTGATAAATCCTGGGACGGCAAGATTGCCGTAGTGGACGGTTACGAGGGCAAATTCATCGTTGACCCCGATATGGATCTGCTGGCCTCTTATTTCAAGAAAAAAGAGGCCGACGACGAGCAGAAAAAGCTCTTGCAGACCTTGAAGGGTAAGGAAAACGTGACCAAATCCGGCCAGAAGATTAATCTGTACGCCAACATCGGCAATCCCGGCGATCTGGCTTCCGTGCTGGAGAACGATGCCGGCGGTATCGGCCTGTTCCGTAGTGAGTTTCTGTATCTGGAATCCGATACATACCCTACAGAAGAACAGCAGTTTAGCGCTTACAAAAAAGTTGTTGAGACTATGGGCGGCAAGAAAGTCATCATCCGCACCCTGGATATCGGCGCAGACAAACAGGTGGGTTATTTTGAACTGGATAAGGAAGATAACCCGGCTCTGGGCTACCGCGCCATCCGTATCTGCCTGACCAGGCCGGAGATCTTCCGTACGCAGCTGCGCGCTCTGTTCCGTGCCAGTGCTTTCGGTAATCTGTCTATCATGTATCCGATGATCACTTCCGTGGAAGAGGTGGAGAAAATCAAAGCCATCTCCCGGTCTGTGAAGGAAGAGCTGGCCTCGGAGGGTGTGAAGATCGGCAAGGTGGAAGAGGGGATTATGATCGAGACCCCGGCTGCCGCCGTCATCAGCGATCAGCTGGCGAAACATGTGGACTTCTTCAGTATCGGCACCAACGACCTGACTCAGTATACCCTGGCTATCGACCGTCAGAACGCGAAGCTGGATCCGTTCTACAACGCTCATCATGAGGCGGTGCTTCGTCTGATCAAGATGGTGACAGACAATGCCCACAAAGAAGGCATCTGGGCCGGTATCTGCGGTGAGCTGGGTGCGGATACGACGCTGACGGAGGAGTTCCTGAGAATGGGGCTTGACGAGCTGTCTGTATCGCCGGGATGTATCCTGTCGGTGCGCAAGAAAATCAGAGACGCAGAATAGAATCGGGCATTTCCTCTGTTTGCGGATTGGAATACCGGTATAATAAGAAACTGCCGCAGGCATTGCTCCGTATGGGGGCAGCGCTCTGCGGCAGTTTTTGTCTGAAAATGCAGGAAGCCTGTGCGTATCGTAACGGCTCAGACAGGCTGTCCGCTTATTGTTTATATGCCTTTTTTGCAGATAACTCTATTACTCGTTGATCACAACGCCCTTTCGCAGAATGATATTGGCGTAGATGGCGGTCTCGCTGGTCATGATGACAAGGGTGGAATTCTCTTTTGTCTTTTTATAGAAATCCCATTTGTTGATCTCCTCAAAACATGCATCGCCCCGGGGATCGTGTTTGGCCACGATCTCTTTGTAAGTATCCCAGATCGGTGTTTTGGCATCATCGCCGGGTTCAACAGCCATCAGGGTACAGGGGGGCACCATGACACCGTCGGAGTTCGGATATGTATCAAGGGGCATGACCTGCAAAATGGCGTCCAGAATCTCGGGAACTCCGTGGCCGTCAAGGCGGATCACCCGTTTGCCATAGGTGTGGCCGGGGAAGTTGCCGTCGCCGATG
>DPJQ01000144.1:7324-7909 GCA_003542935.1 Lachnospiraceae bacterium | reverse complement strand
GCCGTCGCCGATGGTCAGCTCATCTGTGTGGCCCATTTCGTCAAGAACTTTAAGAAGCTCCGGTGATAAGATATTAGGTATACCTTTTAACATAATACGTCCTTTCTGGTCTCTCTTGAGACCTCTCCCATCAGGGAATATTTTACTGATATTGTACCGTATTTAGACGGGAGCCGCAATCGATTTTTTAGTCACCGCTATCCTGTCGGTCATCAGAATCATTTTCTGACGGGTTTTCTTCAGGCACGGATGGTACATCAGCCTCATTTTCCGTATTTTCATCAGCCGTGTTCCCAGTCTGGTTATTAAGTGTTTCCTGGCGCATATGGCGCAGAGCGTCAAGGATAAAAAAGACACCGGCCACCACGAATACCGCGATGGCGATGATGAAAACAATTCCCGAAGTCTCGCCAGAGCGCAGTCCTGTGACCAGGTTCCAGGAGAGATAGAGGAGATATATACCTGCAAGAATCCGTATCATATAGCGAAAATTGTTATTTCCCTGCATAGTTTAATTTCCTTTCTGAAAAGTTCTTCTTCGTCATTATACACACAATATTCCCAAAAGACAATAGCCCCCTTTTT
>DPJQ01000144.1:6877-7027 GCA_003542935.1 Lachnospiraceae bacterium | reverse complement strand
CCATTTTTCAAAAAGTGACAAATCTCTCACATTAAAGTCACGGAATTGTAAGCTGAAAATCTTATTATAAAGACAGTTGATAACAAAACGTATGGAAGTATGATGGAGAAAGGATACATGGATAAGATAAAATTTTTTTTCAGCGGGGTG
>DPJQ01000144.1:997-6629 GCA_003542935.1 Lachnospiraceae bacterium | reverse complement strand
ATTTCTTGCGGGCGGTTCGGTATTTTGTGTTTTGCTGGTTCTGCTGGCAGTGTTGAATATAGCGGCCAGTGTGGTCAGTGACATGGCGGATTTTCTGCTCACTAAGATGGAAAGGAGATAAGAATATCATGAAGAAAAAACATCGGATCAGAAAAATTATCGGAGTTATGTTTTTACTGCTGCTGTGTATTGCCGTGACAGCGGTCACCTTCTTTGGCGTAAAAGGATACCGGATGTATAAAGAGGCCATTGCGCAGGAGTCCATCGAAGAAAGGGTGGAGAAAGTGCGCCGGGATCCGGATTTTGTTTCCTACGATGAGATGCCGCAATTTTACATAGATGCCGTTATTTCGGTGGAAGATCACAGGTTTATGACTCATGGAGGCATCGACCCCATTGCCATCGGCCGCGCCCTGCTCAATGATATAAAAGCGGGACGTTTCAAGGAGGGCGGGAGTACCATCACTCAGCAGATCGCGAAAAATATGCTTTTCACTCAGGAAAAAAGGCTGGAACGGAAGGCGGCGGAGGTTTTTGCGGCCCTGGATCTTGAAAAGCAGTACAGCAAAGAAGAGATTTTTGAGTTGTATGTAAATACTGCTTATTTCGGCAGCGGCCATTTCGGTATAGGCGAGGCAGCGGAGGGATATTTCGATAAAGAACCATCGGAGCTGACGGATTATGAGTCGGCCATGCTGGCCGGAGTTCCCAATGCGCCGTCAGCTTATTCTCCCGATGTAAACGCCGATCTGGCAGCCCGACGGGCAGAGCAGGTACTGGGCAGTATGGTGGATAACGAACTGATCACCCAGGGAGAAAGGGAGGGTATGCAGGAAGCTGCAGTTCGATAAAAAAGTTTACAGAATTATTACTTGATATTTTCTTATTGATTTCAATTGAGTAATCTGCGTGCTTTCTTGGCTTGCCATATCAAAAACTTTATGCTAGTATGATAGCATAAAAATTAATTTTAGGAGGTGTACCTCAATGGCAAGACCCAGAAAGGTAGTTTCAATTGACGAAAGAATCGCTAAAGCGCAGGAGGATGTTGCGAAATACAAAGAAAAATATAACACCGCTGTTGCGGAATTAAAAGATCTTCTTGCCCAGAAAGAAGCGGAAAAAAGAGAGAAGCTTCTGGATGCGATCGAGGCAAGCGAGTGGAGTTATGATGAGATTATGGAAGTACTTAAGAGAAAACCGGATGAGGAAGAATGATGCGGTTTTTACTGAAATGTTTTCATAATTAAACCACATGGTTTCAGGGACACCAGACAGAGATACGGAATGTCAGGTGTCCTTTTTTTATCGGAAAAATCCGTTTGAGGAAGACAGTTTATGTTCATCCGGGATCGGCAGGGCACGTTGTTTTTGGAGCCGTTTTTTCAAGAGGGCGAGAAAACGTTCATTGCCTGTGACGGTCAGCATAGGGCCGAAGGACAGTACTTCAATCAGCAATTCCGTTTCCATGGTCTGGTTATAATAGATACGGCATTCATAGGTATTGTCGTTTATTTTTACCGTGTTTTTTTCATAATTGGCGAAATGCAGCATGGTTCGTTCAAGGGCATTGCGCTGATTCGTGATGTGCAGCGTCAGGGGTTCCCGATAGTAGGAACGTCGAATCAGGGTATTCAGATCGATGGAGGCAGGAAATGTTTTTTCCAGGGGCTGTACATGTTGAATACGGGCAATATTGAGGATTTCCAGTTTCATGTTTCCGCGTCTGATATTTTTCAGGGCAATGAGACGGAAGCGGTTGTTTTTCACAGAGTATTCCAGGCGGGCAGGAATATAGTGATGATGAACCCGTTTCCCTGTAGGGCCGTTGTAGTCGATATCTACATACCGGCATTTTTTCTGTGCCTGCAACAATGTGTGAAAATGATGGCGGTATGTCTCGTCGTCATAGGGATCTCCATCGATAAATTGATCAAAATAGTAAAATTGTTCCGGCTGCCAGAGAGGAGTGACCGGGGCAAGCATATCGTTTAGGGTATCCAGATGCCCACGGTCAAGGAATAATTTTATGCGCGGGTCGGACAATATGGCTTTTAAATAAGATTTCTGCAGATGGGAAAGAGGCGTGGTAAAGGGCGCAGTGATTTTGGAGAGGTACAGATCGCCTTTCCGGGTAAAGAGATTCCATTCACCGCTTTCCAGTTTGGGGATGATAGAGAGCATACTCTCCGCGAAGCCTTCATTGCAGATCCGGCTGCGAATCTTTTGTATGGTGATTTCCTGTTGGCTGCATAATAGGTGGCGCAGTACCTGATAGTAGCAGCTGTAGATTTCTGAAAATAATTCCATGATAAGTCCTCCTGGGTTTTTATGCATCTGTGGGTTGCTCACCAATCTGATATTGCCGGTACATGACCTGCAGATCCTGGTAAAACCGGCGTGTTACAAAGGGATCGCTGCATTCCAGGGATATAATTCTGCCGATAAAAGTGCGAAGCCAGGGAAGCATTTCATTGCAGTCAAAAACGGAGATTTCGTAGGTATAGATGCCCGGAGCCGTCTTTGTGACCGTGCCTCCACGGCCCTCACGTTTGAGGCGGCCTATGATATAGTTTTCTGCCGGTTCTGTGATTTGCAGCGTCATAATCAGTGTGTCGAGATGATGTCTTCCGCTGTTCTGGAAAGATACGCCCCAGACATATCTGCGGTTTCGAGACAGCTTTTCCTGCAGGTCATCGTAGGTCTCTGCCACTTTGGTGAGAAAGACCTGTTTGACAGTGTCCAGGCGGAAACAGGTGAAACGCCGGTTTCGTTCCAGATATCCGCACAGAAAACGGCGGCCGCTTCTGGTACTGACAAAGATCTGCAGGGGTACGCAGAATGCGGTGTTTGTGGTTTTGCTTTTTGAGCTTTTGACTTTAAGCTGTACCTCTGATTTCTGCCTCATGGCGTGGAGGAGCGCCAGGAGGATTTCATCCTCCAGAGTATGAACGAAGAAGCTGTGTTTTACCCGAAACGTCCGGTTGCGGTGGTCAAGCTGTTCGGACAGTTCGTTGGCGATGATGCCAAGCTGCCCGGCGATCTGGTAGAAATCCAGCGCGTCCAGTACGGGCTCGTGGGAACCAAGCCAGAGGGCCAGGGTGTTGTCCAGGGAGTAGGTCACGGCCTTTCCGTGTTTTTCTTTCCGCAGCAGTCCCTCCTTTTCGTAGGCGTTGCATTTGCGGCGGACGGTCTGGATGTCAAACAGCGTTTCGTATTGGTCAAGGAGACTGCTGGTTATGGCCTCGGCGGTCAGGGCCCTGCCGTCCCGGAGCAGATCCAGTATCAGAAAATGTAGCACGATATCGTTGTCTGTGAAGCTTTTAGTCTTCCATACCCGGAACAGGGGATTGGTATCCAGGAGGTTGCTGTCTATGGCCAGGGAAATGTTGGAGCCGTTGGAAGCGTAGTCTCTCTGGACATAAGAGCCAAACCAGCTCTCCAGACGCCGCCGCTCGTTGTCGTAGGTGCGGGGGCTTTTCTCCCTGAATTCGTTTCGGCTCTTGAATCCATAGACAAAGAAATCCCGGATGTATTCCCGTGTCTTGGGAAAGCTTTTTATCAATTCATGAAAATCAGACATATGTATGAGTTCCTTTCAGAATCTATTCAGGCAGAACATTTACACCTGGATCGTAAAATGTGATATCCGAATAAGTATATCATATTTTTACGGGATTTTTCTGTGGCAATTTAAGTTCGCACCTTTTTTAAAATGATGGTATGGAAGGAATTGCTTATAATGAGTTTATCAGGTAACGGTTCAGCATGTCTGAACCGGAAATTCCATCAATAATACGGAAAGGGTGATCAAGGATATGTTTGTACTAAATGACGAGAATATGCGGTTTCCCATAAAAGTGTGGCTGGAAAATGAGGGACAGTTGGAGGAGAGCTGCCTGGAGCAGGCCCGACACCTGGCCGAACTTCCGTTTCTTCACAAATGGGTGTGTCTGATGCCGGATACCCATGCGGGGAAGGGGATGCCCATAGGCGGGGTGATCGCCGCGAAGGATGTGGTGATCCCCAACGCGGTGGGCGTGGATATCGGCTGCGGCATGGATTTCATCCCCACGAATATCCGGATGGATGAGATCAGGGAGATCCAGACCGGAAACGGTACGGTCATCCAGGCAATCGTAGGAAATATCATGCGGTCGATTCCTCTGAACCATGAGAAGTACAAGACGCCCCAGGAGTCCGCGGTGCTGGACCGGGCCGGACAGGAGATAGAGAAATATGAGGCGGACGCCAGGCTGCTGCCGCTGATCAAGGACGGTTATTTCCAGGTGGGAAGCCTGGGAGGCGGCAACCATTTTATTGAGCTCCAGGAGGATGAGGAGGGGTATCTCTGTATCATGGTCCATTCCGGCAGCCGCCATCTGGGGAAAGCAATCTGTGATTATTTCCAGGAGAAAGCCCGGGAACTGAACCGGAGATGGTACAGCGAGGTGAAGGAGGAGCACCGCCTGGAATTCCTGCCGGTGAAATCGGAGGAGGGGCAGCAGTACATCCACTGGATGAATCTGGCCATGGATTATGCTTTTGAGAACCGGGCCCATATGCTGGATAAAACCTGCGCCATCGTCGAGGAGGTGATCCGAAAACATACGGGACGGAACGTAGAATTCGGGGATGAGATCAACTGCCACCACAATTACGCAGCACTGGAAAATCATTATGGCGCCAATGTATGGGTGCACCGCAAAGGTGCCGTCCGGGTGCGGGAGGGCGAGATGGCTGTGATTCCGGGAGCCATGGGTTCCTACAGCTACGTGGTGGAGGGGAGAGGAAACCGGGAATCCTTCTGCACCTCTTCCCACGGTGCGGGCAGAAATTATTCAAGGAAGGGGGCCATGCAGACATTTTCAGTAGAAAAAGTTATCGTGGACTTGAAGGAGCAGGGGATCGTGCTGGGCAAGAAGAAGAAAAATGATGTGGCCGAGGAATGCCGGTTTGCCTACAAGGACATCGACCAGGTGATGGCCCAGCAGACCGATATGGTTACGCCGGTCAGGAAGCTGAAGACGGTGGGAGTTGTGAAGGGATAGGCAGAGTCTGTGGCGTGGGTTTCGCACGCCACAAGCTGTTTCGTGGGATACCAAAACATGCATAAAGCCGTCAGCGGCAGATTTTCCGCATGGGAAAAAATCAATCCCGTCGAAAGATATCGCGGGTATACACTTTTTCCGCCACATCGTCAAGGCAGCTGTCGTACCGGTTGGCGATGATGGCATGGGAGATCCGTTTAAATTCCTCCAAATCCCCAATCACGCGGCTGCCGAAAAAGGTGGAATCCGCCGGGAGAGAGGGCTCGTAGATGACCACAGTGGCTCCCTTGCCCTTGATCCGCTTCATGACGCCCTGGATGGAGGACTGACGGAAATTGTCCGAATTGGACTTCATGGTCAGCCGGTATACGCCGATGATGACCTCTTTTTCTTTAGCGGCATCCCAGGTGCTGTTGGCCCCGTAGGCGCCCGCCAGTTCAAGGACGCGGAAGGCGATAAAGGTTTTTCTGGTCCGGTTGGATTCCACGATGGCCTTGATCAGATTTTCGGGGACATTCTGGAAATTGGCCAGCAGTTGTTTGGTGTCTTTGGGCAGGCAGTAACCGCCGTAGCCAAAGGAG
>DPJQ01000144.1:577-707 GCA_003542935.1 Lachnospiraceae bacterium | reverse complement strand
GTAACCGCCGTAGCCAAAGGAGGGATTGTTGTAGTGGGTGCCGATACGTGGATCAAGGCAGACGCCCTCGATGATCTGCCGGGTATTCAGCCCCTTGGTCTCGGCGTAGGTATCCAGCTCATTAAAATAG
>DPJQ01000144.1:0-255 GCA_003542935.1 Lachnospiraceae bacterium | reverse complement strand
TAGGTATCCAGCTCATTAAAATAGGAGACGCGCAGCGCCAGGTAAGTGTTGGCAAACAGCTTCACGGCCTCGGCTTCGGTGAAGCCCATAAACAGTGTGTTAATATCTTCTTTGAGCGCGCCCTGCTGCAGCAGCGCGGCGAAGGTGCGGGCTGCTTCGGCGCTCTCATCGTCGCAGGATACGATGATGCGGGAGGGGTAGAGGTTGTCGTACAGAGCTTTGGATTCCCGCAGGAATTCCGGGCTGAACAGGATG
>DPJQ01000067.1 GCA_003542935.1 Lachnospiraceae bacterium | reverse complement strand
GCGGTGGGCCACTCCATGGTGGACGACCTGAAAGCATACGCCGAAACGCAGTATACGGACGAGGAATTTGAGGCGGGGTGCAAAAAGTATGACCACGCCCGCCCCTTCACCAAGGAATCCCTGCTGTACCGGGACATTTTCGAGCGGCATTACCCCGGCCAGGGGGAGATGATAGACGGCTTCTGGATGCCCAACAAAGCCTGGGAGGGCTGCGATGTGGACGATCCCTCTGCCCGGGTGCTGTCCAACTATGGGGCCAGCGGGCTGTGAGCCGTGCGGACCGCAGCATACAGGCGGCACACAGGATAAGGCCCCGGAGGGTGATCCTCCGGGGCCTTATCCTCTTTGTAACACATCATTGTAACACCTGACCTGCAATCTCGCCTGTCCGCGCCCTTTGGCGCATATTGACAGATACCTGCCATCCGGCTAAAATAATGGGAGCATACGGGACAGCGATATGGAGGCAGGCACACATGCATCGAGATTTAACAAAAGGGCCGGTGATGGGCTCCATGCTGCGCTTCACCATCCCCATGATCCTGGGTGACCTGCTCCAGCAGTGCTATAATGTGGCGGACACCCTGATCGTAGGCCGGTACTTGGGAAAAAACGCCCTCGCCGCTGTGGGATCGTCTTTCACTCTGATGACTTTCCTGACCTCTATCCTGCTCGGCTTGTGCATGGGCAGCGGCGCGGTGTTTTCCATTCGGTTTGGACAGCGGGACGAAAAGGGCCTACGGGAGGGAATTCGGGCCTCTTTTGCCCTCATTGCGGTGCTGACACTGGTTCTGAACGCCCTGGCTTTTGCCTGTTTGGACTACATCCGGATATTCCTTCGTGTCCCGGATGAGGTTTGGGGTATGATGCGGGACTACCTCATTGTTATTTTCTGCGGGATTGCCGCCACCTTCCTCTACAATTACTTTTCGTCCTTCCTGCGGGCGGTGGGCAATTCCGTCGTCCCGCTGTTTTTTCTGGCGGTCTCCTCCGCGCTGAATATCGTGCTGGATCTGTGGTTTGTGCTGGGACTGGAACGGGGCGTAACAGGGGCGGCGGAGGCCACCGTCATTGCCCAATATGTTTCCGGGCTGAGTATCACGGTTTACTCCCTGGCAAAGCACCCTGAACTGAGGCCCCAGCGAAATTTCCGGGTACGCTGGACCTGTGTCCGGGAAATCGCCGGTTTTTCCATTCTCACCTGTGTGCAGCAGTCTGTGATGAATCTGGGCATCCTGATGGTACAGGGACTGGTCAACAGCTTTGGCACCGCCGTCATGGCCGCTTTTGCTGCCGCTGTCAAGATCGACTCTTTTGCCTATATGCCAGTGCAGGATTTCGGAAATGCCTTTTCCACCTTTATCGCCCAGAATTTCGGGGCAAAAAAAGAAGAACGGATAGAAGCGGGAATACGTGCCGCGGTGAAAACCGCGGGTATTTTCAGCGTGTGCATTTCCGCCGGCGTCGTGATCTTTGCAAAGCCTCTGCTGCTGATTTTTATTCGGCCGGATGAGACGGAAATTCTGACGGTGGGTGTTTCCTATCTGCGCACGGAGGGCGCCTTTTACTGCGGAATCGGCTGTTTGTTTCTGCTGTACGGGTTGTATCGGGCGATTGACCGGCCCGGCATGTCCCTGGTGCTGACGGTGATATCCCTCGGGACCCGGGTCCTGCTCGCATATGTGTTGTCCGCGGTGCCGCAAATCGGTGTGACCGGGATCTGGTGGTCGGTGCCGATCGGGTGGTTCCTGGCGGATGTGACAGGAATTTTGTATTATATGCGGATCGGAAAAGGGAATAAAACGTCATAGTCCGGGCCGGTCTGCGGAAAATCCTGTCGGCGGCAGGTATCCGCCGCATCCTGCGGCGATTGAAACGGGCGGCCGCGCAGGATAAAAAAAATCCCCTGCCCTTTGGAAAGAAAGGAGCAGGGGATATTGATATGCCGAATGTTTATACGGTCTGGAACTTTGCCACGTAGACCGGGAAGGTATCGGTGCCCCGGAGGGACTTGTCGCCGGATATGGTCACATTCTTGTCTGTGATGACATATTCCACGTCGGCACCTTCGCCCACGACGGTATCCTGCATGAGCACGCAGTTTTTCACCTTTGCGCCTTTGCAGACTTTAACGCCACGGAAGAGCACGGAATTTTCCACTTCGCCTTCGATCACGCAGCCGTCAGCCACCATCACATTTTCCGCTTTTGCCCCCGTGATATAGCGGGTCGGGTTGTCGTCACGGATTTTGGTGTAAATCGGGCTTTCGGAGAAAAGCGCGTCCAGATTGGCATCTTCCAGAAGCTTCATGTTCTCGTCAAAGTAACTCTTCATGCCGCTGATATACGCCAGATAACCGTCATATTTATATGCCTGCACATTCAGTTCATCCAGACGGCTGGACAGGACGTCGCGCTCAAAATAAACGTTGCCGCGCACAAACGCATCATTGATCAGGGAAATCAGCCGCTCCCTCTCAATCAGGTAAATATTCATGGAGTAGTTCTGCATCCCCTCATCCTGCGGACGGATACGGATGTCGGTCACACGTCCGTTTTCTATATTGAAGGTATAATACAAATCCGCGTTAATCGTATTGATCTGTTTCATGCCTTCCGGAATCTCCATCTCCTTATAGGCAATCGTCACGTCGGCGCCGCTGGAAATGTGCGCGTTGAGCATCGCGCCGAAATCGAAGTTCACCGCAATATTGGCATCGGACATGAATACATATTTTTCTTTCTGGTCTTTTAAAAAGTCCAGAATGCTGGCCAATGCCTCCACACGCCCGTTATAAACCTTGACGGTCTTTTCGGAATACGGGGGAAAAATACTCAGGCCTCCGTTCTTGCGGGCCAGATCCCATTCGCGTCCGGATCCCAAGTGATCCATCAGGGAATGATAATTGCTGCGCACCACGATGGAAATATTTCCGATTCCGCAATTTACCATGCTGGACAAAAGGAAATCGACCATCCTGTAACGGCCCGCAAACGGAATGGAAGCCATCAGCCTTTCCGTAACCAGCTCCGGAACCAGGGAATCATAACTGTTGGGGAAAATAATGCCCAAGGCATCTGTGTTGGATTTTACCATTGTTCATCACCGTCCTTTACATTATTGCTGACCATGGCGTCGGGGCCGATCTTGGCATTGTCCCCCACATATACGCCGGAACCGACGGTCGCAACGCCGCCCTTGCCCTCTATGGGCATCGCGCCCACCTTTGCGCCTTCTCCGATGACCACATTTTCGGCCACGATACAATGCTCTACGGTAGCGCCCGCTTTAATCACGGTGCCTCCCATAATCACGGCATCCTCCACCTTCGCGCCTTCCTCAACGGTGACACCCGCGAAGAGAATGGAATGTTTTACTTCTCCGGCAATACGGCAGCCGTCCGTAATCATGGAATTGTCCACCACAGCGCCTTTGCTGATGCGGTGGCCGGTCATTCCGCTGTTCCTACTGTAAATTTTCCAGTTCTCATCAAAAAGGTTAATGCCGGAGTGCTCCGGATCCAATACCTCCATATTGGCCTCCCAGAGCGAAGAAATGGTCCCCACATCCTTCCAATAGCCGT
>DPJQ01000049.1:2843-3048 GCA_003542935.1 Lachnospiraceae bacterium | reverse complement strand
CTGCCGGATCTGGGAAGCCGTCACCCGCATTCTCCGGCTAAGTTCCGCCGAAGATATCCGCTCTACACCTTCCTCCCGCAATTCATCCAGATAACGATAATACCTGGGCAGACGCTCTATTACCGCACTGGATATCTCTTTCTGAGTCATGATGGTTTCCTCCCTGCCGCCTGAAAATACTGGTAACAGTTCAGCCTCCGGCAGA
>DPJQ01000049.1:1642-2555 GCA_003542935.1 Lachnospiraceae bacterium | reverse complement strand
GTAACAGTTCAGCCTCCGGCAGAACTGTTACTGAACCCAGCCCATTGGAAGTTCGCCTGCTTCGCGTCGCGCCGATGCAAAGTCCTGGGCTGAACCGTTACAAATACTGTTCTGTTTCGATTATAAGCATCTGCCCGGCGTATGTCAAATAATAAGAGGTTTTCTTCTGCGATATGATTCGAACACACCGGAATCGAGATGATAAATCCTTCAAATCCTCTCCGAATATACATTTTTACCCGTATAGTTTACATAAAAGTATTATGCAAACTATACGGGCATTCACATCATTGCCATTGGAATTCAGAGTTTCTCAGCTGTTTCAGGAAATGTTACCGTAATGGCCGCACCTTTCCCCGGAGTACTGTCCACCTCCATTTCCGCATGGTGTATGATCACCGCATGTTTCACGATGGAGAGCCCCAGTCCGGTGCCGCCCACCTCCCTGGAATGGCTTTTGTCCACCCGGTAGAACCGCTCAAAAATGCGTTCCCGGTCTTCGGCGGCAATCCCGATCCCGGTGTCACGCACGGTAAGAATGATCCCCTTTTCCTGTTTTTCGACATTTACCATGACTTTTCCGTTTTCCCGGTTATACTTGATGGCATTGTCACAAAGATTATAAACAATGCTGTAGAGAAGCTGCGGGATACCGTAAAGCACCGCCGACATACCGGCCAGCTCCAGGGCGACGTGGGCCGCCCCCGCCTGCGCCTCCAGGCTCCACACGGCTTTGCCGGCCAGCTCATACAGGTCTGTATTCTCTCGGGGCATATCGCCCGCGCCTTCGTCGAGATGGGAAAGGCTGATGATATCCTCCACCAGCCGGATCATTCTCTGGGCTTCATCGTAGATTTTTCCGGCGAAGGGGACACGGTCGTCCGGTTTCACCATATCATTTTTCAGAAGCTCC
>DPJQ01000049.1:926-1334 GCA_003542935.1 Lachnospiraceae bacterium | reverse complement strand
CATATCATTTTTCAGAAGCTCCGCGTAACCGGAGATGGAATGCAGCGGGGTTTTTAATTCATGGGATACATTCGCCGTAAATTCCCGGCGTATCTGTTCCGCTTTTTCCTTTTCCGTCACATTAAAAAAGAAAAGGGCGGCCCCTCTGGCGGCATTTTCGGAGATGATTGGGTTTGCGTCTATCTGATAGCTTTCTCCGCGGAAACGTATGATCCGCTCGCCCGCTTTTCCCTGCAGGGCTTTTGACAGGATTTCCTGCAGATCAAGGTTCCGATTGACGGATAACATGTCAGAACCGATACAATTGGATCCGACCCCCAGCAGTTTTCTTGCGGAGGTATTGATAATAAGGATCTTTCCCTTTTGATTTAAAAGGACCATTCCCTCATTCATACTGCCGATAATGGT
>DPJQ01000049.1:0-628 GCA_003542935.1 Lachnospiraceae bacterium | reverse complement strand
CTCATTCATACTGCCGATAATGGTGTTAAGCTCGTTTTTCTTCTGGACAAGAACCGTCTCCTGCCGGTGCAGCTGCTTTTGCTGCCGGTCGATCCGCCGTAAAAACGGGGAGAGTTCATCGTATCCCTTATTGGAGAGGGGATTATCCAGATCTATGGTGTTAAACGGCTCTACGATCTTTTTCGATAACCGGACCGCCAGAAAGACTGAGAGAACCAACGCGACGGCAAATATGATGCAGAAGGGCTGCAGCATCCCAAAAAGGAGCACCAGGACAGAATCCTGGGACAGGGAAAGCCGTAGAACCGTGCCGTCCGCCAGCGCCTGGGCGGAGTACAAAGAACGCTGCATTAATGTAGAGGAATACCGCCTGCTTTCCCCGTAGCCCGTGGCGAGCGCTTCTTTCACTTCCTCCCTGTCCAGATGATTTTCCATGGACTTGCTGTCTGATATATTGTCATACAGTACAGCGCCGTCCGCCGCAATCCATGTGATACGGTAGTCCGCCGCGTCAAAGTCACGGAAATATTCCATCCCCTCATGGGCAACGCCCTGGGCGGCCAGGCCGGTCTGCATTTTGAGCTGGGTCTGCTGGACATCCGAAAAATATCCGTACAGCACGCCCAGA
>DPJQ01000203.1:3507-4062 GCA_003542935.1 Lachnospiraceae bacterium | reverse complement strand
TTTTGAGATAATCAACCATTTTCAGCAGAAAAGTTAGCAGATAAATCTTGTGCCAACGCTTTTTTCACGATACTGGCCAATTCTGTTCTCATATTAGATTCGACAACGTTTTTAGGCATCACGGCAATAATCTCTCCATACATACTTTCCCCATTCCACGGCAGTTCTACCAAGGTTCC
The DNA here is from genome assembly GCA_003542935.1 of Lachnospiraceae bacterium. Lineage (GTDB taxonomy): Bacteria > Bacillota > Clostridia > Lachnospirales > Lachnospiraceae > UBA11957. The sequence continues at coordinate 3,883 of DPJQ01000203.1, read as the reverse complement.
ATTTTTCAGTTCCTGCTCAATAACTCTGCGGCTGACAATGGAAACACAGTCGTTCTCGATCACTAAATGTTTGAGCAGACTTCCGCTGTCGATGTACCGGCGAGGTCGAATCTGTACGTTGCTTTTGCGGCAAATCCGCTTGATCCACTCGTTATATACACCGTCCCGGTTGACCAAAAGAAATTCCTCTTTGGAGATATCCTCCAACGTTACGATTTTCTTTCCGGCCAGGCGTGACCTTGGGTTTGTAAAAAATACGATGGATTCCCGGCAGATGGGTATAACGGAAAAATCCTCTTCCGGCATTCTACCCCAGCTTTGCCCGGCAAAGCCAAATGCAATGTCGGCTTCGCCCTTCCGAAGTTTCTCACAGAAG
>DPJQ01000203.1:3019-3306 GCA_003542935.1 Lachnospiraceae bacterium | reverse complement strand
CCCTTCCGAAGTTTCTCACAGAAAGCGTGGTGAGCCCCAAAGCGGACAGAAAGCTCCAATTCCGGACAGCGGGACATCATGGTGACAAACGGACCGCGGAGGAAATAGAGACCCAGCGTTTCTATTGCGAGAACCCGCAGCAGGTTTGTATTTACGGGATTTGCCGCATCTTTCAGTGCTTGTTGGTAGCTCTCCATCATTGCCTGCGCGTGAATATGGAACTGCAGACCGGACGCCGTGGGAACGACCTCACGGCCCTTTTTTTCAAACAGCTTTGTGCCAAGCTC
>DPJQ01000203.1:0-2776 GCA_003542935.1 Lachnospiraceae bacterium | reverse complement strand
ACAGCTTTGTGCCAAGCTCCAGCTCCAGGGAGTTGATATGATCCATGGCGGTAGAACGGGAGTAGTGAAGGTCCTGAGCCGTCTTTTGATAGCTCCGCTTTTGCAGCAGCGTCAAAAACGTGGCCAATTGGTTTGTATTCATTCTTCTGCCCCGTTCCAATTTGTCGAAAAAACCGGCTGATTCGTCCGAAAAACCCCGTCTGGTTCATATTGATGCATCTGTTTTATTTTTTTATACTATATACCAGTCCGGGTGAATCCGCAACCGCCGCCCCTGAGCAATTTTTGAATTGCGCTCCTGATCTGCCGTGCGCGCCGGTAGATCAGGACAAGGTGTTGTTCCGGTTCACCTTGAAACTGTGTGAGGAGGAAACCACATGAAAAAGATTTCCCTCGGTACTAAAATTCTGATTGGCTTTGTACTGGGCATCGTTTTGGGATTTGCCGCGCGGCTGGTCTTTGGAGAGAATGCCGCCGCCATTACCGCCGCTTATGTGACTCCGTTCACCACGTTCTTCCTGAATCTGATTAAAATGGTATGCATTCCCCTGGTGTTCAGCTCCCTAGTGGTGGGAGCCAGCTCCACCGGCGACGCAAAATCCTGCGGCCGAATCAGCGCCAAGACCTTGGGCTATTTTCTCGGAAGCACCGCGGTTGCCGTTACCATCGCTTTGGCCCTGGCGAATGTTCTTCGCCTGGGGACCAATCTCTCCATTTCTACAGAGGGTCTGGAGTATGCCGTTCCCGAAAGCACTGGTTTTGTAGAGACGATTTTGAACATCATTCCCACAAATCCCTTTGAGTCTCTCAGCTCCGGCACGATGCTGCAAATCATTTTCTTCGCACTGGCCCTGGGCTTGAGCATCAATATGGTGGGGGAGAAAGCGGTGTGCGTGAAGGACATTTTTGTAGGCTTTTCGGAAATTATGAGCAAGCTGACCGGCCTGATTATGCTCTACGCCCCCATTGCGGTCTGCGCGATGATGTGCCCGACCATTGCCAGCTATGGCACCGATATTTTGAAGCAGTATGCCGCCGTGATCGCCGCGATCTACGTAGGCTGTCTCGTCCATATCGTCCTGGTGTATTTCCCCACGGTGGCGGTTTTCTGCCGGTATAATCTTGTGAGTTTTATCCGCAACTGTTTCCCCAGCTTCTTCATTGCCTTTTCCACCATGAGTTCCAATGCCGCTTTGCCGGTCATCATGGAGAACAGCAAAAATGCGGCGTCCCGGAGAGCATTGGCTCCTTCGTCCTCCCGCTGGGCTGCACCATGCACATGGACGGCACGGCGATGTATCAGGGAATCCTTGCTATTTTCATTGCGAATGTCTATGGTTTGCCTCTGGGGCTGGGCCAGCAAATTCAAGTGGTTCTGATGGCGACTCTGGCCGCCGTCGGCACTGCGGGCGTGCCCGGCGCGGGGATGATCATGCTTGGCACAGTGCTGGTTTCCGTTGGTCTTCCGATTGAGGGAATCGCGCTCATCATGGGTTTCTTGTCCATCGTCTCCCCAATTTGTACCGCTACCAACGTCCTGGGTGATTTGGCCGGGGCCCTGTTTGTGACAAAGACTGAACGCAAACATTTGAAAGAGCAGGAGGTTCTGATTGATGATTGACGCCGAAGTGAGAAAAACCATTCGGGGCGGCCGGCAGATGACGGGGGAGGAACTGGACGCTTTCCTGAAAACAGTCCGCTATGGAACGCTTTCCTACATGAACAGCGAGGGCTGGCCGGACATGCGCCCTCTGAATTTCGGCTTTTACAACGGCTGTTGGTATTTCCATGCCCATAAGACCCGAGGCGAGAAGCTGAAGGACCTGACCTCCGGGAAAAAAGTCTGCATCAGCTTCTATACCAACTCCGATAAGGTGGGGCTGGAGCATATCTGCCAGCATGACAGCGTTCTGGTGTATGGCCGTCTGGAACGGCTGGATGGGCCTGACGAGGATTACGACGAAATGATTCAGGGACTGACCGCTATGTGCGTCTCCGCCGGCACCGCTTACAAAGCCGCACCAGAACGGATTTCCAAATCAATCAAGGGCGCCAGTGTTTTCAAGGTCGTCCCGGAGTATACCGCCGGCAAGGTTGTGAAGTTTGCCAGTCTCCCGGATTGACGCCGTGCTGAAAAGGCCGGTCGAATCCACTCGCTGTAATGCCGCCGCATAAGAGCAGGATGATTTGCTGTCTGTGCAGGAGCATACAGGCCGCTGAGACTTTCAAAATACGGAGGTTCTTATGAATTTGAATGGAGTGTTTGTTGGATTTACTGTATTCTGCTTCATCGGCCTGTTCCATGTGATTGTAGTAAAGGCAGAGTATTTCTTTACAAAGCGTATCTGGCCCCTGTTTTTGATAGCAGGCATTCTGCTCTTATTGTGGTCTCTTTGGATTCAGAATACCGTAGCCAGCAGTATTTCCTCAGTTTTGGGCATTACCTGTTTATGGAGCATTAAAGAACTCTTTGAACAGGAACGACGAGTTGAGTGCGGATGGTTTCCCCAAAATCCTAAGCGTTCCACCATGCAAAAGTACCAAAAGAAGCATATAGATGAAACGATGGGGTAATTGCTTATATTCGGATTCTACGAAAAGTGAGAAATATCACTGTGGATAAAAGTATTTGTTTATGATTGGAGATTGTTGAAATGAAATTTGGTCGTACCTACAATTTTTCCGCAGGTCCCGCCATGATGCCGGAGCCCGTTCTTGAGGAGATCGCCGCCGAGATGATGAACTACCGCGAAAGCGGCATGTGCGTCATGGAGAT
>DPJQ01000275.1 GCA_003542935.1 Lachnospiraceae bacterium | reverse complement strand
TAGGCGTACAGCATGGCCACCCCCGCCAGATCCACCAGGGTGCGGATGTTGTAAATATCCGTCTGCGCCGAGCTGGTGAAGGGGATGCCGGTGTTGACAAAGCTGAGGTTGCTCAGCAGGAAGCAGGACAGGGCGATGAGGATGGGGCTCCACAGCTCCCGGAGTCGGAAGGTCAGGGCGGCCCTCGGGTCGGTCCGGCGGCTTTCCAGGCAGAACATGACAGAAAACACCGCGGCATATACCAGCGTCAGCATGAACGCGGACAGCGCGACGGCGGACGCCGATCCCCTCTGCCAGCCCAGGGCGTACAGGGCGTAGGAGTACAGCTGCCACTCCAGGGAGGCGGCAAACTCCGCCAGGACGAAGGCCCGGATAGTGCAGTAGCCCGCTGTGGCCAGGGGCATATTGCAGCAGGTGGCAATCAGGACGAGCATCAACCCCACTGCCACCGCCATACAGGGCACCCAGAGCAGGATGGGCAGTCTGTCGGTAAAGGCGAGAAACAGGCATTGAACCGTCAGCCCCAGGCCCAGCAGCCCCAACAGCCGGGCGCCGCTGTGCCGTCGGGGGTACTTGGCAATGACCGTGAGGCAGGCGCACCATTCGGCAATGGCAGTGATGATCCGGGGAAAATCGGATTGGTAGATGGTATTCACGGGCCCATACCTCCCACCCAGTCGGCCAGGGCCTCCAAAAACGGCCCCCGCCTGCCCCGGCTGATCAGCAGCTTGTCCCCCCGGACCATGGCGCAGCCGTCCTGGATGCCGTCCACGTACTCCAGGTTCACCAGGTAGCCCTTGTTGCAGCGGGCAAAGCCCCGGCCCTTCAGGGCCTCCTCCACCTGCTGGAGGGTGGCGGTGGAGGCGTGTACGCCGGAACGGGTGTGGAACATGAGCTGCCGGCCCAGCCGCTCAATGTAAAAGATGCCGTCCACCTCCAGCTTTATCGTGCCCCCTCTTACGGCCACGATAAGGCAGGTGTCCTCCCGCTTTTTCACATACTGCAGCGCCCTGCCCAGCCGCTGGGCAAAGGAAAAATAGTTCACCGGCTTGAGGATGTAATCCAGGGCGTTCACGGAATAGCCCTGGATGGCGTATTGGGCCAGGTTGGTGACGAACACAATCACCACCTCCGGATCCAGCCTGCGCACATAGCCCGCCGCCGTCATCCCATCCATGAAGGGCATATCCACGTCCATCAGAATCAGGTCGAATTCCGGCCTGTACCGCTCCACCAGATCCTCCCCGTTGTCGTAGTGGGTGATCTGGAAGGCCCGGCCCGTCTCCCGGCCGTAGTCGCCAATGTACCGCTCCAGCTGGGCAAAACACTGGGGATCGTCCTCCGCGATGGCAATGCGGATCACTGCGCTCACTCCTCTCGTTGACGCCGGATGCGGACGGGGGCGGCGTTTGGGATATTGTATCATGAAAACCGGCCGGCTGCAACCGCTGAAAGCGGGGTTCCCCGGCCGGCCGCGGCAGGCAGAAAAGGCGGGCACAAGGCCCTGACATGAGGTTGTTGATCCGCATATGGTGTGCTATAATAAGCCTGTACCGGCTGAAAGCCGTACGGACGCGGTCCGGGACAGGCCGCATATGGGAGGTGGACTTCATGCCCTTTACCATCGTCCGGCAGGACATCACGAAAATGGAAGCCGACGCCATTGTGAACGCCGCGAACACCGCCCTGCAAATGGGCGGTGGCGTCTGCGGCGCGATCTTCCACGCGGCGGGGGTGGAGGAGCTGCAGGCCGCGTGTGCCGCCGCCGCCCCGATCAAGACGGGCGAAGCGGCGATTACCCCGGCGTTTGCGCTGCCGGCAAAGTATATCATCCATGCGGCGGGGCCGGTCTACAGCCGTTTGCATAAGCGGGAGTGCAGGGAACTTCTCCGGTCGGCCTACGTGGAGTCGCTGAAACTCGCACAGGAAAATGGATGCGAAAGTATTGCCTTTCCGCTGATCTCAAGCGGCATCTACGGTTATCCGAAGGATAAGGCGCTGGAGGTGGCGCGGCTTGCCATAGAGGAGTTTCTGGCCGGGCATGAAATGCAGGTGTACCTTGTGATCTTTGACAGGTCAGCCTTTGTGCTCAGCAAATCCCTTCTGGGGAGTGTGGAAAGCTATATCAGTGAGCACTATGTGGAGAGTCGTGGCGGCAGAAAACGGGAGCTTCTTGAAGTGGAGGAGCTTGCCCTGAGGGAGGAGGCCCCTTCGGCTTTCTACGGTGATGTGCCGATGATGGCGGCGCCGCAGATGGCTTCGGCACCGCAGGAGATCGACGATCTAGTAAAGAATCTGGACGAGCCCTTCTCGGATGCGCTTTTAAGGCTGATCGATGCAAAGGGCAGAACGGATGTGGAGGTCTACAAGAAGGCCAATATCGACCGCAAACTGTTCTCCAAAATACGGACGGGGAAGGGCTACACGCCCAAAAAGCCCACGATCCTTGCGCTTGCGGTTGCCCTGGAGCTGACGCTTCCCGAGACGGACGGGCTGCTGGAGCGGGCCGGGTATGCGCTCTCCCATGCGAGCAAATTCGATGTGATCGTGGAGTATTTTATCATCCACCGAAAGTACAATATTTTTGAGATCAACGAAGTGTTGTTTCAATATGATCAACCGCTGCTGGGCGCGTGAAAAGTGTCGCTTTGCAGGCGACAAAACGCCCTCCTTTTTCTGGTAAGATGGGATCATCAGAAAAAAGGAGGGCATTTTCATGAAAAAAGATTTTACAGAGTTAGTGTTTATTCTCGACAGGAGCGGTTCCATGAGCGGGCTGGAAAAGGATACCATCGGCGGATTTAATTCCATGCTGCAGAAACAGCGGGAACTCGACGGAGAGTGTCGGATTACGACGGTGCTGTTTGACAACCGGTATGAGCTGCTGCATGACCGCATCGATATCAGGGCGGTCAGCCCCATGTCGGAGAAAGAATATTTTGTGGGCGGCTCCACCGCGCTGATTGATGCCGTCGGCGCGACGCTAAACAAGATTATCTCTGTCCAGAAAAATACGGCGCAGGAGTACCGGGCCGAAAAGGTGATGTTCGTGATCATCACCGACGGGGAGGAGAATTCCAGCAGAGAGTATTCCCTGCAGAAAGTGAAGGAGATGATTGAGTATGAGAAGGAGAAATACGGCTGGGAGTTTGTGTTTCTGGGAGCAAACATCGATGCCGTTCAGACGGCGGGCCATTTTGGCATCAGCGCGGAGCGGGCGGTGGATTATGTGCCGGACAGCGAGGGGACGGCTCTGAATTTTTCGGCGATGGCGCAGGCCGTTGCGGAGTTCAGGGAGGAAAGCTGCATCTCCGCCGCACCCTTTGAGAGGATCCGCAGGGATATGAAAAAGCGGGGCGGACGCAGGTGAGCGAGAGGACGTCATGAAATTTGGCACACGCGCGCCGGAGCGGCTTTATCTGCAGTCTGGAGCCTGTCAGTTTTCGGCTGACAGGCTTTAAAAGCATATATTCTTTTAAACTTCTTGAGGAAAACCATATTCCAGGGAGTATTTCCCGCCTTATTTCAAGTGAGATGCGGAAAACAGTATACCGATTCGGAAAAATTTGGACCCACAGAATATGTGATGAAAGCAAAAAAGGAGAGCAGTCCAGCCAGGAAGGGCTGGTGGCGGAATTTGACGAAGAATTTCCGGTGAAAACAGCGCTTATGATCCGGACTGCAGCATGGGGAGCGTCTGTGTTCAGTTTGAGGGAGAGAGATGAGAAACTGCAGTAAGATCTGCCACGGTTGTTTATGCTATGGAAACAACAGAAAAAACAAGTGGCACGGGCAGAGCTTTTATGAGATAATAAAATATCAGAGACCAACAACGGAATGCATATGGTGACGGCCAGCGGCACGTCGGTTGTGATCGAGTAGCAGATCGGTATAAAAAGCGAAGGAGTAGAGGTTTGCCATGTTTGATGTGATACCAGAGCTGTTTTTAACGTTTTTCAGGATCGGCTTATTTACATTCGGCGGCGGGTATGCCATGATTTCCGTCATTGAAGATTACTGCGTCGAAAAGAAAAAATGGATTAGTCATGACGATATGGTGAATATTGCCGTGATAGCGGAATCTACGCCGGGGCCTATCGCGATCAACTGCGCCACATTTACGGGATATAAAACAGCGGGGCTTTTGGGCTCAGTTTTTGCTACGCTTGGAGTTGTTCTTCCGTCATTCATCATTATTTTTATCATTTCCATGTTTTTGGATAATTTTTTGGACATTACTGTTGTGACAAATGCATTTATGGGGATAAAAGCCGCGGTGGGCATTCTGATCCTCAATGCGGGGTTTAGTATGATGAAAAATATGCCTAAAACAGTTCTGACAAAAATAATCATGGTCTGCTCTCTGGTTGGAATGCTGCTTATCAATATTTTTTCCTGGAACCTTTCGTCAATCAGTCTGATGATGGCCGCGGCGGCGGTAAGCCTGGCTTATTTTATTGTGTGGGATCTGCGGAGTAAGGAGGGCGGGAAAAAATGATATATCTGAATTTATTTTTTGCTTTTTTGAAAGTGGGCTGTTTTTCTTTTGGGGGTGCTTATGGAGCGATTCCGCTCATACGGGATGCGGTATTGGCGCACGGATGGCTGGATCAGGAAAGTCTCACCTATATGATAGCGGTGAGTGAGAGTACCCCCGGTCCTATTATGGTGAATCTGGCAACTTATATCGGGAGCACTCAGGCAGGTTTCGGAGGGGCAGCCGCCGCCACACTGGGCGTTATATTGCCCGCTTTTGCCATCATACTGTTTATTACGGTTATCTTAAAAAGAACGCTGGAAAATAGATATGTCCAGGCGATATTAATGGGATTGAAACCCTGTGTGGCCGGTATTATTTTTGCCACCGGAATACAGATGACAGCGAGCAGCTGTCTGGCGCCGGCGGAAGGGACAGCTATGGGTCTCAGCCTGAAATCAGCGGGAATCACATTATTTCTGGTTATGGCTGCAGTGGTTTATAGACGGACATTCAGAAAGAAGATATCTCCGGTTATGCTGATCGTGATTTCTGCGGCAGCAGGTATGATTGTATTCGGAATCTAGCCGGATTTTCCAGGGCATTTAAAAAGAAACTTCTGAAGCTTATCAGTGGGGCGGAACAGAAAAGTAAAATACCCCTCCGTAAACAGCAGAACGACAAACATGTTTTGTGCGGGAAACCGCTGGCGCCCATGGGACAGCAGACGAGAGAAATGTTTCAGGCAGTGAAAGATAATAATGTGCTGCAGGGGGAAACACAGCAAAATCGAGAGATACTGTACTGCGGCTGAGAGATAAAGGGGGAACCGGAATATGCAGTTATACACCATGAGCGAAGCGGAGAAAGATTTTTTGAAAAGCTACGATATCACCCGGTATGACCGCCCCTCCGTGGCGGCGGATATCGCCGTATTTTCCATCATGGCGCGGGGAGGCCTCACCGGTATCGAGCAGGTGCAGGATAAGGAAAACTATCGGAAGGCACCGGAGAGGAAGTTGAAGGTCCTGCTGATCAGGCGGGCGACCTGGCCCTATAAGGGCTGCTGGGCGCTGCCCGGGGGATTTTGCCGGAAAAATGAGGATATCTGCGAGACAGCGCGCAGGGAACTCTATGAGGAGACGCATGTGGAGAACGCCTATCTGAATCTCTGCGGGATCTACGGCGAGGCGGGGCGAGATCCCAGAGGCTGGATCATCTCCCACACGTTTCTCGCGCTGTTGGACGGGGAGAAATGCCGCCTGAGAGCCGGGAGCGATGCCTGGGAAGCCCGTTGGTTTGACGTTTCCTTTTCCAGAGAGGAGATCAAAAAGCAGGTGGAGGAGGACGGAGCGTTGCTGGAAAATAAATATTTCCTGACATTGGAGAGCAGTGATATTTTTGCGACAAATCTGTCCGACCGCAGGGAGGAGGATACCGTGCGGTTGTCGACGGTGGTCCGCGAGCAGAAGGAGTTTAAGGGTTACCACGAGACAGTGCAGTATGAAATACTGGAAAATGACGGTCTCGCTTTTGACCATGCAAAAATTATCACCTGTGCGATGCTCTTTCTGCGCCGGCAGGCGGAGACGGATGGAAAAGTTGTCTTTGATCTGATGCCGCCGGAGTTCACATGGGCACAGCTGCAGAGCGCCTTTGAAATTATTCTGGACAAAAAGCTTTTGACCCCGAATTTCAGAAGAAGGATGGCGGACTATGTGCGGGAGACCGGTCAGATGATCTCCGGGGCAGGGCACCGTCCGGCGAAACTGTTTCAGAGGAATGTGAACGCTTTTTATGGAGCCTGAATGAGGGAATATCATTCATACTTAAAGAGAAATTATTCATATTCCCTTGTGATGTTGTTCAGCCATTTCCCGCTCTTGTAATACCTATACACCACCGGTATTTTCCAGAATTCATCCAGACAGAGGATAAAATAGACCGCCTTCGGCGGCAGGTGCAGCACAAAGGCGCTGATAAAACCGAGGGGAACCGAGATGCCCCACATCACGACCGTATCGCAGATCAGTCCGAAGCGGGAGTTGCCGCCGGCGCGGAAAATGCCGGCGATCGTCAGCGTGTTCATGGCCTGCCCGATGATATAGTAGGAGCTGACAAACAGCATAAAATTCAGGTAATCCTGGGCCGTCACGGTCAGATCAAAGAGGCCGATCACGGGTTTTCTGATCAGTATAATGACTACTGCGGTCAAAACACTGACGGCAAAGGTACACCGGCAGAGGCTGGCGGCGTCCTCCTTCGCCTTATCCATCCTCTTTTCTCCGAGGGATTTCCCGAGCAGCACCGTACCTGCGCTGCCGAGCCCGAAGCAGACCACGGTGAGCAGATCGCGTATCGTGGTGGCCACCGAGGAGGCCGCCACCATGTCGGAATTCATATGTCCCAAAATAATAGAATAGGTAGAAAAAGCAAAAGTCCAGATACAGTCGTTTAGTAAGGCCGGTATGGAATACTTTAAAAAATCCTGAAACAGAAGCCTGTGCCTGCCGAATAAAACGGAAAGGTCAGGCTTAAAAATGTGCCCTTTGAAAAAGTCGAAAAGACACAGGAGCACCTCCACAACGCGGGCGATCAGTGTGGCAAGGGCAACGCCCACCACGCCGAGTTTCGGTGCGCCGAGAAGCCCGAAGATAAACACGGCGTTTAAAAATACATTGAGAAACAGGGCGCTGCAGCTGATCAGGGTGCTGGCCTTGGCCCGCTCCACGCTTTTTAATACGCTGAGATAAGCCTGTGAAAAACCGGTCAGAAGGTAGGAAGCCCCCATCACTCTCAAATAGGAGGCGCCTATACCGATCAGCTCCGCATCGGGCGTAAAGATCCGCATCAAAAGCGCGGGAAAGGAAACCGCGGCGAGGGACAGGATCAATGTAAAAGTCAGGGAGATCTTCAGGGCGATGCCGAATACCGCCTGAATGGAATTCATATCTTTCTTCCCCCAGTACTGGGCGCAGAGCATTGTCGTCCCGGAGGCGATGCCGAAGAAAAAACCTCCCAGAATAAAATGATACTGGTTGGCCAGGGAGACGGCGGACATGGAAGACTGTCCGACATAGTTCAGCATCAGTACGTCGGCGGAATTCACCATGTTTGTGATCAGGTTTTGAATTGTGATCGGAATGACCAGAGAAAGCAGGGATTTGTAAAAAAGCCGCTTTTCCGGAGAAAGTGTTCTGTATGTATTCATAATGCAGTCAGCATATCAGATATGGCGTATTTTGTAAAGACAGGAAATTCTGTGCGGAGAAACCGGCAAAAAAACTGGTAAAAATTGTGTTTGGATGCTGTCTATTTCGGATGGGATATGATATACTGTATGTACAAAACTGGAGACCGCATAAGTCCGAACCGGGCCTGTGCGGTACTGAAATGGAGGTATGCCTATGAAAATCATCATTACCGGGAAAAATCTGGAAGTATCTGAGGGGCTGAAAAATGCGGTGGAGGAAAAAATCGGTAAACTGGATAAATACTTTGCCGAGGATACGACCGCCAAGGTGACGCTGAGTGTGGAGAAAGACAGACAGAAGATAGAGGTGACCATCCCTGTCAAAGGAAATATTATCCGTTCCGAGCAGACAAGCAGCGATATGTATGTGTCGATCGATCTTGTGCAGGAGATCATCGAACGTCAGCTCAAGAAATATAAGAATAAACTGATCGATAAAAAACAGAATGCGGCGTCATTCAGCGATGCTTTTGTGGAGAAGGCGGAGGATGACGGGGAGGAAATCAGGATCGTCAGGACAAAGCAGTTTGACATCAAACCCATGTACCCTGAGGATGCCTGCGTGCAGATGGAGCTTCTGGGGCATGATTTCTATATTTTCTGCAATGCGGAGACCGAGCAGACGAACGTGGTTTACAAGAGAAAAGGCGGAACCTACGGATTGATTGAGCCGGAAGTGTGACCGCGGCGGCCGGCAGGGATACGGGCTTTTGTGCAACGGTTCAGTCCAGGACAAGCGCAACATTCATTGCGCTGCATGTGCTGCAAAGTCCGTGAGAACGAGAGAATTTTGCACGCCTCGTTGTTGCAATCTGTCGAACGCTGTGATATAATAGAAAAAGTGAGTTTGTCAAAAAAATAACAAACAAAATTTATAAAATGGAGGGCTATTCAAATGGCAAAAAAAGTAGTATTAGCTGGTGCTTGTCGTACCGCTATCGGCAAAATGGGCGGAGCTCTTGGAAGTACTCCGGCACCTGTACTGGGTTCCATCGTGATCAAGGAAGCGCTGAAGAGAGCGGGCGTAGCAGCGGATCAGGTTGACCATGTCTATATGGGCTGTGTTATCCAGGCGGGCCTCGGCCAGAACGTTGCGCGTCAGGCTTCCATCAAAGCGGGAATTCCTGTGGAGACTCCTGCCGTGACAGTAAACGTAGTGTGTGGTTCCGGACTGAACTGTGTGAATATGGCTGCACAGATGATTCAGGCGGGCGATGCCGATATCGTAGTGGCGGGCGGTATGGAAAACATGTCCATGGCACCCTATGCGATGATGAATGGCCGTTACGGTTACAGAATGAACAACGGCACTCTGGTGGACACCATGGTGAACGACGCTCTGTGGGATGCTTTCAATCAGTATCATATGATGATCACTGCCGAGAATATTGCGGAGCAGTGGAAACTGACCAGGGAAGAGCTGGATGAGTTCGCCGTGAAGAGTCAGCAGAAGTGTGAGAAGGCGATGAATGAGGGCAGATTTAACGATGAGATCGTACCCGTTCCCGTAAAAGTGAAAAAAGAAGTTGTCGACTTTGTGAAAGATGAAGGCCCCCGCCCGGGAACGACGATGGAAGCGCTGTCAAAACTGAAATGCTGCTCCGGCAAGAAGGAAGGCGGCGTGGTGACAGCGGGCAACGCATCCGGCATCAACGACGGAGCTGCTGCCATCGTTGTGATGAGTGAGGAGAAGGCAAAAGAGCTGGGCGTAAAGCCGATGGCTACTTTCGTGGCCGGCGCTCTGGGCGGCGTAGATCCCTCCATCATGGGTATCGGCCCCGTTGCTGCAACCAGAAAAGTGATGGCTAAGACAGGCCTGACAGTGGATGATATGGACCTGATCGAAGCGAACGAAGCTTTCGCTGCACAGTCTGTTGCAGTGGCAAAGGAACTGGGCTTCAATCCTGAAAAACTGAATGTGAACGGCGGTGCTATCGCACTGGGACATCCGGTGGGAGCATCCGGCTGCCGTATCCTTGTGACGCTGCTGTACGAGATGGAAAAGAGAGACGCGAAGAAAGGTCTTGCGACACTGTGTATCGGCGGCGGCATGGGCTGCGCAACCATCGTGGAGAGAGACTGAAAGAGTCTTGGATGAAAGAAAGACAGATACCGGGAAGTGTTTACAGCTTCCCGGTATTCGAGCGTTTATCAGACGGGAAGTTCTCAGGATAACCGGACGGGAAAGCGTGCCGGAAAACTTTTGGCAGAGGATTTTCCACAGAATATTGACAAGGAGGCAATACCATGGAATTTGTTTTGTATGAAGTGAACGGACAGGTCGGCACCATCACGATCAACCGTGAAAAAGCGTTAAATGCGCTGAATTCAACGGTGTTAGATGAACTGAACGCGACACTGGAAGCGGTGGACTTAAACGAAGTGAGATGTCTGATCTTAACCGGCGCAGGCACAAAATCCTTTGTGGCAGGCGCTGACATCGGTGAGATGAGCACACTGACGAAGGCGGAGGGCGAAGCTTTCGGCAAGAAGGGCAACGATGTATTCCGGAAACTGGAGACTTTCCCGATCCCTGTGATCGCTGCGGTGAACGGCTTCGCACTGGGCGGCGGCTGTGAGATATCCATGAGCTGTGACATCCGCATCTGCTCCGAGAATGCGGTATTCGGACAGCCCGAGGTTGGTCTGGGCATTACCCCCGGTTTCGGCGGAACCCAGAGATTAGCACGTCTGGTGGGCCCGGGCATGGCGAAACAGCTGATCTATACGGCCAGAAACATCAAGGCGCCGGAAGCGCTCAGGATCGGCCTTGTGAATGCGGTTTATCCTCAGGAAGAGCTGATGGCGGCGGCACAGAAGATGGCGGCAGGCATTGCAAAGAATGCTCCTATTGCTGTGCGCAACTGTAAGAAGGCAATCAATGACGGTCTGGAAGTGGGTATGGATGAGGCCATTGTGATTGAGGAGAAACTCTTCGGAGACTGCTTTGAGACGGAAGACCAGAAATACGGCATGGCATTCTTCCTCGATAAGAACAAGGAGAAAGTGAAAGAGCCCTTTAAAAACATGTAGAAAACTGTAAAAAATAATATATCAAACAGGAGGATCTTAAAATGAAAGTAGGTATTATTGGCGCTGGTACAATGGGTTCCGGTATTGCACAGGCATTTGCAATGACTGACGGTTACGAAGTATGCCTCTGCGACATCAAGGAAGAGTACGCTGAGGGCGGCAAGGCAAAAATTCAGAAGAACATGAACTTCCTTGTGGGCAAGGAAAAGATCACACAGGAAAAAGCTGATGAGGTTATGGGCAAGATCACCACAGGCCTCAACGGCATCTGCACGGACTGCGATCTGATCGTGGAAGTTGCTCTGGAGAACCTGGAGATCAAGAAGAACATCTTTACAGAGCTGATGGGTATCGTGAAGAAGGACTGCATGTTTGCATCCAACACTTCCTCCCTCTCCATCACAAAGATCGGCGAAGGACTGGATCGTCCGATGATCGGCATGCACTTCTTCAACCC
>DPJQ01000054.1:15822-22567 GCA_003542935.1 Lachnospiraceae bacterium | reverse complement strand
CTTAAGTAAATGACATTGGTTCAGCCGGTAACTGAACTGTAACTACCTTGAATCTTTCAGACGCAATTTTGCCATTAATCATTGTTAAATTATCTACAAATAACGGTTTTTTAAGAAAAAAATTGTTTTATATTGACAAAGGGATGGCAGTGTAGTATGCTGTTCTTGTGTACACAAGTTGTGTATACAAGAACAGCATTGCAAGCACAGGAGGAGCAGGAAAATGATTCTGATAGGTGAAAAGATAAATGGTGCGATTCCTTCCATCAAGCAGGCGATCGCGGAACATGATGAAGCGTTAATTCGGGAAAGGACGATTGCCCAGGCCGAAGCCGGAGCCCATTTTCTGGACTGTGCGCCGTCTACGGCGACCGACATCGAGTATGAGACTATGTGCTGGCTGATCGGCCTGATGCAGGACGTGACGGAGGTTCCCCTCTGTATCGACAGCCCCAACGCGAAGCTGTTGGCCAGGATCCTTGAGGAGGGCAGAGTGAAAAAGCCCGGAATGGTCAACTCCGTAAATGAGGAGGGCGATAAATGTGAGACGATTTTCCCGTTGATCGCGGGCAGCGACTGGCAGGTGCTGGGGCTCACATGTGATCAGGACGGGATTCCTTACGATTCTCAGAAAAAGATCGATATTGCGAAGCGGATCATCGACAAGGCAGATCATTACGGGGTTGCCATAAAGAATGTACATATCGATCCCTGTGTGATGGCGCTGGCCACGATGCCGGGCGCCATGGAGGATTTCTGCACCTGCATCCGCGGCATCCATGAATATGCACCGGAGGTCAAAGTTACGGGCGCCATCTCCAATATCAGTTTCAATATGCCTGCCAGGAAATATATAAATGCAAATTGCATGGCCTATGCTTTGGAGGCTGGGCTGGATTCGGCGATTATGGATCCCTGCAACCGGGATATGATGTCCACGATATATGCCTGTGAGGCACTGATGCAGAGGGATAAGTCAGGACGTAAATATAACCGTGCTTACCGCCAGGGTAAAATTGGCGTTAAGAGATAGAGGAAATGACAGAGAGGAGGAATTTCTATGGTTGATTTTGATGCTTTGGCAGCGGCCATGGGAGAGCTTGACGAGGACACTGTCAAGGAAATGCTGGAGGAAGTCATGGCGGAGGGCGGTCAGGATGCCGAAAATGCGATGAAAGCCTGCCAGAAAGGTATGGACACAGTGGGGAAATATTTCGAGGAGGGAGAGTACTTCGTCGGAGACCTGATTTATGCCGGCGAGCTGATGACTGACGCTGTGTCGATCTTGAAAGATGCGCTGGTCGGAGACGGCGGCGGCAGCGGAGAAAAGACAAAAATGATTCTCTGTACGGTCAAGGATGATCTTCATGATATCGGTAAAAATATTGTGAGGGCCATGCTGGAGGCAGCCGGGTTTGAGGTGCTGGATCTGGGTATTGACGTGCCGCCGGAGAAAGTGGTGGAGGTGGCGAAGGCAGAGAATATCCGGATCGTGGTGCTCTCGGGCGTGCTGACGCTGGCTTTAAATTCCATGAAAGATACGGTGGAGGCTTTGAAGGCAGCCGGACTGGACTGCAGGGTGCTCATAGGCGGCGCCCCGGTCAGCGAGGAAGCCCGTGTAAGCACCGGTGCCGACGCATGGGCATACAGCCCCCAGACTACCGTGGCAACATGTAAAGCCTGGGCGGCCGAGTAGAAAATATGGAAAGGAGGCAGACAACTATGTTTGAAAAGCTCTCGAAGGCGGAAGCGGAAAAAACCGTGAAAGAGAGAACCGAGCTGTTTTTGGATGTGGTCAGAAAGAGAAAGAAACCGGACCGGGTGCCCCTGGTAAGCAATGACGGCCTCTGGAAGCTGATTGATCAGGATATCAAATTCAGCGAGGGCCTTCATGATTATGATACGCTCCATGAGGCAGTATGCAAGTATCAGGAAATGTACGGCTTTGACGCTCACGCGGATTATTGTGTGTTAAATAAAGTGGCGTTCCAGGAATCTTTCGGAAAGCCCCGTTTCATTATCACCGATGAACCGCCGACACTGTCCATCACCGACACATTCTCCATGAAGGATGAGGATTATCCGGCGCTGGCGGAGAAGGGAATCGTAAAATTCATTTTTGAGGATATGCTCTGCCGTCATTATGAATATGAGTCAAAAGAAGAGGCCGTTGAGCATTTGAAGAAAGCGGTGCAGGAGCTGATCCGGTACAACGAGTATTGCGGCCGGATCTACGGGACCATGGTGGAAGAGTACGGTGTTCCGAATCTGTGCGCAGGCGGCTACCAGATGCCTTTTGAATTCTTTGTGTCCGGCCTTCGCGGATTGAAAAATACTTCCCTGGATTTGCGCCGTCATAAAGAGGAAATGATAGAGGCCATGGAGGCCATTGACGAGCGGCTCTGGGGTGAGTTTATGAGCTATGCGCCGTATATTGAAAATGACGGGACATTTGTCTTTGATACGTATACCTGTCCGATGGCTTACACGCTGCTCAGCCCGAAACAGTTTGAGAAATTCTACTGGCCCTGGATGAAGAAATATTTTGACTTCGTTGCGGAGCATGACCAGACAGCTTTTATTTACGCTGAGGGCGCGATCAAAAACAAGCTGGAGTTTTTGCAGGATCTGGAAGATAAACGTTTTGGTATCCTTTTAGAGCAGGACGATCCGGTTGAAATCCGTGAGAAACTTCCGAATTTTACGCTCATGGGAGGTTATCCTACGACCCTTCTGGGTGAAGGAACCGTGGAACAGTGTGTGGACAAGGCCAAAGAGATGATGGAAACCGTCAATTATGACGGAAACTGGATCTTCAGTTTTGACAAACTGGCTTCCTTCGAGGGCGGTGTCAAGAGAGAGAATCTGCTGGCAGTTCTGGATTATCTGCGAAGTGTGAAACTGTAGGGGGGAGATGTAGTATGGAATATGAAAAGATTTTAAACTACGAGCGGGACTGGGAGGAAATCAAACAGGCCATTATGCCCGAGGATATGTCGGATGAAGACAAAGAGGCCTTGATGAGTAATCTGATTGTGTACTCGATCATTACCAACACATGAGAAAGGAGTGTTTGAAAAGATGGAGAAAGAAAAATTAACCGGTTATCAATACCGCATGTCATTGATTTTAGGATTTGGTTATACGGGAACCTGTGGCCTGGCGTATTTCGCGACAATGTTTCACGCGCTGTTTGTGACGGCGACAGGTTTCAGTGAAGCCCAGGTGGGCACGATGCTGAGTCTGGCAGGAATATGTACAGTGGTTTCCGTACTTTTTGGCGGTGTGCTCGCAGACTATGTAAATCCGAAACGGTGTCTGCAGTTTGCTTATTTTGCAAATCCCATACTGGCTATGCTGGTAATGTTTAATATTCCCAGTTTCCCTGTAATGCTGGTATGTTACTGTGCGCTGGGGCTGATGTGCCAGATGCCGAAGTGGTGCCCCATGTGTAAATTGATTTCCCTTTCCGGTACGGAAGGGCAGCAGGCCCGTCTGTTTAGCTGGTATGCCTGTTTCTCAGCAATCGGTACATTTGTTATTACGCTGATTGGTTCGGCGATTGTGGCCAGATTCAGCCCACAGCATGGATTTAAAGTCATTGTTGCCCTGTATTCGGGAATATTGATCATATCCGGTATTTTGCTTACTGTTTTTGTCAAGGTGCCGAAAGAGAATCTGGAAAAAACCAACGACTTTACTTTTGGGGATATTCTGAATATTTTCAAAACACCCCGCCTGCTTCTGAGCTTTGTGGCCGCCGCAGGTATCTACATAACTTTCTTTGCCATGAGTTACATCAATCCCATGCTGGGCGATGTGTTTGGTATGCCGCTGGCAACCATGACTCTTCTGGCAACCTTGACAGGCAGTCTCTGTAACGCGGTTGTAAGCCCCGTCGTAGGTACGATCGCGGATAAAATCGGATCTGTTCTGAAACTGTATGTGGTACTGTATATTATGGCTATTGGCAGCTGCTTCCTGCTCACGGTGATTCCCTGGGCGCCGACGATGCTGGCAGTAGCGGTGGTACTTCTGTTCCTGGTTGCCATCTGTCAGCATGGTTCCTATTCCATTTATCCGGCGATTCTGTCAGAGATAAAAGCGCCGAAAAAGACACTGGGTACATCTACCGGTTTGATGTCCACCTGCTTGAGCGCACCGGATGTATTTGTCTATGCGATGGCCGGTTCCATGCTGACGAAATATGGAAACGGCGGATATCGCTACATGCTCTGGTTTGCCTGCGGCCTGATGCTGCTGGGCTTTATCTGTACAATCGCGCTTCTGCGCATGAAGAAAAAGAATAACTTCGGGGAAGCATAAGTATGGAACCCGAAAACCCTCCGGGAAAAGGAGGTAAATTATGATAGAAGGCATTGGAATTGTAGTATTCTGCGTCGCCATGGTCATTGTTGGCGGCGCATATGCCAAACGATCCCGGAAAAGCTCCAGTGACTACTTCCTCTCCGGCCGGCAGAATTCAGTCTGGCTCATCGTGGCCGGACATGTGATGGGTTGGGTGGGAGCGGGCACTCTGGTAGGCGTATACGGCTCCGCTTACAGCGGCGGCCTGGGAGCGGGCATCTGGTATCCGGTGGGGTTCAGCCTTTCCTTCTTCGTCTTCGGGCCGATCATGGCGCGTCGCGTCAAACGTCTGGGCGATGCGAGGAATGTATATACTTTCACCGAGATCCTGCGGCGGCGGTTTACACCCCGTGTGGCAGGTGTTTACACAATCTTTGAGACGATCCAGAGTATTGCCTATATCGTGGGCCAGTACATGGCCATTGCGATCATTCTGGATCTGTGTATGGGCGTGCCCTACGGATGGGCATGCGCAGCCTCGGGCATCATCGTCCTGGTCTATGTCGCGCTGGGGGGCCTCACCGGCTCCCTGGTAGTGACATTGATTCAGATGGGAATATGTATTGCTGGGCTTTTGCTCGCGATCATCGTGGGAATCGGACAGCAGGGCAGCTTTAGCCAGATCATGGCAGGGCTTCCGGAGGGCTGGGAAGCGAATCCCATGGCGGGCAGAACCCCGGCCGTGATCATCGCCGGATTCTTACCCACATTTATGAATAGTTTCCGGTACAGCGGTATCTATACCCGCACGTTTTCCGCCAAAGACGAGAAAACAGCGGTGAAGGCCTGTTATCTTTCGGGGGTTGTGGCCTGTACTATTGTACTGTTGACGGCATTGGGTGTGTTTGTATGTGTGTCCTGTGTGCCGGGTCTGGAAAACGGGGACTATGCCTTGATTGAACTGTTTCGGAAAGTCTTCCCCTGGGGGGCGGCTATCTTTGCTGCGGCTATCGTGTCGGCCTGCATGTCGACGGCCAGCGAGGCGGTCATCATTGTGGGAACCGTGATCACCCGCGATATCGTACAGGGGCTGTTCCATGTGGAGCTGAGCGACAAAAACAGTGTCCGTATGGGGAAGGCAGTCATGGTCTGTGTGACGGCAATCTGCATATTTGTGTCTGTGTTCATGTCCTCCGTGCTGGATCTGATGTATTATGCCGCGAACCTGATGGCGGCCTTTGCACCGGCCTATCTGGTATCCGCTTTCTGGAACCGGGTCAATACCCAGGGCTTTTTGGCCAGTATGGTGGGCGGTATCCTGACCGTAATGGTCTGGGGACTGGTTCCGGCATGGAATGCAGTCATTCCTTCGCTTTATGTGGGCATAGCCGTATCTCTCACAGCGCTGTTTGTCGTGACATTCTGTTTTCCGCCGCCCAGTGAAGAACAGATTGACTTTATCCGGCCACTGCAGACGGAACATTGGCAGTGAGGAATTATCGGGTCGGAAAAAGAAAATAGAAACGGATGAAAAAATCTGCAGGATGAGAAGGGATCCTGCAGATTTTAAATTCGTCCATGGCATTTTTCATGATTTCGGCACCATCCATAAGTTCACCTTCTTTCATAAATATTTTATCAGATTTTCCAGCACTTGACGGTAGCCATTGGCATACATATGGATACCTTCTATGGTATATTCTTTCTTTAGTTTTCCCCTTTCATCGGTAAGCCCGGTATTAACATTGATAAAAGTACAGCCCGCTTTATCGGCCAGAGCCTCTATGGCCTGATTGGCGATGCGGATATTTTCGTTTGTCCTGGTGGAAAACAGGGATTTCCCCCAGTCGCCCTCCGGCAGTTTATCCGTCTCGTTGACGGGGTAGTAAGCCATCAGGTAAATAGCAGCCCCGGGGAGCCGTTCCCGGATCCGGGCCAGGATCTTTTCATAATTTTCTAACAGAGCTTCCAGCCGGTAATCCGGTTTGCCGATATCGTTTGTCCCGATATTGATAAAGATTTTCCGCGGTTCGGTGGCAAATACTATTTCTTCCATATGCTCCAGCATGTCGTCGGTGGTGAATCCGCCGACGCCGCGGTTGTAGACGATCCGATTGATCCCGGCAGTCATCAAAAGCTCGTGGATGGGGAACTGTTCCATCAGGGAAGATCCGGTAAAGAGGATCTCACCTTTTTTCACCTGCTCATTCAGTATCCGGTAGCGCTCCAGCTTTTCTGCCTGTTCCCGTCGGGCGTTTTCCTGAAAAAATGTGTCTGTATCTTTGGCCATTTTTGTAATCCTCCCTTGACATATAATAAGATTTTAATATGAACGCATGTGTGAATTGACTTTACATAATATTTATACTACCATAATGAAGTATGAGATGTCATTTGAAAAATGGACTTTTGGCCTGAAATGCCCTTCCAGAACTTA
>DPJQ01000054.1:10745-15538 GCA_003542935.1 Lachnospiraceae bacterium | reverse complement strand
TTATCTGGCACAGATGGCAGCTGTGTGACGGCTTAAGTTACTGACATTGAGGCTGAACTGTTACTAAGATAATCGGGACGTAGTATGAAAGACGGGATGACAAACAGAATGGCGGAATGGAAAAGGGGAGAGAAGATGGAAGGACAATTACCGATATGCCCGAAGCATAAGCGCTGCGGTGGATGCAGTTATCAGGGAGTGCCCTATGAAAAACAGTGTGAAGACAAACAGAGGACAGTGGAGCGGTTGATCGGCCCGTTTTGCCGGGTGTTTCCGATCACGGCGATGGAGGTTCCTTATCATTACAGGAACAAAGTCCATGCGGCCTTTGATTTCAGGAAAGGGCGGGCCGTTTCCGGTATCTACCAGGAAAATTCCCACTGCGTGGTGGAGATAGAGAATTGCCAGATTGAGGATCAAAGAGCGGACGCCATTATTCATACCATCCGGGATATGCTGAAATCTTTTAAGATACGGATATACGGCGAGGACAGCGGCCGCGGGCTTCTGCGTCATGTGCTGATCCGTACCGGTGCGGCCACGGGGCAGGTGATGGTGGTGCTTGTGACGGCGTCGCCGATCTTCCCGTCGAAAAACGCGTTTGTCCGGGTTCTGCGGGAAAAACACCCGGAGATCACGACGATCGTGCTGAACGTCAATGACCAGGATACCAGTATGGTGCTGGGCGAGCGTGAAAAGGTGCTGTACGGCAAAGGCTATATTGAAGATATTCTGTGTGGATTGAGGTTTCGGATCTCATCACGATCCTTCTATCAGATCAATCCGGTGCAGACGGAGCGGCTGTATGAGAAAGCCATCCGTCTGGCCAATCTGACCGGAAAGGAGACGGTGATCGACGCTTATTGCGGTATCGGTTCCATCGGTTTGATCGCTGCCGGACGGGCAGGGCGGGTCATCGGCGTGGAATTGAATGAGGATGCGGTGCGGGACGCGATCCGCAATGCGAAACAAAATGGGATAAAAAATATTGAGTTTTACTGCGAGGATGCCGGGGAGTTTATGGAGGAGATGGCAGAAAACGGGGAGAGCGCCGATGTGCTGTTTATGGATCCGCCCAGAAGCGGTGGCAGCGAAGCCTTTCTCCGGGCGGCTGTGAGGCTTGCGCCCAGGCAGATAGTATATATCTCCTGCAACCCGGAAACAATGAAGAGAGATCTGGAGTATCTGACCGGCCACGGTTATCGCGGACTGACCGTCTGGCCTTTTGATATGTTTCCTTTTACCTCCCACATTGAGTGTGTGGCGGCTCTGAAGCGGGAACGGCAGGTGCAGTAAGAGAGTTCCTGTGGCGGCGGACAGCCGGGGGACAGGAGTATTTACGGGTCAGCGGATAACCGGAGGACAGGAGGTATTTATTTTATGAAGGTAGATATGCATTGCCACACAAGGGAGGGCTCCCTGGACGGACAGGTGTCTGTGGAGGTATTTGCGTCAAAACTGAAAGGGCTTGGTTTCGGCGGGATGCTGGTGACAGATCATGATTCCTACAAAGGCTACCGGGCCTGGGCCAAGAGGCACCGCCACGAGAAGGACGATCCCCATGCGTTCCATGTGTGGAAGGGAATAGAATATGATACGATCGATGCGGGCCACATGCTGGTGATCATGCCAAGGGGTACGGAATTGCCGATCCTGGAGCTTCGCGGGCTGCCGGTGAAGGATCTGATCGAGGTAGTGCACTTAAACGGGGGCATACTGGGGCCTGCCCATCCCTGTGGGGAGCGTTTCTTAAGCTTTACAAACACGAAGCAGCGCCGGCGTCTGGAATGGCTGATGCGGCAGTTTGATTTCGTGGAGACCTGGAATGCCTGCGAGGAAGAGGACAGTAATGCCAGGGCCAAGGCGCTGGCCTATCAGTTCGGCAGACCGGGCACGGGCGGCAGCGATGCCCATCATTTAAAATGCGTGGGAATGGGCTGGGTGGATATCCCCGATGACGTGGCCACCGAGGATGATCTTATTGATTATATCCGAAACTGCAAAGAGGATAAGGCTACAGGGGAACTCTACAGCAAGACCCTCCGTTCAAAAAATGTGCTGGTGGGGCAGTTTCTGACCCATGCGTATTATTTTTATAATCATTTCGCAAGCTGGTATCGGTTCAGGAAGAGGAGAGTGGAGTGGAAATCGTTCACGGAGATGGTGGATGAGGGACGGTGAGATAAACAAAGGAGAGCATATGCGATACCTTTCAGTTGTAGAAATGGCAAAAAAATGGAATATCTCGGAACGCAGTGTAAGGAACTACTGTGCTCATGGGCGTGTTCCGGGCGCTTTTCTGGCTGGCAGGATCTGGAATATCCCGGAGAATGCAGAGAGACCAGAGCGTTCCAATAAGTGCAAAAAGTATCCTGCCACTTTGCTGGATATTCTGCGGGAAGAAAAAGCAACCAGGTATTCCGGCGGTATTTACCATAAGACACAGATCGACTTGACATACAACTCCAACCACATGGAAGGCAGCCGCCTGACCCACGATCAGACCAGATACATTTTTGAAACGAATACCATCGGAGTGGAAGATAAAGTGCTTAATGTGGATGATGTGATTGAAACGGTAAATCACTTCCGATGTATCGATAGGATTATCGACAACGCAAAAGCACTCCTGACTGAAAAGTTTATCAAGGAGCTTCATCTGATCCTGAAGACCGGCACCAGCGATTCCGGAAAAGACTGGTTTGCAGTTGGTGATTATAAGAGATTGCCAAATGAAGTTGGTGGTATGGACACAGCGCTTCCGGAAGAAACTGCCAATAAGATGAAAGCACTGCTGGCAGAGTATAACGCCAAGAAAGAAAAGACTTTTGAGGATATTTTGGACTTCCATGTGAAGTTTGAGCGGATTCATCCGTTTCAGGATGGTAACGGCCGCGTAGGCAGACTGATTATGTTCAAAGAGTGCCTGAAATATGATATCGTTCCTTTCATCATTGAAGATAATCTGAAATTGTTTTATTACCGTGGATTGAAGGAGTGGAACAGAGAGAAAGGTTATCTGACGGATACTTGCCTGACAGCACAGGATAAATATAAAACGTATTTGGATTATTTTAGAATTGTGTATTAAACGATTGCTTTTTTCAAAGTGTTTTGTATAATTTTAATCCGAAAAGAAAATAGACGACACAGCTGTCTTCTGCCACCGGGTGGGGGAAGAGGCACCAGGTTTTCTATCGTTAAGTCTTAGAAGATATGTGATGTTGTCATCTGCAAACCGGATACACGACGGCCTGTATGATTCGGCCATTGTGTATCCGGTTTTTAGTAATATTCGATGTTACCCCAGTCCCAGCAGCCTCGTGGCAAACTGGAAATATACCAGCAGCGAGATCGCATCCACGATGGTGGTGATAAAGGGGCTGGCCATGACGGCGGGGTCGAAACCCAGCCGGTAGGCGATCAGTGGCAGGGAACAGCCGACGATCTTGGCGCAGAAAATCGTCACCACCAGCGTCAGGCAGATGGTGGCGGCAACCATGATGGCCAAACGGTCAAAGAGCAGCAGTTTGGCCAGATTGCAGACGGCCAGGGTCACGCCGCACAGCAGGGCCACCCGCATTTCTTTAAAGATGACCCGGAAGATATCCTTGAATTCGATCTCGTTCAGGGAGATGCCGCGGATCACGGTCACGGATGCCTGGGAGCCGGAGTTTCCGCCGGTGTCCATCAGCATCGGGATATAGGCGGTGAGTACCACATATTTGGCCAGGGACTCCTCAAAGCCGGTGATGATGATGCCGGTGAAGGTGGCCGATACCATCAGAAGGAGCAGCCAGGGGATACGACTTTTCCACAGCTCGAAACTGGTCATGCGCAGATAAGGCTTGTCGGCCGGCACGATGGCGGCCATCTTCTCGATATCCTCGGTGACCTCCTCTTCCAGCACGTCCAGCACGTCATCGACGGTGACGATACCCACCAGGCGGTCTTCCCCGTCCACCACGGGCATGGCCAGGAAGCCGTATTTGGAAAACTGCTGGGCCACCGTCTCCTGATCCTCCATGGTGGTGACGGCGATTACGTTTTCCTCCATCAGCTCATCCATGGTCTGTGAACTTTCAGCCATGATCAGGCCGCGGATCGTCACCACGCCGATCAGTTTACGGTCTTTGGAACAGATGTAACAGTTGTTGATGGTTTCTTTGGTGATGCCGCTGCGGCGGATGTGCAGGATGGCATCCTCCGCCGTCATATGGGGGCGCAGATCTACAAACTCGGTGGTCATGATGCTCCCGGCGGAATCCTCTGGGTATTTCAGGATGGTGTTGATCATCTGGCGTTTCTGGGCGTCCGCCTGCATCAGGATACGTTTTACCACATTGGCGGGCATTTCCTCCACCAGGTCAACGGCGTCATCGACGTAAAGCTCGTCAACGACTTCCTTGAGTTCGTTGTCGGAGAAACCGGTGATCAGCATCTGCTGGGTGTCCGGCTCCATCTCCACGAAGGTATCGGCGGCCAGCTCCTTGGGGAGCAGCCGGTACAAAAGGGGTACAATCTCTTCGGGCATGTCATCCTCGAAGAGGGATGCGATATCCGCCGCGTTCATGGTGGACAGGATATCGCGGAGAGTGGCATATTTTTTCACTTCCGCCAGCGCCTTGATGCTGGTCTTTAAAGTCTCTAAGGGATCTGTCATCAGTCTTTCCTCCTCTTATCAGTTATTTCCGCGGGTTACGCAGTTATACCGGAGATAGCGAAGTAAAGACACAACAAAACTATTTGTAATTTACCGGTGTCTTGTACCGTTCACTTTCAGACAAGTCATT
>DPJQ01000054.1:9817-10442 GCA_003542935.1 Lachnospiraceae bacterium | reverse complement strand
ATTTTGCGAAATGTGAGCGGGACATTACACCGGGGTTCGCGCAGCAAAACTACAGGCCGGACCGATAATTACAATCGTCTGCAAGGGCGAAATGGGCGCAGAGATGCGCCGGTCTGCCGTATGGGAACTGTTGTCGTGCCGCTACTAGTGCCGTCTGCGTCCATGGTTTCGCCTCCTTTTCTCTTAAGATATGTGGTTGATTCGGTTTGGGCCTGCAGAAACATGCAGAAAATTTGCCATTGCATGGAGACATGTTTTTACGTGGCGGTTTTGCGTACCGAAGCAAAAAAATGTCACTGCCTGAACAGTGACACATATAAAAACTGTGAACCGTTCAAGCTTTAGCGTCGCAGGGCGTGAAATTGCGTTAGATCACGCCTTTTGCGACGTGACCTGCTGACCTTCTGGTTGTGTCTCCACAACTTCGCGGCAGCAATCCATATCCTCTGCGGTGGCCTCACCTACCGAATCAACAAAGTATTTGGTTTGACAGCAGAAAATGGTTTCTGTTGCTGATTTATAGTACTAACATACACGCGACAGGGCCGTTTGTCAAGAGATAAACGGCTTTCTTAAAGATGCGATTGTTTTTATGTAGTAACGGTTCAGCTTTTTTCGGTATTAG
>DPJQ01000054.1:967-9540 GCA_003542935.1 Lachnospiraceae bacterium | reverse complement strand
TATTAGTTTTCTGCTGTTTTGCGGTATATTCTGGGTGAGCATCCATAACGGCTCTTAAACTTTTGGCAAAAATAACTGACATTATTAAACCCACATTTTTCAGAAATTTCTGTAATGCTGCTGTCTGTTTTTTTCAGAAGCAGACAGCCTTTTTCCAGGCGATATTGAATCAGAAATTCGATGGGCGACTGATGAAGGTATTCTTTAAAAAGCAGACAGCATTTATTTCTGCCAACATGCCCGGCAGAAGCTATATCGTTCAACGTTAGATCCTGCATATAACATTGATGTATGAATGAGACCATATCTTTCTGGGCAGCCATATCGGCATCGCGGGCAGCACCACAGCTCATGGTTAAGTATCCGGACAATTCAGCAAAGGTTCCCCAAAAAGTGTATAGTGCACCTATGATTTTCACTTCATAGCCAATATTTTTTTCTGCTTTGTTTGTCATAATGCCAAAAACAAGTTTGGAAAGTTTATCGTGCAGAGGATGGGAAGCCTTTACATGGACGTATTCAAATGAGGGATTTTTAATTATGGGCAGAAACAGGGACTCGTATAGTTGGGCATTCCCTGAAAACAGCTGAGGATGGAAGACTATGCAGGTAAATGTACATTCGCGGTGTCTGTAAGACGAGCTAAAATGGATCTGTCTGGAATTCACGATCACACAGTCATTCGTACTCAGATGAAGATTTTGCTTGTTCACATGATAAATCAGTTCGCCATGGATGATATACATGATTTCCAGATCATCATGCCAATGTGCCGTAGAACGCATATCCAAATAGTAAGACAGGCATTCTGTCTTGATATACAGAGGAATTCCTGAACTGTCATAGTCAATGACTTCTGAATTATCTTCAAGAACTCTGCTGATGATTTTTTTATCTTGCATAAATGAAATCCTCCCTGAAATATTTTTTGTGTATAGTGGGGCTATGCAAATAGTACAATATTTATATAAAGCGGGGTAAATCCTTATAGAATAATGAACATATAAATAATATCATAAAAACATGAAGCGAGTAAATATTAACAGCTGCAAATATTAACAGGATGGCTTGCCTGAATACCGGTTTTACAGGCAGACGGCTTCAAAAAGGCTATTTAAATAGCAGGGTATCCGAAAATTCAATATAGCAGGGAGGAGAAAAATGACTTCGCGAGAACGTGTAATTGAGGCAATCAATCACAGAGTGCCAGACAGAGTGCCTGTTGATTTGGGCGGGACACAGGTTTCGACGATCAGCGCCAAGGCTTATCAAAATCTGCGGGCCGCGCTCGGATTGCCGGAAAAACCATGCGAATTAAATGAGTTATTTATGTTTGCGGCAAAAGTGGATGATGATGTGAGGGAGAAACTTGGTATTGACACGGTATGCCTTAACTACCCGGTCGATACCAACGGTTGCAGGACAAACCGTTTACAGCCTTTTACATCACTTGACGGAGCACATGCCCTTATTGCAGCTGACAACAAATGGGATATTTTAAAGGATGGTTCTATTGTCATGTATCCACAGGGCGATAAAACAGTTCCGGCCAGTACCAAAATGTTACCGGGTGGCTCATTTTTTGACAATATCATGGAGAGGTTGCCGGAATATGATGAAGATAATCTGACCCCTAGGGAAGACTTCAAAGATGACTTTCCGCAGATCAGGGATGATGTTGCAAAAGAAATCGAAAATAACTCCGTCCACCTTGACCGGGATACAGATTATGCGGTCATAGGCCAGTTTCCCTATGCCTTGCTGGGTGATGCCGGTGTCGTACCGGCGCCCTTTGTGAAACATCCCGCCGGGATCCGGAAGATGGCCGATTTTCTGGCAGCAACACTCATGTACCCTGAGTACGTTGAGGAAGTATTCACTATGCAAACAGAAAACACCATGAAAAACCTGGAAATTTACAGAGAAGCGGTAGGTGACCGGATACAGGTGATTTTGGTCAGCACAGCTGATTATGGGGCGCAGAATTCTGCACTGATTTCAACAGAAGTTTTTCAGGAATTGTACAAGCCGCACTATACGCGCATCAATAACTGGATCCACACACATACGAATTGGAAAACTATGTATCACTGCTGTGGCAGTATTGTGAATTTTATGGATGATTTTGTGGATATGGGTGTGGATATACTGAATCCGGTTCAGCTTTCTGCCAAAGATATGGACGGAAAGATGCTGAAAGAAAAGTATGGCAGCAAAATTTGTTTTTGGGGTGGCGGCGTGGATTCGCAGAAAACTCTGGCGTTTTCCGACCCGGACGGCGTTCGCAAGGAAGTAAGAGAACGCATGGACATGCTTTCCGATGGAGGCGGCTATGTGTTTAATCCGGTACATAATATCGTATCTGATACTAAAGTGGAAAATATCCTGGCGATGTTTGACGCAGTCAGGGAATATAACAGCAAATTTTAAGGTAGTGGAGGAAAAATAGATGAAAAGAATAATGGCAAGTTTGTTAACAGGCACAATCATGGCAACGGCCCTGGCAGGGTGTGGGGCATCAGGAACGCCGTCAAGCGCTGCAGATGCTTCGTCCGGTGGAGCTGACAAGAGTGCCGTGGCATCTGCTGCCAGTGAAGTATCCGGTTCAACAGACACAGAAGCCAGCAGCGTTTCTGAACCTGTGGAAACAGAAACCAGTAATGCTGCTGAGTCAGGAAGCGTGGCAGAAACTTCAGCCTTGACAACAGACGATCTGGAGACTGTTTTAGGTGAAGCAGATATGAGTGTTCTGGATGGGAAAAAGATAGGTATAACGATTCAGTCTCTGGAAAATGCCTATTGGGCAGGGGTTATGTCAGCGCTTGAGGATGTATTCAAGGCTCATAACACAGAGTATACCATTGTAGACTGCAAGGATAATTCGGCTACACAAATAGGCCAGATCGAGAATTTTATTTCAGCAGGGTGCGACCTGATGATGGTGCATGCTTCCGATGCGGATGCCATTGAAGATGTATGTAAAAGCGCACGGGATGAAGGGATCAAGATCATGTGCTGGGATGACAAGATGGAAAATGCAGACGTTGACTGGATTATTGACAACACCGAACTTGGCGTGGAAATTGGCGTTATGGCCGGCGAATTTATTAATGAGCATTTTTCTGCTGACAACAAAGCGCAGGTGGCAATTATCGATTATCCGCAGACGCCGGTGTTGCTGGAACGCGAGAACGGTATTATTGAAGGATAGAAAACAACTTCTGACGGAAACTATGAGATTGTGGCGCAGCAGCCAGGATTGGACGCTAATCAGGCGTTGACTTCCATGGAAACTATCCTGCAAAAATATCCCGACTGTAAAGTTGTCTGCTCCATCGGTGGCGGCGGGAATATCGGCGCAAACGAGGCGTTGATGACTGCGACAGGCGGAACTATACCGGAGGATATGGGTGTTTTTGCTACAGACGGCACAAAAGAACAGATGGAATCTCTTCTTGGAGATGAGGCAACTCGGGGTGTGATCGGGTTTGAAGGTTCTTACATCGATGTGGCAAACACCGTTGCATCTCTCTATGCCCGCACACTGAATAATGAATTTGATGAAAGCAATAAAATTATCTATCGCAATACCAACAGGATTACTACGGAAAATGCGCAGAAGATTCTTGAAGGAATGCAATAGCTGCTAGGTGATCCCTCGACCGGGAAAAGGCTGTGGAAGCAACTTCCTGCAGCCTTTTCTCATAAGCGGATCAGAATTTGATTTTTGTGCCAGGAGGAAAAGTCATGGGCGAACACTATGCATTAGAGTTGGAACATATAAAGAAAGAATACCCTGGCGTTGTTGCGTTAAAGGATGTGTCACTGCAGTTGAGGAAGGGAGAGATCCTAGCTCTGATTGGTGAAAATGGAGCCGGGAAATCTACATTGATCAAAACCTGTTCAGGAGCAGTTATACCGACATCCGGAACTATAAAAGTGAATGGAAAAGCATTTTCCAGAATGTCGCCCCAGCTGGCATCGGATAATGGAATCGCCATCATTTATCAGGAATTTAACAACGTAGGGGAACTTTCGGCGGCTGAAAATCTGTTTCTTGGGCGGCCGATAAAAAAAGGAATCGTTATTGACCGCGGAGCTATGGAAAGAGAGGCTGAAAAAGTCTTCGCTGAATTACAAATCAAGATTAATCCGAAAGAGCTTGTTAAAAACTTGTCTGTCGGTTACCAGCAGATGGTGGAAATAGCCAAAGCTATTCAGCAAAATGCCAATATACTGATTATGGATGAACCTTCTGCACCTCTGACGAATAAGGAGGTGCAAAGCCTTTTTTCTGTTATTCAACTTCTGCGTCAGAAAGGCGTGTCGATTATTTACATATCTCATCGCTTGGAAGAAATCTTCCAGTTATCTGACCGGATAGAAGTCCTGCGTGACGGAGAATATATTAAAACTTTAATCACAAAAGATTCTACACAAGATGAGCTGATAAAGCTGATGGTGGGCCGCGAGATGACAAATAAGTATCCGGAGAGAGAGGCGCATATTGACCGGAATGAAGTTGTACTTGAATTAAAGCACGTTACGGGCAATGGAGATAGAGATATCAATCTCAAACTGTATAAAGGGGAGGTCCTTGGACTGGGCGGCCTGGTTGGAGCCGGTAGAACGGAACTTGCTGAAATCTTATTTGGGGCGGCTGTAAAACAATCCGGCCAGATCATTTTTAAAGGCCAGGAGATTAATCCCAGGAGCCCAAGGGAAGCCATTGATCTGGGAATTGCCCTTGTGCCGGAAGACAGGAAACGTCATGGGGCACTTCTGAGGATTTCTATAAAGCACAATATAAATATGCCGATATACGAACGGATTTCCAGATTTAGTGTCATTGATGTAAAAACGGAAAACAGCATAACAGAGAAGTACAGGGCATCCATGGGCATTAAAACGCCTACCACCGATCAGTTGGTTAAAAATCTCAGCGGGGGAAACCAGCAGAAGGTCATTCTGGCAAAATGGCTGGCGGCAAATGCAGAACTGATCATTTTTGATGAACCCACACGGGGAATTGATGTTGGGGCGAAATATGAAATTTATAAATTGATCAATGACCTTGTTAAAGAGGGGAAAACGATATTGTTGATATCCTCGGAAATGGAAGAACTGATCGGCATGTCTGACCGTATCCTTGTCCTTTGTGAAAACCGCATATCCGGCGAGGTACAAAAAGAAGAATTTTTCGCAGATAAAATTATGGCTTATGCGTCTGCTGTAACATCAGACGGGAGGGAAGAAGGATGAACAACACAAAATCGATTATTAAACAAAATGCAATATGGGTAGTGTTTTTTTGCATGGTTATCATATTCACTATTGCTAACCCGACCTTTATTAAGCCGAGCAATCTAGTTGCCATACTCAGGCAGGTCGCCGTATACGGGATCGCATCGGTGGGCATGACATTTGTTATTCTGATTGCCGGAATCGATCTTTCCGCCGGTTCGGTTATTACGTTTGTAAATATCATAACCGCTCTGCTTATGGTAAAAGCAGGTATCAATATGTGGATTGCTGCCCTGATCGGCGTGGCTATGGCCACGTTAGTGGGTGTCCTGAATGGTTTCATGGTGGCGTCTATCGGCATACCGGCAATTATAGCGACTTTTTCAACGCAGACTATTTTCCAGGGTATTTCCTATTTGATTTCTGGCGGTATGCCCGTTACAGGTTTCGATGACAATTTTGGCATTTTCGGAAAAGCAACCATCGGAATTATCCCCGTATCAGCTATTATTATGATTGTTTGTTTTGGTATAGGGAGTTTTATACTGAATAAATCCTATTTTGGAAGATACTTCTATGCCATCGGAGGCAGTGAGGAAGCAGCGGAACTTTCTGGAATCCGTGTTAATCGAACTAAATATCTGATTTATGCCTTTTCCGGATTTTTTTCAGGTTTGGCGGGAATCGTCATGTTGTCAAGAACCGGATCAGCCCAGAATACGGCGGGACTCGGTTATGAATTTGATGTCATTACCTGTGTTGTGTTGGGCGGGGTGTCCGTAAATGGCGGTATCGGCAAGATTTCCGGCGTAGTGGCGGGCGTTCTGATCATTGGGTCATTGACAAATGGAATGATCCTGATGAATGTCAGCTCCTATATGCAGCAGGTGATCAAAGGACTTGTTCTCGCCATCGCAGTTGGCATCGACTGCCTTTCTAAAAAGCGGCAGGCCGTATAAAAAATATGCAGGAAGGATATACAAATTATGAAAAAAACAACAATGATCCAGCAGGTAATGACAGCGCCGAAAAAAATCGAATTCAGAAATGTGGCCGTACCGGTTCCTGAGCCGGATCAGGTACTTGTGAAGGTTATGAAGATCGGGATTTGCGGAAGCGATATTCATGTATACCATGGTATGCATCCCTTTACCTCTTATCCGATTACGCAGGGCCATGAACTCAGCGCGAAGGTGGTTGAGCTGGGAAGTAATGTGACAGGCTTCACGGTGGGACAG
Organism: Lachnospiraceae bacterium; assembly: GCA_003542935.1. GTDB lineage: Bacteria > Bacillota > Clostridia > Lachnospirales > Lachnospiraceae > UBA11957. Next base: position 3,058 of record DPJQ01000054.1, on the reverse strand, counting down.
AAGGTAACTATTGAACCCCAGGTTTACTGTGGGGCATGTTATCCTTGCACTCACGGCAAATACAATCTGTGTGAGAATTTGAAAGTCATGGGTTTTCAGACTACCGGTACAGCCAGTGAGTATTTCGCAGTAGATGCATCCAAAGTAACGCCGCTTCCGGAGAATCTTACTTATAACGAAGGAGCGATGATTGAGCCGTTGGCAGTAACGGTTCATGCCTGCAAACGATTCGCGGAGATCAAGGGCGCCAAAGTGGCGATTCTTGGCGCAGGCCCGATCGGCATTTTGCTGGCACAGGCGGCAAAAGGGCTGGGTGCAGAGAGTGTACTGATCACGGATGTTTCGGATAAACGTCTTGAATTGGCGAAGTCCGTCGGCGCTGATTATGCAGTAAATACAACGAAAGTGGATTTTGGCGAAGCCATGGTGGGGGCATTTGGCCCGGATAAGGCTGATGTGATCTATGATTGTGCGGGAAATGATATCACTATGGGCCAGGCTATTAAATATGCCCGAAAGGGGAGTAAAATTGTCCTGGTAGCCGTATTTGCCAAGATGGCAACGGTGGATCTTGCAGTATTAAATGACCATGAGCTTGATCTTGATACGACGATGATGTATCGTCATGAAGATTACGTAGAAGCTATCCATCTGGTGAATGAAGGTTTGATTCAGCTGAAACCACTTATGACGAAACATTTTGCCTTTCGGGATTATCAGGCGGCCTACGAATACATTGACCAAAATCGGGAATCTACTATGAAAGTGTTGATTGATATTGACGATTCAGAGGAATAAGAAAAAGTCTGATGCCGGGTGGAAAACTTTGGCAATATCTGTGCTATAATATATAGATTGAGACATACCCGGCATCCGGTCAGGGCCTGTGGCACTGACGGAACGTGGTGTAGAGTATTGAAAGGGGAAAGCCGAAAAGAGCTTTCCCTTTTTCAATCGGCACAGCAACGGAACAAACGCCTGTATAAAATGTGGCAGGTATATGATGCTTCCGTAGCAGACAATTTCTGTTTTGCAAAGTATGTCAGGCATATACAATGACTGCCACCAGCTCCACCACCCCGTCGGTATGGTTGGCGATGCCATGGCCGGTGCCGACCGGACATACGGTCACATCCCCGGCGGCGACTGTTTTCATCTCGCCGTTGTCGCTGTACTCGGCGGTGCCTTTCAAAATATAAAAGATCTCGCTGTCCTTTTCGTGGACATGGTAGCCGATGCTGCATCCCGGATTCAGGGTGATCCTGGCAAAGAGGCGGCCCTTGTCATTCAATTCGGCGGGAGTGGCCAGGTTGGTGATCTCCACGGTGCCGGCGCCGTCACGCATATGTTCCCGGTATTCTTTGACGCATTCTTCTGGTTTTCTGATCATGGGTGTTATCCTCCGTTTCGTTTTTTCCATGGTAGCATAGTTTGGCGTGGGATGCAAGAAATCCGAATCTCCCAGACAGATCTGCCAGGGATTTAGTTACCGGAAAATCTTGTCGTGATCAAGAAAATCCCAGATAAGATGATAGGCCGCGCCGATGGCGGAAACATTTTCTGCAATGATGCCCAGGTAGATCCTGGGCTTGTAGAAGGAGAAACTGTTTATTTCGCAGATATACTGCTGAAGGAGTTCTATATCATCGTCTGTCAGAAAGAGGCTGATCAGTCCGCCTAAAACCACGTCGCAATCAATGAGATGAATAGAATTGTTGATGGCCATGGCGAGATTGCGAAGGAAATTATGCCATATCTGCAAAAACCCGGCGTTGCCGTCTTCTATTTTAGAGAAAAACTCGTTCAGGGTAGCGACACGGGCATCTTTCAGCAGCGCACCCATGGAACAGTAGGCCTCTACACATCCCTGACGGCCACAGTAGCAGGGCTTTCCGTCGGGATAGAGACACATATGTTCCAGGGTACCGGAAATCCGTCCGGCGCCGTTGTGAAGCTTTCCGTCAATGACTAATGCGCCTCCTATGGTCGTATTGATCGTAAGGTATAAAAAATCCGTATGTTTTCGTCTCCATATTTCTGTAAACGCGGCAGCTTCCGTGTCGTGGCTGAACATACAGGGATATTTTATGA
>DPJQ01000054.1:0-667 GCA_003542935.1 Lachnospiraceae bacterium | reverse complement strand
AACATACAGGGATATTTTATGAAAGAAGAAAATTCTTCTACGGCCAGTCCGGTACAGTCAAGAATTTTTCCGTAAACAACCCTGCGGTGGTCGGCGGAAACCAGGCCCTGGATGGCAATGTTTATACCCAGAACCGATTCTCTGGGGATGGAATGCTCGCTGATGAAACTGTTGATCCAGTTCCCGATGGCACAGTAATAGAGTTTAGAACATTCAAAAGGAAGTACAAGCTTATCCTGTCCCAGGAGAGTTCCGTAAAGATCGGAGGCGACAATGAAGACGGACTCTTTTAACACTTCTACCCCGACGGAAATGCGGGCCTTTCTGTTGCAGCTGATCACCTGCGCTTTTCTTCCCCCGGAGGCGGTGGAGGAAGAAAAGCCGTCCTTCTTTATCAGGTCAAGACTTTCCAGCTCTTTCAGATTATGTGTGATCGTTGGCAGGCTCAGGCCCAGCAGATTTGCCAGCTGCTGCTTGGAAGTGTGATGTAGTTTGTATATCGTGTTGTAAATGTTGTTTCGGTTTGTTTTTTTGATTTCGGATGCCGTTATCTTATCCATCGTCATTTTCCTGTCATATTTTACAAAATGGTTTTCTGAACGTAAAGATAACATAACGAAAAAAAAAAAACAAGAGATGCGTGGCAAACATTTCTCCGGGAAAATGA
>DPJQ01000269.1 GCA_003542935.1 Lachnospiraceae bacterium | reverse complement strand
CGGCTTCACCCCGGACCGGCTGGGCCCCCCCCCGGCGGGGGGGGGGGGGGAGGGGGGCGGGGGGGGGGGGGGCTGGCCGCCGGGAAAAGTAAACGGAGCAGCTGCATTTTACACATTTTGAAAGGAAAAGAAGATGGCAGAAAATAAAAATCCGAAACCGGTAAGCCCGTCCTTGAAGAGATTTTTCGGTATTGGCGATTTGGGCTTTACGATGATGAGCAACATCGATACCTTTTACGCCTCCTACTTTTTTACCAATATTGCAAAGTTTTCCCTGGGGATCGTTACTACGATCACCACGATATCGGCAATTGTCGACGCCATTTTGTCCTGTCTTTATGGGGCCTGGATGAACAAGATTAAGCCGAAAAAATGGGGGCGTTACCGTTCCTGGCTGATCCTGACGCCGTGGATGGTGCCGTTTCTCTATGCACTGCAGTTTTTTAAGATCAATAATGGCATTGCGGGTATCGTCGTCATGACGATCGCGATGATCACCAGCCGTATCGCCTGGAATCTTCCCTTTATTGCCAATCTTTCCATGATCAATGTGGCCGGAAAGACCACGGAGGATCGGATGGCATTGTCCTCAATCCGAAGCGTCTACACGGCCCTGGCGAATGTGCTGTATTCCTATGCGGGCCCCTTCGTGGTGGCTATGTTCGCCGGTATGATCGGCGAGACAAATGCCTATGCGGCTACGGCTTTCGCTTTCGGCGCAGTGATGGCTGCCGGTTACTTTGCCCATTTTAAAATGTTTACCGGCTATGAGGAGACCGGTGAGGAGGAGATGGCCCGCCTGCAGCGGGAAGCGGCCCAGAAAAAGAGCCAGGCACAGCCAAAGGTCAGCGCCTGGGCGGCGATCACCTGCAATCCTCATCTGATCGGCCTGATGGTTTCCAGTACCGCGAAATACATGGTATTTTTCCTGGTGAACGGTATTGCCATATATTATTTTACCTATATCAGCCATGATGCAGGGCTTTTAGCGACATTTATGTTTATCACAAATCTGCTGGGTATCCTGGCATCCTATGTATCTAAATATGTGGTAGCTACCTTGAATGCTAAAAGGACGGTGGTGCTGTCTTACCTGGTCATGCTGGCAGGCATGGCGGTGGCTTTTCTTACCTATCAGAATACCTGGGTCGTGATCGTTCTAATGTGCCTGGTGATATTCTCCATGACCCTGACAAATGCCTGTGAGCCGGAGCTGTACGCCACCTGTGCCGTATACAGTTCCTCCAAAACGGGTTATGATACTACGGGTACGGTGATGGGCCTGCTTACGGTTCCTCTTAAGATCGGTATCGTCATGAGAGGAATCCTGATCGGCGCCGCATTGGCCATCGGCGGTTTCTCGGCGGATATTGATCCGTCGACGGCGGGCGAGGCAGTACAGCGGGGCATCTGTATCGGATTCATGGTGATTCCGGCGGTGGTAATCGCTGTGGGGGCTCTGGTTCTGATGTTCGGCTATCGTCTGGATAAAAAAGCCTGACAGAAAGATAAAAAATAAAACGCGGTTGAGCGGGGACGGCAAAAGGCTGTCCTCGCTCATTCCTGCGAATGGGGGCGGGTGGAAAATGGAAAGTTTGTTGAATCTGCAGATCATATATGAACGGCTCCAGGCCATAGAGCCGGAGGTGAAGCTTGTGCCTTCCTCCCATATGCCGGGGCTAAAGGGAATTCGTTTTTATGAAGGGGAGGCAGAGGAAGAGGATTTTTTGATTATCTGTTCCCGGCTGCATTCAGACCGGCTTCCCGTCGGCGGTTCTCTTCTTTTGGTGGGGGACTGGAGCGAGGAAGAACGGACGGGGCTTACCGGTTATATTTTAAAAAAGGACGGCGATCTTTTTTCTTTGGCCAACAAGTTGGAGCATATGTTTTCCTACTATGGGGATATAGAAAGACGATTGCAGAAGATCCTCTACGCGGACAGCAGCCTGAATGATATCTGCCAGATCATCCTGGAGCATTTTGGCCATTCGGTGTTTGTCCATGATGAACATTTCTATATTCTGTCCTGTCCCCGGATAGAGCCGGAAAAAACCAAGTTTGATTACGATTCCCAGATGGGATCGTATATGCAGGATGAACAGACCCTGACCATGTTCCGCACCAGTCCGGCTTATCAGGAGACGTTGAAAACAACGGGAGGGCAGTTTTGGAAAAGCGATTTTGACGATACTACCTGTCTCTATGCGAATATCTGGATCGATCAGGTTTATAAAGGGCGCCTGATCATCACGGAGCCGTCGCCAACCCCTGGCAAACTGCGGGAAGCAGGGTATTTCGGTGAGGTCATCCGGCAGGCTTTTATCAACCGCTACGTATACAGGGATGATGCCCCCAGTCTGCTCAAAGGGATTATCGTGGACGGACTGAACGACAGAGAGATCAATGTGGAGAAGCTTGCTCAGAAAGCAGGTCAGATAGGCTGGCAGATGGAGGATCACTATGTGTGCGGCATGATCACTTTTGGGAACGAGAAAATATCTCACTATCTGGCTTTCGGAGTTTGCAATTCCATCCAACAGCAGGTTGAGGGAAGCTATCCCTGCTATTACGACAAGGCGATCTATCTGCTGATCAATCTGACCAGGGGAAAGGTGTCGTTGAATGATCTGCGGATGAAGATGTCCTATACGATCCGGGAGTCCCTGCTCCATGTGGGAGTGTCGAATATCTTCTATCGGCTGCAGGATTTTCCGCTGTATATGAAACAGGCAAAGATTGCCCTCATCCATTCCTGGGAGAAAAACTGCACCAGCTGGTATAACGAATTTAAAGAGACGGTCCTCCCCTACTGGATGATCAACGGGCTGGGGGAGCTGACCAGGGATACGATTATATCCGGGGATTTGACGATCTTGAAAAAGTACGATGAAGTGAAAGGAACGGATCTGTACCAAACCCTCAAAGTGTACCTGACCCATGAGAGGAACAGCACGCTGACCGCCCAGATCTTAAAGATCCACAGAAGCACTCTGCCTCACCGTCTGGAGCGCATAGAGACGCTCACCGGGATGAATCTGGATGATTTTAAAACGAGGCTGTATCTGCTGATGTCCTTTGCTCTGGAGGAGGAGTGAGTTTTTCCTTTGAGGTAAATCCGCGGATAAAAAGTTTCCCTGGTGGACGGAATGCCAGGTGGGCAAAAGATCAGCCGGTGACTGTTTTTTTGATTTCCCTGCCTGTAAATCTATAGTATTCCGGCTGATAGATACCGGCCGGGAAAGGAGATTGTTCCTCTTTTTCATAATAATCCTGATCCGGTTCCCGGCGGGAGAGGACTGTGGCGCTGTCCGCCTTGGCGGATCGGATGTCGTCTGCGATCTCCTCTATCCGGTTCTCAATCTCTTCCTGCCTTTTGGCGGATATGGCGCCGTCGGCAGAGCCGTTGGATTTTAGGAGAAGCATTTCATTTTGGAGCTGTTGCTGTTTGGCCTCCAGCTCTTTTATTTTGTCTGCTTTTTCTTTTGGCGTTGTTATCTGCCCTGTTTTATGGGTTTGGGCGTTTCCTTTCAGCATGGTTAGTGGGTTGATATAGTTTGGTTTTAGCTGTACTGACATGGCATTCCTCCGTTTTTTGTTTGGACTGGCATTCCGACAGTAATATTGTCGGGCGGGAGGGCGGTAAGAAGAAGGGAGGATGCGTGAATGGCGGGGACAGATGCGTGAATGGTAAAGGCATACACAGGTGTGTGCTGAATTCTGAATTGCATCAATCTTGACGGTTTGCCGCTTGCGGCGTGATCTTTGGCTTATCTGCAGGGCACAGCAGTATGCTGATGCGAAAACAGCCGCCGGAATTTGTGATCTCTGTCGTCCCCTGGTATTTTTCCGCCATGCGCCGGATGTTGTTGAGTCCTGTCCCGGGTTTTATGTCCTGTCGGGAAGGAGCAGAGTTGGTGCTCTCTATGAGAAAGAAGCGAGAGTGAGTTTTGGTGGTGACGGACAGGTTTTTCTCTGTGGATTCTGTATTTCGGCAGGCATTTATGGCATTATCAAGGATATTGGAGAAAATAACGCACAGATCCATGTCGTCGATGGGAATATTCTGCGGAATCTGCACCCCGCAGGAGATCCGGATACCGTTTCGTCTGGCATGGCTTAATTTTTCATTCAGCAGGACGTCCAGCGCCGCCCGGCCCGTAGCGACGGGGACGGAGAGGGGGAGGCCGTTTGTGCGCAGACTGTGGGCATAGCTTTTGGCTGTCTCGTATTTTTCCCCGTCCAGCAGGCCGGACAGCACCAGAAGGTGGTTGTTCAGATCGTGGCGGAGGGCGGCGTACTGCTCGTTTCGCTTTCTGGCTTCCTCAATGTAGGTCTGCTGTCCCCGCAGCTGTCCGGCCAGCAGCACAGCAGTCTGTTCCTGTTCCGTCAGATGAATGACTTTGCAGAATACATGCAGGGTAAGAAAGAAGAAAATGACGGCTGCGGCCATGCCGAGAAGGGCCATGAAAGTGGCCGAGCGATTGAAGGCGGACAGATATTTTTCCAATGCGGAGCTGTCCAGCTGTAGACCGCAGCGGATCAGAAATACCATGAGGGCGCAGGGGAGCAGCAGGAGATAGAGGCAGGACGACAGGGGGCGGCGCAGGGCGGAGGAACAGGTCCTTTGAATCAGGCAGAGCGCCAGGAAAAACAGGAAAGCCAGAACCAGTGAGAGAAGAAGCTGCATATATATGCCGGGAAAAGATAATTCTATATTTGCCGATAACCAGGACATAATAATTGCCGAGAGCCCTTCTATGAACGTGTAAAGGGTGAAAAGAATGGCAATGGGAGCAGCTGCATCCTTGAAGGGGGCCTTCAGGATATATTTTGCAAAAATCAGCAGAAACAGCATGTGTACCGGCAGCATTCCCGGAAACCGGAGATAAAGAGCCAGCAGGGTCAGGAAGCTGCCCGGAACAAGCCAGAGGGCAGTACCAGGCCATGGCAGTACAGGCGTGGAAATAGTGTCCGGGCATATACGCCGCAGAAAATCAAGGGCAAAATAATCCATGACACCGTTGATCAGCAGGCATCCGACGGTAAACCATATCGTTTCTCTCATCCCAGCCCCTCCTTCCGGCAGGATTGCAGCAGCCGCCGGGTGAATTCCTGCTGCTTTCTCCGCGCGATCAGCACTCTGCCGCCCCCGGCCATCCGCGCGGCCCCATTTGTTTTCTCCGTTACAAGATCCATGTTTACCAGGTAACTTCTGTGACAGCGGAAGAAGCGGCCATCCAGATTTTCCGCCAGGGTATCCAGCGTGCCGCTGAATCCGAGATCTCCGTCCAGTGTGTGGATCACGAGCCGGTGGTCAAAAACCTCGCAGTAGAGGATATCCCGAAGGCGGATCTTTGACAGGTTTTCGCCGTTGGGGAGCAGGATCGTCTTTTCCTCATTTTGCATGGTTCGTTTTACCGCTTTGTCCATGGCCGCATACAGTTTTGTGCTGTTGACCGGTTTGAGAAGGTAGTGAACCGCGTCCAGGTCAAAGGCCTGAAACACGTATTCTTTGTAAGAGGTGACAAAGATTACCTGGCAATACGCGCTGTGCCCGCGCAGCTTTGCCGTAATCTCCATGCCGTTTTTACCCGGAAGCCGGATATCCATCAGAAGAATGTCCGGTTTTTTGCCGGAATGCAGGAGCGTCTCCCCATCCGGGAATGCCACGGCCTCGGCGGGAAGTTGCCGGTCGCTCAGGTATTGCTGGAGTATTTCCTGTAATTTGGCGGAAAAATAGGGTTCATCCTCGCAGATAGCAATGGTAAGCATGGCAATTCTCCTAACAATTTAATGATTTTTTGCGGTACCTTTCTATAGTACACAAAAAAAGCTGCAAAAACAATGGGAAATATAAGCCTGTGAATGAGGGAGAACATGATTCAGGCAGTAGTTTGGGAGATAAGGGAAAAAAATCATTTTAACGCAACCCCGGCGGTAAAAGCCTCGTATATAAGGGTAGAAGCGCTTCTAAATATTCATTCAAGGAGGTGGATCATGAATGAGATGGAACTGGCCGCCGGATTAAAACATCATGACCCGGAGGCGTTGGCGGCACTGATCGAGACATACAGCGGTTATATCGGACAGATCATCCATAATCTGCTGTGCACTTTTGGCAGGCCGGAGGATGTGGAAGAGCTGATCGCCGATACCTATTTGGCGGTCTGGAACCACGCAGACCGTTTGGATATGGCATGCTATTCCAGTCTGAAAGGTTATATCGGGGCCGTCGCGAGAAACAAGGCGAAGGATTTTTTAAAGAAAAAGCGGGTCGCGACCCTGCGTCTGGAGGATGACCTGATGTTGGCTGCCGACGGGCCGGAAACCCGGATGATCCAGAAAGAACAGCGGGCCCTTGTCCGCGCCACGCTGGAGCAGTTGGGAACCGAAGACCGGGAAATTTTTATCGCGTATTACTATCATTATCAAAAGATCGAGGAAATTTCCCGCCGGATGAAGATGAACCCGGAAACCGTAAAAAGCCGTCTGGCGAGAGGGCGGAAACGGCTGAAAAAAATATTGGAACGGGAAACGATGTTTGGGGAGGTATTAGGATGAAAGTAAGGATCAGTGACCTGATGGATCAGGCGACGGATTATATCGAAGCGGAAAATACGAAAACATATCGGCCGGATGTGGAACGGATCACACAGACGGTGTTTGCCGGTATTGAAAAACGGAATCACAGCCAGCGGATGCGGAGCCGGCTTCGTCCCATGGCTGCCTGTCTGGCTGCAGTGATTCTGCTGTCCGGTACTGTCGTGACGGCAAAGGTGTATCTCTCCTCCGCGGGGCCTGTTACCCCGGAAAACAGGGAGGATTTGAATCAGGAAGAAATCTGCCGGGCATATGAAGCGGCGGCAGAGAGCAGTGTGGCAGATGAAATTTCGGAGGAGGCTGAGACAGAGGAGGACGAAACAAAAGGATATTTTGACCCCTATACGGAGCTGAATGCATATGAAGCGGTGTATACCCGGGACGGAAACCGCATCACCGTGCCGCCTTTTTATCTGGGAAACGGCGATTTCGCCCATATAGTGTCTTCTGACGGCAAGGGGATAAACTGCACAAAAGGGCAGACGGTGGTCGTTTCCCTCGACCAGTATACGGCATATTCGTTGTCGGAGGGCCGGCCATGTGCCGTACTCGGCTGCAGGGTGAACGGCGTATATACGGAACTGGAAACAAGCCGTGAAGACCATTTTACCTATTCTTATGTGGTGCCCGAGGATGGCATATATGATTTTTCCATAACCAACCTGGGCAGCGAGAGGACGGTTTATGAACAGGTGACGATCACCTGCGGCGATTCGGTCGAGGAAATGTATAGCGATCAGGAGGAAGGTGGGATGATTAAACTTGATAAATACGGATCTCCGTGATACTATACACAGAAAGGTCCGTAAGCTGTTTATGTTTCACAGACCTGAATTTCAAATATTTTTGTAACTGTTCAGTACCTTCAC
>DPJQ01000148.1 GCA_003542935.1 Lachnospiraceae bacterium | reverse complement strand
GGTCACGGAGTGAACAGTAACAACATACACACATATAGAATCAATTTAAATGATTATTGTTGCAATTTGCTTCATATTTCTCTATAATGATATTGACTATAGAAAGGATGTGATGCAATGATTACCGTCAGTCTTCGATTTGAGGATGAAATGAAAAAACAATTAGATGAAATGTGTGATGAAATGGGAATGAACCTTACCACTTTCTTCATGATCTATGCCAAAAAAGCATTGCGTGACCGCCGGATTCCCTTTGAAATCGCCGCTCCCAGAGATCCTTTTTACTCAGATTCCAACATCGCACAGCTAAAGAAAGCTGACCAGCAGATCAAACATGGCCAGGTGGTCGTAAAAACCATAGAAGAACTGGAGGCTATGGAGATTGAGTAAAATCACATTTGCTGAAGATGCCTGGGAAGAGTATTTATACTGGCAATCGCAGGACAAACGGACTTTAAAAAAAATCAACCGCTTGCTAAAAGCCATTCAGCGCGAACCATTTACCGGAGAAGGCAAACCCGAACCTTTAAAAAACGGCCTGGAAGGCAAATGGAGCAGGCGAATCAATGACAAAGACCGCATTGTTTATGAAATCAGTGAGGAAAGCATCATCATAACACAATGCCAAGGACATTATAATGACAGATAACCATGGATCCATGACTCCGGACAGACCATTAATCGATGATCAGCCCGGAGTCTTTTTTCGTAAATTCATACAGCCCGATCCCCGCCGCCAGGGACAGGTTCAGGGAATCAATATTGTCCGTGTGGCGGATGCGCACGCTCTGTCCCACGGAGGCAAACGCCGCGGGAAGCCCCGTGGCCTCGTTTCCGAAGATCAGGGAATACGGGCGCTCCCGCCGCCTCTCAAGTTCATCGAGACCCACGGAACCCTCCAGCATAAAGGGATACATGTCCCTTTCCCCGGCAAACTCCGCCGCGTACGCCTCAAAGCAGTCATAATACCGGAAACGCAGCCGGAACAAAGAACCCATGGAAGCCCGGACGGTCCGGGGATGGCAGATATGGGCCGCCGGACGGATCAGAGCCAGATCGCAGACGCCGAAGCCCACCGACGTGCGGATGATCGTGCCCAGATTGCCCATATCGCTGGGAGAGACCAGGACGATATGGTTTGTCTCCCGTCTCAACTCACCTTCATATTTGCAGAACACACCCGCCACGAGGCAATTCTCCTTGTCACGGATGCGGCCGATCACCCGGTCGGCCTGGGTACAGGGAATCCCCCGCTCCCGGCACAGCCGCTCCAGCTTTTCCCGTATACTGTCCGTTACCGCGGAATGGTACAGCACCTCCACCGCTCTCTCCGGTCGGTTTTCCAGCAGCTCGAAAGTCGGAAACGGGCCGAAACAGTAAGAATATTCCGCCTTGTCATTATAACGTTTATACTGCATCTCCATCTATTCCCCCTCCCGCCAACACCAAAAATAATTCCAGTAGATATCCCTGCCGGATATCCACCGGAATCTTTGCAGCACAATACTATGCCTTTTTGGTCAATGATTTTTTAATATATGCATTGTAAGTTTTCTTACCCTTTTTATATTTGACCCGGTACCAGACAGCTCCCTTTTTATCCAACGCCGTGTTGACTACCGTTACTTTTGTATTTCTCGGTATGGATACCACTTTTTTGTAAGCCGTCCCGGCATACTGGTACAGCCGCGTGGCGCTTTTGGTCCTTACCTTGGAGCTGGTCGTCTTGGTGGTGGCACGGAGCAGAACTACGGTACCATAAGTAGCTTTGCCGTTTACCTTGCTGTAGGCCCGCACTTTATACCAATATTCCCGATTCGCTTTCAATCCGGTATCCTTATAGGATTTCGTATTCAGATCTTTGATTGTCGCAATCTTTTTATACTTGCCATTCCTGGCCGTGGCACGATAAATCTGGTAAGCCGTCACACCGGATTGTTTGGCCCAGGATATGGTCAGGCTTTTCTTTTCTTTACCCGATTGCCTGACTTTAGACAGTTTATTCACGGATACCACAGAATGCTTTGAAGAAATATATCCTTTATAAGTTGTGCCGCTCTTCGTATATTTGATTTTATACCATACTACACCGTCAGCGCTCCTGGTTTCACAATAACGGTAAACCTTTGTATTGGGAGGAAGAACTGTCACCACACTACCGCGGGTGTCGGCTTCGGTACGAATATTCAGAGAGGCATTCGCCGACCGGACATACACTTTGGTATCACTGGAGGTATACGCGCGTTTAACCGAACTCAGGGATCCCTGGCTGCCATCGTTGCCAACCGACGCCACATAATAGTAATATTCCCGGCCCTCCGCACAATTTGTATCCGAATAGGATGTCTGGGATACACTTGCAATTTTCTTATACGTACCATAATACGCAGAAGAACGGTATACATCATAAGAGGCCGCTTCACTGACAGCGCTCCAGGACAAGTTGACTGTGCTTTTTCCAGAAGCTTTCACGGCAAAACCTTTTATACTGCCGGAAGGACTGGTCGGGGATATATCACCGGGCTGAGCAGACGGATCGGCCGGTATATCATTTCCCGAACCATTCCATCCGCTGCCCCCCTGTTTCCAGTTTTCGTCCTCATTACCTGACAGATAGAGGAAATCACAGTCTACAGTACCCTTGATTCCGTTTACTTTGCCGGCATCGGTATACTGCCAGCACTGATAGTTGCCGTTGTATGTATAGGTACTGTTATTTAAAACCGTATTATAACGGGCAATCCACATCATATATTTGCTGCTCAACGTCACAGAATCCATTTTGTCCCGGAAATGCGAAATCGAACCATAAATCATCGGCGTATAACCGGCCCCCTTGATGACATCACAAAAAGCCGTAGCCGTGGTATTGTACATTTTTTTTATTGCGCTTGTCTTCTCTGTTTTGCTCTTCTCTTCATCCGCATTGATCTTTTCGACTGCAGCTTTCAGCTTGCCGGATACCGTTTTATTATTGCTTATGTAGGAACCTTCCTCCGCATCGAACACCACCGGATAGTCCAAAGTATAGTCTTTGATCAGCCCCAGCAGATAATTTGCCTCCGACCTGGCCTCATCCGCCGTGGTGGCCTGGGAGTAATAATAGACACCCACTTTAATCCCGGCCTCTTTTGCATTCTTTATATTCTGGTCAAAATATCCGTCCTTCATGTGGGCTCCGCTGCTCAAAGTTGAATATCCGGCCCGGATAAAAGCATAATCAATCCCTGCTGCTTTTACCTTTTTCCAATCAATATTTTCCTGGTACCTGGACACATCCACACCGTAAACCACCCACATGTCCGCTTTTTTCGGATCATGGGTATAGGTATACCCGGTATAAGGATTTTTATCTCCAGCCGTATACGGCATAATCCCCCCTGCCATTTCATCCGGTATGCCGTCTTCCCCTTCCAGGCCATAGTACTTGTAATACCCCGGGTCATCAAGCTCCGCCTGCGACGCTGCCTGTACTCCCGCTACAGAAGCCAGCATGCTCACCATCAGGCAGGCGGCTGCCAGTAGCATCTTCCGTCTCCTCAATTATTTATACCTCCAGAATAATTTTTAATTAAGTATAACATGCCGCCCTATATTTTGACAATATATATTACATTTTCATTACAATTCTATGCTTTTTATGTGTTTTTTTGTCATATATTCGTCAAAAGCCACGAATTTCTTCACAAAAATCCCTTCTATGAAACACACAGATTACAAAAAGATAACTCAAATTTCCAATCCGCTGAATGTAAATAACCTAATCAATTTTTAAAATCAGCTCCAATACCCTGCGGACACAGGCAGCGATCTCTTCCCGTGTGATCAGTCCCTTCTCCAACGCCTCCAGTACACGCTCGGGATAGCCCGTTCCCATCTTAATATCGTTGCCGGCCTTTACTTCCTTATAATGCTCGCCCTTGGTCCACCAGTCTGTGGTGATGACGCCCTGATATCCCCACTCGCCGCGGAGGATCCCTTCCAGCAGATCCCGGTTCTCCGAAGCGCGGTGGCCGTTGATCAGATTGTAGGCCGTCATAAGCACCCAGGGCTGGGATTTTTTCACACAGATTTCAAAACCCTTCAGATAAATCTCCCTCAAGGCCCGTTCAGAAACCCTTGAATCGCTGTTCTTGCGGTTTGTTTCCTTATTATTGCAGGCAAAATGCTTTACCGTGGCGCCGATGTGCTGGGACTGAATACCGTCTACCATGGCGGAGGCAATAGTTCCCGTCAGCACCGGATCTTCGGAATAATATTCGAAATTCCTGCCGCACAGGGGGCTCCTGTGGATATTCATGGCCGGTGTCAGCCAGACGGACATATTGTTTTCCCTGACCTCCCGGGCTGCCGCCGTTCCCACTTTCCTTACAAGCTGCGGATTCCAGGTGGAGGCAAGCATGGTAGCGCAGGGCCAGGCCGTCGTACAGACGCCGCAGCCCGGTTCGATCCGAAGCCCTGCAGGGCCGTCCGCTGTCATAATGTTCGGCACCCCGTATTCCGGAAGATTACCGAAGCCAAAAGTATTGGCCGCACCGGTATTGGGCTGCCCGCCCAGAAGCTCCGCCAGATCGCTGTCCGAGAGCTGGGCCATGAATTCCTCCAGTTCCGCTTTTTTGTCCGCCACATCGTCCAGCATGATTTTCTTTTCTACATTTTCCCCGAACAGCAGATGCCGCTCCACCGCACGGACCCTCGGCGACATCCCCTCCGTCTCGTCACTGCTCCAGCCAAGGCCGTTCTCCATATAGTCATGGGCCGCAGACTGGGGCAGAACCTCATAGGAACCGTCAGCCAGCATACGCTTCACCAGCCGGGAGGGGGCAACCCGCTGGGTCAACTGCCGCACGACCCTGTTTTCCGTTACCGTGTATACATAGCTCAGTTTTTTGGCATCCCGCACGGAATTTCCCACATACAGGCTGTACTCTCCTTTTTCCAGCACATAGGCAGACCCTGCCACCCTTCCCAAATCATCGTAGGATGCCATATCCTCCACCGGGAAAGCAATGGCCAGCACCTGTTTCCGGCCGGGTTTTAACTCCTCTGTTTTCTGATAAGCCGCCAGCTCCCGGGCCGGTTTGCCCAGCAGACCCTGAGGAGCGCCGTAGTATACCTGCACTACTTCTTTTCCCGGAACCTCCCCGGTATTTTCCACCTGCACGGCCAGAGATATCTGACCGTCTTTCTCCCCGGCCCAGAGCGTATCGATCCGAAACGTGGTATAGGAGAGGCCGAAACCGAAGGGATAATTCACTCGTTCCCTGGCCTTTTCCATGGTCTCGAAATACCGGTAACCCACATAGATATCCTCTGTGTACTCCACATAATCCGGAGATACATGGAACGTATCCGTGGATGGATAATCCTCCAGCCCCGCCGCAAAAGTATCCGGCAGCTTGCCGGACGGGTTCTCCAGGCCGAGCAGGATATCCGCCATGGCCAGGCCGCCCTCCATGCCGCCCTGCCAGGCCAGCATCACGGAAGAAATCCTGTCGTCGTCCACAAACCAGCTTGTGTCCACCATGCCGCCCACATTCAGCACCACAGTCACATCGGTAAAATTTGCGCACACCGCATCCACCATGGCCTGCTCCCGCTTCGTCAGGCAGTAATCCCCGTTCTCAAAAATCTGTTTATTCAGCTCCGCCTGCCGAACCTCACTGGGTACTGCCCCGTCGTACAGAACACTTTTTCTGTCCCAGCCCTCTCCGGAGAAGCGGCTGATCACGATGACCGCCATATCAGCCTGGTCTTTTGCCTCCGCCAGAAGCTCTGCCGGAACCTCCGGCTCCACGGTCATACCGGGCACGGCACCCTCCTTATACTGCTTTTCCACATTTTCTCTGTAAAACCGCGTCAGGGGCTCAAATATGGCAGGCGCATCTTCCCTGCCGGTCAGCCCGTCGTAGAGATTCCGGACATGGGAAACCGTCACATCCCCGCTGCCGCCTCCGCCTTTTACATAGTCTACACTGCCTTTTCCGAAAATTGCCACCTTCTGTCCTCGCGAAAACGGAAGAACTTTCCTCTCATTCTTTAATAGTACCATCCCCTCTGTGGCTGCTCTTCTTGACAGTGCAATATGTTCCCTACTCCCTGTCACTTTCTGGCCATCTATTCCAAGCGGCAGACATGGCTGATAAAACATTCTGGTCCATTTCTCCATAGCTTTTTCTCCTTTGCCTTACACACAAATGATATCTTTCGCACTTCGTGCTCATTATATC
>DPJQ01000057.1:27713-28081 GCA_003542935.1 Lachnospiraceae bacterium | reverse complement strand
ATCAAAATCCACCGTGGAAAATCCCGTAGTGGTGATGATGGATGCCACCTGAAAAGCCACATGACGCAGATTATCAAAAAATCCCATGGCCGCATCGTAGGCATTGGCCAGTATGATACCCGTGGCGGCCAGAACCACCAGAAAATATCCCCGCACTTCCTCCAGACGAAAAGCCGTCTTCCATTTTTTCAGCAGAAGAAGAAAATACATATTGAAATTCACGCCGAACAGGAGCATGAAGACCGTAGTCACCCACTGGATATAGGGGGAATACCCGGCCATGCTGTCGTTCTTGATCCCAAAGCCTCCCGTGCCCGCCGTGCCGAAGGCCGTCGTCACCGCGTCAAATACGGGCATGCCGCCCAGAA
>DPJQ01000057.1:27155-27393 GCA_003542935.1 Lachnospiraceae bacterium | reverse complement strand
CAAATACGGGCATGCCGCCCAGAAGCAGCAGCACAATCTGCACCACGGTCAGAAACAGATAGATCTGATAGAGGATCGCCGCCGTGTGCTTTACCTTGGGCACCAGCTTACCCACCGACGGGCCCGGGCTCTCCGCCCTCATCAGGTTCATATGGGAGCCGCCGGTCATCTTGATCACGGCCAGCAAAAACACCAGCACACCCATACCGCCCAACCAGTGGGTAAAGCTCCGCCAGAA
>DPJQ01000057.1:15558-26876 GCA_003542935.1 Lachnospiraceae bacterium | reverse complement strand
CCCATGCCGCCCAGCCAGTGGGTAAAGCTCCGCCAGAACAGCATGCAGTGGGAAAGGCTCTCCACCTCCGGCAGCACGCTGGCTCCTGTCGTGGTAAATCCGGAGATCGTCTCAAACAGCGCATCCGTATAGGACGGGATCTCCCGGCTCAGATAAAAGGGAAGGGCCCCCGTGATACTGAGCAGAATCCAGCCCAGAGCCGTGGCCGCGCACCCCTCCTTCATGTAAAACACCGTATTGGCCGGCTTTTTTCTGGCCATCAGCACACCTGACAGCCCACAGACGGCGATCGTAACCAGAAAACACAAACATCCTGTATATTCACGGTACAAAAGCCCCACAAACAACGGAAGCAGCATAAACACAGCCTCCAGCTTCAATATCCATCCCAGGATAAAGACAACCATTCTTCTGTTCATACCGCCGCACCGCCTATCTCAAAATATCCTGCACATCGTCAAAACCCGTATGGGTGGTGACAATGATCACGGAATCCCCGACTTTGATCTCATCACTTCCGCCGGGAATCAGCACCCGTCCCGCCCGGTTGATACAAGCCACCAACAGATGGCTCTTGAGACGCAGGCGGCTCAAGGGTATATCCGTCACATCGGTGCCCTCGCCCACCACGAACTCGATGGCCTCTACCCGGTTGTCAAACAGATGCACCATAGTCTCGATATTACTGTTTTTCGACGCGTTTTTTGCGCGGACAAAAGCGATCAGTGCTTCGGTGGTGATATATTTCGGGTACACCACGCTGCCCAGATCCAGATGGCGGATCACCTTATTAAACATGGTGCGGTTGATCTTGGTCACCACTTTCGCCTCCGATACGTCACTGGCATGGAGGGTCAGCAGAATATTCTCCTCATCGATGCCGGTCAGGGCCACGAAGGATTCCACCTCCTCTATGCCGGCTTCTTTAAGCACATCTGCATCCGTGCCGTCTCCGTTGATTACTACCGCTTTGGGCAGCAGGGCGCAGAGCTCCTCGCTGCGCACTTTGTCCTGCTCAATGATTTTCACATCAATCCCCACTCGGAGAAGTTGTTTGGACAGATAATAAGCCGACCGGCCGCCGCCTATAATCATGACATTTTTGACCTGATGGGTCTGAAACCCAATCTTCCTCAGAAACGATTTGGCATCTCTGGCCGGGGAGACGAATGTCACCACGTCGCCTTCCGCCAGCTCAAAGGAACCGTCGGGAATAAACACGTCGCTGCCCCGCTCCACCGCACAGATCAGCACCGCGCCGGACAGCTCCTGGCCAAGCTCCACGATCTTCTTCCCGTGAAGCATATTTCCCTTCGGCACCTTGATACGCACCATCTCCGCCTGTCCCCGGGCAAAGGAGCTGACGCCGATGGATGTGGGAAGATAGAGGATACGGGCGATCTCCCGGGCCGCCTCCAGCTCGGGATTGATGATCATGGCCAGTTCCAGCTTCGCCTTTAAATAGGCCGCCTCCTCGCTGTAGTCCGGCGTCCGCACCCGGGCAATGACATCGCACTGGCCGGCCTGCTTGGCCACCACACAGCACAGCAGATTCAGCTCGTCGGAACCCGTCACGGCAATCAGGATATCCGCCTCCTCAATCCCCGCTTCCATCAGCGTATTAAAGCTGGCGCCGTTTCCCGTAATACCGTATACATCATGACGGTTGGTCAGGCCCTCCACCTTATCCCCGTCTTTATCCACCACCGTGATATCGTGGTCCTCCTGCACCAGCCGCTCCACCAGCGTGACGCCCACCTTGCCGCAGCCGACAATGATAATATGGAGACCCTTCACTTTCTTTTTCTTTTCTCGTCCAAACATTTCCAATCCCTCTTGTTACCCGGCCAGGCCGTTTTATCCAAAACCGCATCTATTTTACCCGATTCACCGCCATTGTACAACTCACGGTTCACCAAAACCCGACGAATATTTCCGTTATTTTTGTGCAGACTGTTGGCTCCGGGCCCGTACACCGCTTCCGGACTGTGATCTGTTCCCCGCTCCTGACAATACGGCCTCCAGCCAAACCGGAATCTCTAATCCTCCCGGTAATTTTTCAAAATGCACTTCACCGTTTCATACAGATGGGGTTTTAGCTCTTCCAGGGGCACCGGTTGTTCATAGAGGATGGCATTAAAGCTGGTACCGCTTATAAGCTCCAGGATCAGGTACATCATAAGCTCCGGATCCCGGTACGTGTACTCAGCCTCCGATAACATGGATTCAAAGGTCGTATAAATGGCCGGCACATCCCGCCCCGGAGTGGCCGCCAGAAAATTTTTAAAAGATCCCCAGCTCAGATGTTTGGACAGCAGCATGACCAGATTGTGGTTTGCCGCCAGCTGGTTCAGGATGTGGTCCGCCATGAACAGCACCTGGTCTTCAAAATCCATTTCTTCATCCCTGGCCGTCAGCTCCGCATAAGCCGCCTGAAACACCTGATTGGCTTTGCTGGTGATCAGATGGTTGCGGATATCATATTTGTCTCTGAAATACAGATAAAAAGTGCCTTTGGCCACGCCTGCCTGCTTGACAATATCCGAGATGGAAGTTTTGGTGAAACCATTGTCGATAAAGAGGGAGAACGCAGAGTCCAGCAGGGAATCCCGCTTCTGCCGTTTATTGTGCTCAACTTTTCCCATTTCTTTCACGCTCCTTTTGCGTGCGGAAATCTCTTTCCGTATCAATTGGTATGCTTATTATAGAGACGGTTTTTCATAAAAGTCAAATAAAACACCGCCCTTTTCGCAAAAACGGCAGATTACCCAAACGCCCCGAATATCCCTTCCTTATATGCCGCGGATTTATTAAATGACTTTTAGTCATTTTTTATATATTGTTTATTGACGCATTCCCTCTTCTGTAGTATAACAATAACTGACCATTGGTCAGTTGCAGTAAATTGCAGCTGCGAAAGTATGGAACAGCCATAAAATTTATACAAGGAAAGGGGAATGCAATATGGAAAATCTGGGAAGAAAAATTGTAAAACTGCGTATCCCGATTTTCATCATCAGCCTGCTGCTTCTGATCCCGGCGGGTATCGGGTACATAAACACGCGGGTGAACTACGACATTTTATACTATCTGCCCGAAGAGATCGAGACGATGAAAGGGCAGGATATACTGGTGGATGAGTTCGGCACCGGCGCCTACTCCATGTTTATCTGCCAGGGCATGGACAATAAAGACGTAGCCAAACTGAAAGGACAGATCGAGGACGTGCCGTACGTCTCCAAAGTGGTCTGGTACGACAGTTTCGCCGACCTGCGTATCCCTATGGATATCCTGCCGGAAAAAATACGGAGTGCTTTCAACACCGAAGACTCCACAATGATGTTCATCATTTTCGAGACCACCACCTCGGCGGATGAGACCATGGAAGCCATCGGGAACATCCGTAACCTGGCCGGGAAGCAGTGTTTCCTAAGCGGCATGTCGGCGGTAGTCACGGACACGAAGAACCTGGCAGAGGAGGAAGTGGTCATCTATGTGGTGATCGCGGTGCTGCTCCTGACTGTGGTGCTGATGGTTTCCATGGAATCCTGGCTGATCCCGTTTATATTCCTGGGAGGCATCGGAATCGCCATCATCTACAATCTGGGAACCAATATCGTCACCGGAGAGATTTCCTATATCACCCAGGCACTGTGTGCAGTGCTGCAGCTGGGCGTCACGATGGACTACTCCATCTTCCTCTGGCACAGCTATCAGGAACAGCTGGAAGAGTGGGGGGACGACCACGGGGAAGCCATGGCCCGGGCCATCGCCGCCACCATCAAATCCGTGGTGGGCAGCTCCATCACCACTATTGCAGGTTTCTTTGCCCTCTGCTTCATGAGCTTTACCCTGGGCCTTGACCTGGGCGTGGTCATGATGAAGGGCGTGGTGTTCGGCGTAGTCTGCTGCGTCACCGTACTGCCCTCCATGATCCTGATCTTCGATAAAGCCCTGGCAAAGACAAAGCACCGGTCGCTGATCCCGGAACTCCCGAAAGTATCCGAGTTTATCGTTGATCACCACACACTGTTTGCCATAATATTTGTTATTTTATTTATACCTTTCGCCTGGTTCCAGGCTCACACAGATGTGTATTACAACCTTGACTCCACACTGCCGAAGGAGCTCCCCAGCATCCAGGCCAACACCCTGCTCCAGGAGGATTACGAGATGGGCGCCGCCCACATGATTCTGCTGGACCGGAATATGGATGAAAAAGAGAAATACAAGATGATCGACGAGATGGAGCAGGTGGACGGCGTCAAGCAGGTACTGGGCCTGGAGAGCATCATCGGTCCCACCTTCCCCCAGAGCATGATCCCCGAAGACGTGCAGGATATCCTGGAGAGCGAAAACTACGAGCTGATGCTGATCATGAACGAATATGCCGTGGCCTCCGATGAAGTAAACGAACAGTTAGTTTCACTTAACTCCATCTTGAAATCCCACGATCCAAATGGTATGCTGGTAGGGGAAGCCCCCTGTACCAAGGATCTGATCGAGATCACCGACCACGATTTCAGCGTGGTCAGCGCCGTATCGATCCTGGCAGTGTTCGCGATCATCCTGATCGTGTTCGGCTCCATATCCCTTCCGGTGGTGCTGGTGCTGGTCATCGAGGGAGCCATCTTCATCAACATGGGGATCCCCTATCTGACGGGAGGGGTGCTGCCCTTCATCGCTTCCATCGTCATCGGCACGATCCAGCTTGGCTCCACCGTGGACTACGCCATCCTGATGACCAGCCGCTACGAAAAGGAGCGGGGGGCCGGAAACAGCAAGCGGGATTCCATACTGACGGCCCACCGGGCCAGCATGCGCTCCGTTGTGATCTCCGCCTGCGGATTTTTCGCGGCGACCTTCGGCGTGGCCATGTACTCCCAGATCGATATGATCAGTTCCCTGTGTCTTCTGATGGCCAGGGGCGCCCTGATCAGTATGTGCGCGGTGCTGCTGTTCCTTCCGGCCATGTACTGGCTGTTTGACGGCATCATTTGTAAGACGAGCAAAAACTTTCGTATAAAAAAAGCAGGAGGAAAATGATTATGAAAAGAAAGTATGTGCAGGCTATGATGGCCGCGATGGCCCTCACTCTCTCCGTATCCCTTCCAACGACGACGGTACTGGCCGCCGCCGCGGAAAAAGAGCAGACCGTCTACGTAACTGCCGATGAAAACGGCTCCACGGAAAAGGTCATCGTCAGCAACTGGCTGAAAAACGGTTCCAAAGACTCCTCGCTGACCGATAACAGCGATCTGCAGAATATCGAAAATGTGAAAGGCGACGAGAGCTTTTCCCAAAACAGCGACGGCTCCATCACCTGGTCCGCCGGGGGCAATGATATCTATTACCAGGGCGAGACGAACGCCTCCCTGCCGGTTTCCGTAAAAATCACTTACTATCTGGACGGCAAACAGATCCAGCCCGACGCCCTGGCGGGGAAAAGCGGAAAAGTAAAGATCCGTATCGACTACCAGAACCATTCCCAGCAGAAGGTCAAAGTGGGGGACACAGAGGAAATCATCTCCACCCCCTTCATGATGGCCACGGGCATGATCCTTCCGGGAGATAAATTCTCCAATGTGGAAGTCAAAAACGGCAAAGTAGTCTCTGATGGCAAGAATGATATCGTCATGGGTATCGGCTTCCCCGGGCTGGCCGACAGCCTGCAGCTGGATGACATCGACGACCTGAAAGATAAAGAGATACCCGACTACGTGGAGATCACGGCCGATGTGGAAGATTTCTCCCTGGCTTTGACCGCCACCGTAGCCACCACCGGAACACTGAACGACCTGGGTCTGGATGAAATCGACAGCATCGATGACCTGAGGGACAGTATCGATGAGCTGACCGACGCGTCCACCAAACTGGTGGACGGCAGCGACGAACTGCGGGAGGGTCTGGAGACCCTGGATTCCTCCGCAGTCACTTTCAAAGACGGATTAAACAGCGCCGACAAGGGCACCGGAAAACTGAAAGACGGCATCGACACCATGAACGGCAAAAAAGGTGATCTGCTGAGCGGCGTAAGCCAGCTCGTGGACGGGATGAAAACCCTGAAAAAAGGCGCAGGCGACCTGCAGTCCGGTGTCAAGAGCTACACCGACGGCGCCACGCAGCTCCAGAAAGGCATCAACCAGGTGGACACCGGCGCAGGCAGCCTGAAAGACGGTATCGATACATTAAACAGTAAGAAAGGCGAACTGACCAAAGGCATCGGAGACCTGGCCGACGGCGGCAAACAGCTTCAGGCCGGGGCCTCCTCCCTGCAAAGCGGCGTCAAGAGCTACACCGACGGCGCGGCGCAGCTCCAAAAGGGCATCAACCAGTTAGACAGTGAGCTGAAACAGCAGTTGGGGCAGGCCGCGCAGCTGCCTGAGGCAGTCAAAGGTATAAGCAGCGGAGCCGGCCAGCTCGCCGGCGGAGCCAAAGCTCTGGGGGCCGGAGCCGCACAGGCAAAAGAGGCTGCCGGAAGTTTGGAAGAAAAAATAAACGGTTTCAGCGACGGATTAGGCGGAGCGAAGAGTTTGCTGGGAAAAGCCGTTGATATCCTTGAAGGTGCCTCTTCATCCAACGCACAGGCCATCAACAAGGAGGCCAGCGCACAGGCAAAGGAGGCCGTGCAAAAGGAAAATGCGGCAGTCAACAGCAAAGCCAACGCGCAGCAGGAAAAAAATGTCCGGGCCGCATTAAAGGCGGCCGGTGTGGATGAAGAAACTGCTTCGGATGTCATGAACAAATTGCAGGATATAAACGTAGGTACACAGACAGAAGCTTCTGTGGATGTCTCCGATAAAACCAAAAGCGCAAATCCTGCCGAGCAGCTGGCAGGGATCCGGAGTCAGCTGGACGCGATCCAGGGCGGCATCGACGAGAATGCCCTGAACAGTGTTAAGAAAGACATCGGTGACCTGGCTGACGGCGCACAGAAAGCCGTGGACGGCGCAAACGATCTGGAAAAAGGCCTCACGGCTTTCCAGAAGGCCGTCGAACCTCTCAGCGGTTTCTCCGACATCGCCGCCAAACTCCAGGGCGCTGTAGGGCAGCTAAAAACCGGAAGCGACCAGCTTAGCGGGAACAGCGAAGCCTTGAACGCCGGTGCAAAAGCCGTCACTGACGGTGCCGCCGGCCTGAATGCCGGCCTCACCTCCCTGTCCAAAGGCGCGGGAACCCTGAGCGACGGCATCGGCCAGCTGGCTGACGGCGCTAAATCCCTCAAAGACGGCACTGCCCAGCTGAAATCCGGAGCCAAAGAGCTGGTATCCAACAATAAAGCCCTGACAAACGGCACTAAGCAGCTGGCTGACGGTTCCAAAACTCTCCTTGAGGGCGGAAATACGTTGAAGACCGGCGCGGACACTCTGGGCGACGGCATCGGTAAACTGGCCGACGGCGCTAAATCCCTCAAGGACGGCACCGCCAAACTGGCCGAAGGCGGAAATGACCTGAAAGAAGGCACAGGCAAACTCCTGGACGGCTCCACCGAGCTGGCCGACGGCATGAAAGAATTTGACGAGGAAGGTATCCAGGAGCTGGCCACCCTGATCAACGTGGATCTGCAGGATGTCCTTGACCGCCTCAAAGCAGTCACCGACGCCGATAAAGCCTACACCGCCTTCGACGGCGCAAACCCCGACGGCTCCGGAAGCGTGAAATTCATCATCGAGACCGCCGCGATTGAAACGGAGGACTGACCCGCGTCTGTACATCCAAACAGGCTTCCACCATAATATAAGAAAACAGAAAGGCCGGCCGCATCTGTGCACGACATGGATGCGGCCGGTCTTTCCTGTATCAACATTTTTTTCTCAAAAGCCAAAAATCTTCAACAATCCCATTGACAATCCTCCTAAAAAGGGCTAAAATAATGCACAACAAAAGGGAGTAGCAACGCCGCAGGCGTTTCGGATCCGTCATGACAGTACTTTGGTACTCGGAGAGAATTAAAATGCAAGACTTTTGTCAAACGTCAGGTTCGGCAAAAGTCTTTTTTTATACCCCTGCGGGGTACATTCTCCGGGAACTCCCTCAAAACCGCGCCTGGCAGAAAGGAAAACATCATGAAACAAGACAAAATCCACAAATTCCACAAAAAATCCAGACGAAGGGGCACACCCCCCACCCTGGCAAAGCTGAGGCTGCAGTCCGTCCTCACGGGCGCCGCCGCGGCCGCCGTGATCCTGTTTATCAGCTTCTATTTCCTGCTGACGCCGCTGAATCTCCATGCGCCGATGCTCTGGATCACCGCCTTTCTGGCCACGCTGGCCTTTGCGCTTTTCAACAACCTCACCTTCGCCCTGGGATGCCAGGGGTATGAAAATGAGATGGCAAACGAAAGAGTTTCCTGGCGGGAGCTGTCAGAAAAACTATCCCTGCTGTATTTCATTCCGCTGATCCTTTTTGCCTTCACGATTCTGGCTGCCCTGAGCGGAATATCTGCTCTCCACGCCGGGGCTTACGCCTCGCTGCTCAAAGTGGAAGACGCCGTATTTGAGGATGATCTGGCCGAGACCCTGGGAACGGATTCCATCGCCTTGATGGATACCATGTCGGCCCAGATGCTGGGTGACAGGGAGATCGGCTCCCTGTCCAATGTGGTCAGCCAGTACAATGTATCCGACGATTACACCCAGATCGACTTTAACGGTTCGCCGAAAAAGGTGGCTGCCCTGGACTATGCCGGATTTTTCAAATGGAACAACAATAAAGGTGAGGGCGTGCCCGGCTACGTGACCGTCGATCCCGTGTCCATGTCCGCCTCCTATCAGGAATGCGCCTCCGGCATGATCTACGTGCCCTCGGCATATTTCGGCCAGGACGCCGCCCGCCATATCCGTATGCATTATCCGACGGTTATGTTCGGCAACCTTCATTTCGAGATTGACAAAGAGGGACATCCCTACTATGTGGCGTCAATTTATGACAAGACGATCTCCCTGTTCGGCGGAAAGACTGTCAAGGGAGCGATCATCCTTGACCCTGCAACCGGCGAGCTGACCCGCTACGACCTGGCGGATGTCCCGGTATGGGTGGACGTGGTCTACGACGGCGATCTGATCTGCGAACAGTACAACTGGTTCGGAACCCTGCAAAACGGCTTTGTCAACAGCGTGTTCGGCAAGAAGGGCTGCAAACAGGTCACAACCTATTACTCCGACGACGATGACGAGTCCGATGATGTGGCTCCCACCTCCGACTATGGTTTTGTGGCAAAAGACAGCGATATCTGGATCTATACCGGTATCACTTCCGTCAACGGCGACAGCTCCAACATCGGTTTCCTGCTGGCCAATGAGCGCACCGGGGAGACCCACTACTATGAAATCGCGGGGGCCGACGAGAAATCGGCCATGGCAGCCGCCGAGGGCGAGGTGCAGGAGAAAGGCTACCAGGCCAGCTTCCCCTCCCTGATCAACGTGGACGGCAATCCTACCTATATTATGGTGCTGAAAGACGCCAGCGGCCTGGTGAAACTCTATGCCGCCGTCAACGTGGAACAGTATAATCTTGTCACCACCGCTGCTACCCAGGCGGAATGTATGAGCCGCTACCGCAGCCTGCTGGGGCTGGGGGAGGCCGCAGAGGAGAATAATCTTTCCTCTGCCGGAGAGCAGGTTTCAGAAGAACCCCTCACGGCCACCGACGAGGCCGTGATACGGATACGGGATATCCGCTATATCACCATCGACGGCAACACCTGGATCTATCTGATCGACGACAAAGACGGACTCTACCGGGCAAAGGCTTCGGCTCACGAAGAAATGTTGCTTTTAGAAGCCGGGGATACCGCAGCCATCACCTATACCGGAAAGGAGATCGTCACCTGCTCGAAAAAAACATCCGGCGGAGACAATACCTCCGACAACCGTCCTATGCCGGACGAAGCAGACGCGCCAAAAGACAACACGGCTCCTCCTGCCGATGCACCGGCACAGGATAGCGATATGACCCCTCCCGCTGATGCCCCGGGCGGCGTAGAAAAAAAGCTGCCCGCAACCGAACAAAAAACTTCATAGAAATGCGGCATAAAAGGGCAGTCCCCATCGACCGCCCGGCACAACGGGGAGGCGTGAATTCACACCTCCCCGTTGTCTGCTCCTCTATATTGTTTATCCGTTCCCCGGCGCGGCTTATTCGCCCACCGGC
Source organism: Lachnospiraceae bacterium (assembly GCA_003542935.1). Taxonomy (GTDB): domain Bacteria; phylum Bacillota; class Clostridia; order Lachnospirales; family Lachnospiraceae; genus UBA11957. The sequence goes on along the minus strand of DPJQ01000057.1, from coordinate 16,724 downwards.
CTGTAGACCTCATATGTCACCGTGCCGTCCTCATTCAAGGTGAATACATTCAGTTCTACGCCCTCCAGCGTGCCGTCGCTGCCGGCTCCCAGGATCCTCGTTGTCCCGGTCTCCAGCCCGCTTATAAGAACCGTACCGCATCCGCCTGCGCTTTCGTCTGTCCCGTAAGTCACGCTGCCCTCTTTATCCGGTGTAAGGGTCTGTTTGGTTCCCTCCACAGGAACCGCATGTTCCTTTAAGAAAGCTGCAGCATCTTCTGCATTAAGCGCAGCATCCATATATTTCTCGTCCTCGGAGGCGTTCTCCGCTGCCGCCGTATCGTTTTCCACATCTGTCTCATCTGATTCGATGTCGCGGGCAATTTTCTCCAGCAGTGCGTCTGCTGCTTTTTTATCCGCTTTTGCGGCGTCAAAGGGAACCGAAAACAAGGCGTTCGTACCGTCATATCCCTCTTTTTTGCTGTATGCACCGGTCTTCGCATCCACGGAAAACGCAAGGCTCTCATCGCCGAAGGAATCCACCACGCCGATCTGCACGCCCCTGTCCGCAAAAATCTCCAGGTTTTTGCATTCCAGCAGCTCATATACCACGCCGTCCTTGTCAAACCACCGAAGACCTGCATCCAGCGTGCCGTTGTTGACCTGCATCCAGTCGGTGCCGCCGATCAAAGGCGATACGCATTTACTCTCATCCTGCGTCATGGCCGACCCGTCCGTATGGGCAATGGCGATGGCCGCGTAGGTCATATTGCTGTCCAGTCCGGACGCTGCCTGATCGCCCTGCACGGAAACGCCGGCAAAAGTACCGTCAGCATCCTGATTGTTCCCCGTCTCATCGGCAGCCAATGTACCCATCAGATCCCTGCCGGAGACAAGACCCAACAGAGTGATATCATAGCCGTTGACGGACTGGGTCTCATTGACCCGAATCGCATCGGCGCTGTCAAAAGCTTTCTGCAGCGCTCCGCCGTTTTCGCCCAATTCCTCCACAATCTGCGACGGCGTCAGATAACGGTACGCCGCATAGACGGTGAGGCTTCCCGCTGCGATCACACAGGCCATGGCGGCCGCCACTGCTGTTTTGCTGAATGTATTACGTTTCATACTGTGTACCTCCTCAGAATACATATTAAGAATCCGACGATTCAATTCCGGGGTGGGGTTCTC
>DPJQ01000057.1:14270-15243 GCA_003542935.1 Lachnospiraceae bacterium | reverse complement strand
CAATTCCGGGGTGGGGTTCTCACAGGGCCGTAAAGCATCATACAACTCCTGCTCCAGTTCTTTCTTCATAGAAATAGCCCTCCAGTTCTTTTTTCAGCAGCTTCCTCGCTGCGCTGAGCCTGCTTTTTACCGTACCTTCCGGGATTCGCATGGCCCCGGCGATATCCGCCACGGACAGCTCTTCCATATAGTACAGCAGCACGGGGATCCGGTATCTGTCCGGCAACCGTCCCACCGCCTCCCGGACTGTCCGGAGGCTTTCCTCCTTCAGCATCCCGGACAGGGCGTCTTCCGCCGTCTCCGCCTCCGGATATTCTCCCCCGCAGGGCAGTTCCTGCTCCGGCGCAATCCTCTGCCGCCAGGCGAATTTCCGCCGCCTGTTTTTCCAGAGGTTCAAGGCCACAGACAAGATATAGCTTTTCTGATTCCCGTCTTCCCGGATATCCCCTATCCGCTCGACGGCCTTGAGAAAAGTATCCTGATACAGCTCCTCCGCCTCCTGCCTGCTACCCGTCAGATGGACGCAGAAAGAAAAAATATCTTTCCCGTAAAGTGCGATCAGCCGCTCAAGTTCCTGAATCGTCATAGTCTCCAGTTCTTCCTTTTCGTGTACACGAGTAAGAGCTTTTACTTTATTTTTTGCTCTTCATCTGTATATTGTAACAACTTTGCCTGCGGTTTGCTCATTTAATATTTAATTTTTCAAAAAAGGCCACGGTCCTTTCAGACCATGGCCTTTTTTATACTTTTTCACTACATGCAGATTTCAAGGAAAAACAATTATTTCCCGCTCTTCCTGCTGGAGACCACATCGAAGATAACGGCCACCAGGAGCACGCCGCCCTTGACGATGTACTGCCAGGAATCACCGATACCCATGATAGACATACCCATGTTGATCACGCCCAGCAGAAGGGCGCCGATGATAACGCCCGGGATCGTACCGCTGCCGCCGTAGGCGGAAGCACCGCCG
>DPJQ01000057.1:13210-14133 GCA_003542935.1 Lachnospiraceae bacterium | reverse complement strand
CCCTTGACTACCTTCTGGTAGTTGGCGTCAATACCCATGATACTCATACCCATGTTGATGACGCCCATCAAAGTCGCACCAACTACCACACCGGTCACGCTTCCCACACCGCCGTAGGCGGAAGCACCGCCGATGAAACAGGAACCGATGGCATCCATCTCGAAAGAAGTACCGGTGGAACCGTTCACCGAACCCACACGGGCCAAGCAGAGCAGGCCGCACAGGCCGGCCAGGAAGCCCATATTGGCATAGGCAATAAAATATACCTTGTTGGTATTGATACCGGAGAGCTGGGTGGCCTTCTCATTGCCGCCCACTGCGTAGAAATAACGACCGAAGGCAGTCCGGGAGGTGATAAAGTTGTAGATCAGGCAGATCACTACCACCCATACCAGCATGACAGAAATCCCTTTATACTGGCTCAACATGAAGCAGTACACCATAAGCACTGCGGAAATCACCACGGAACGGCCGTAATCTGACAGAGCGCTGTTCTGGCGGTATCCCTTTTTCGCCTTGTTGGCCCGGGAAGAGAAAGTGCTGTAGAGGATGATGGCTACCGCAATAACTCCCACCACCAGCGGGGACAGGAGCCGCCCGTCGCTGTCCAGGCCCGGAATTTTTATGTAAGCTGTGAAAATATTCAAAAATGTGGCATCCTGAACGGATACGGTCTTGCTGTCCAGCACCAGACGTCCGATACCGCGGAAGATAAACATGCCGCCCAGGGTGGTGATAAACGGCGGAATGCGGACATAACCGATCCAGTATCCCTGCCAGATACCGGCTGCCAGACCAAGAAGCAGACAGACCAGGATCGTCAGGAAAATATTCATCCCGTTGTTGGTGATCATGACGGCCGCCACGCCGCCTACCATACAGATCACGGAACCCACAGACAGGTCGATGTTACCGCCGGTCAG
>DPJQ01000057.1:12440-12880 GCA_003542935.1 Lachnospiraceae bacterium | reverse complement strand
CATACCGCAGGCCATAACCAGCACATAACCGTTCTGCAAAAGCAGGTTGGACATGTTCTGTGCATATAAAAGACGGCCGCCCGTCAGGAAATAAAACAGTATAAATACGACGATAAGGGCTATCGTCATACTGTTTTTAGTCAAAAACGCCCCTAAGTTGAACTGGGTTCCTCCCAGATTTTTTTTCTCATTGTTCGCTGGCATGATGTAACGCTCCTTTCACCTACTTGTCGGCACTGATAATATGGCTCATGATCTTCTCCTGCGTGGCTTCTCTCGCATCCAACTCGCCGCGCAGCTCTCCTTCGTTCATGATATAGATACGGTCGCACATACCGATGAGCTCCGGCATCTCAGAGGATATCATGATCACGGATTTCCCCTCATCTACCATCTGATTGATCAGACAGTAGATATCGTATTTGGCGCCCACGTCGATA
>DPJQ01000057.1:813-12161 GCA_003542935.1 Lachnospiraceae bacterium | reverse complement strand
TCGTATTTGGCGCCCACGTCGATACCGCGGGTCGGCTCATCCAATATCAGCACATCCGGTTCCGTAAACATCCATTTGCCCAGCAGCGCCTTCTGCTGGTTTCCGCCGGACAGGTTGCCCACCTTCTGCTCCACGGAAGGGGTCTTGGTGCCCATGGCTTCCTTCATCTCCTCCGCCACATTTTTCTCCGCCGTCGTATCGATAACGCCGTTGGCGCAGATCTTGTCGAGACGGGCCAGAGTGGTGTTGAAACGGATGGATTCACCAAGGATCAGCCCGTTGGTCTTTCTGTCTTCCGTCACGTAGGCCAGTTTGTGGCGGATCGCCTGCTCCGGCGATTTCAAATCTACCTTCTGGCCGTTCAGATACAGCTCCCCGCTGATACCGGAGCCATAGCTCTTGCCGAAAATCGACATGGCAAGCTCCGTGCGGCCCGCACCCTGCAGACCGGAGAAGCCGACCACCTCTCCCTTATGTACATGGAAGGAAATGTCCTTATCCACCACCTTCTCATGGTACAGCGGATGATGAACGGTCCAGTTTTTCACCTCCAGCCCGATCTCCTCGCGGACGTGGTGTTCCCTGGCCGGATAACGGTCGTCCATGGAACGTCCCACCATGCCCTTGATGATACGGTCTTCGCTGAATTCATCCACGCCCTTGACCAGGGTCTCGATAGTGGAGCCGTCGCGGATGATGGTGGCTTTGTCCGCGCAGTAAATGATCTCGTTCAGTTTATGCGTGATGATGATCGATGTCAGGCCGTTCTTTTTAAATTCCATCAAAAGATCCAGCAGCATTTTCGCGTCCTCATCGTTCAGGGATGAGGTGGGTTCATCAAGGATCAACAGTTTCACATTTTTAGAGAACGCTTTTGCGATCTCCACCAGCTGCTGCTTGCCGGTTCCGATATCTTTGATCAGCGTCTGGGCGGATTCGTTCAGGCCCACCTGTCTCATGTGGTTCTCCGCCTCGTTGTAGGTCATATCCCAGTCGATATTCCCGAATCGGTCCTTCTTCTCGTTGCCGAGGAACATATTTTCACCGATGGTCAAAAGCGGGATCAGCGCCAGCTCCTGGTGAATGATCACGATGCCCTTTGCCTCGCTGTCTTTCAGCGTTTTGAACTGGCAGAGCTCTCCGTTATAATAGATCTCCCCCTCGTAGCTGCCCGCCGGATAAGTGCCGGAAAGCACATTCATCAGCGTGGATTTACCTGCGCCGTTTTCGCCTATGAGGGCATGGATCTCCCCCCGCTCCACAACCAGGTTTACATTGTCCAACGCTTTCACACCCGGAAACTCTTTGGTGATGGATTTCATCTCCAAAATAATATCTGCCAAAGCTCTTCCTCCTTCCTCTCTCCTGTCGTCTCTGCCCGGACAGGAAAACCTGCCACTGGCAGCTTTCCCCATGCATACTTACCGGGGGAACCTGCCACTGGCGGTTTTCCCGCATACCGACGTATACGGCTCCGGGACAATAGGAAAGGGACGGGCCAGAGGTGCCCCGCCCCTTTTTCAGACTTTCAGTTATACCTTTACGATTACAGTTATTTTACAGCCTGCGGCTTACTGCGCTGCTGCCAGATAGCCGTCATCCCCCATGGTATACAGTCCGGTGTCAACCAGATCCTGCAGATTGTCCTTGGTGATCACGCTGGGTACCAGCAGGAAGGACGGGCACTTGTTACCTTCGGATGTCTCATAGGACTCTGTATCAAAGGCGCACTCGATACCGAAGGACGGGATCAGAGATTCGTCGATCGTCTCGCCGTTCATCATGGCCTGGGCCAAAGCCAGCGTAACGATGGACTCGTTGCTCACATTCTTGTACACAGTCATGGTCTGGATGCCATCAACAATATTTTTAAGGTTGGCCTCGTCACCGTCCTGGCCTGTGATCAGCACATCGTTGTCACCGGCATAATCGGAAGTCACGGCCTGGGCAACACCGAGGGCTGTGGAGTCGTTGGAGCAAACCCATACATCCAGCTGGGTACCGTCCGCATAGTAGGAAGACAGCACGTTCTGGGCACGCTCAAGGGCGGTATCCGTATTCCACTGAGCCGTGGCAACCGTATCAAAATCGGTCTGTCCGGATACCACATGGAGAGTTCCCGCATCTATGTAAGGCTGCAGTACGTCAACGGCGCCATTGTAGAAATAACCGGCATTGTTATCCGCCGGGTCGCCTGCGGTGAACTCAATATTGTAGGTCTTGTCGCCGGCATTCTTCAGATCCAGCTGGCTCTCTACAAATTCACCCTGCAGCTTACCTACGGTGTAATTATCAAAGGATACATAATAGGAAACAGCATCGTTCATGATCAGACGGTCATAAGCGATAACCGGAACGTTTGCCTCCGCGGCTTCATCCATAGCCGTGTTCAGAGCCTCGCCGTCGATAGCTGCCACTACCAGCAGATCTACGCCGTCAGCCAGCATGTTCTGGATATCGTTTACCTGTCTGCCGCTGTCATTATCAGAGTATGTCAGAACCGTCTCATAACCGGCGGCCTTGAACTGCTCGTCCAGATAAGAACCGTCACGGTTCCAGCGCTCCAGGGACTGGGTCGGCATGGAGATACCGATCTTTCCGCCGCCGCCTGCCGTACCGGCATCGGAGGCTGCGCTCTCCTCTGCTCCGGAAGACTCTGCAGGTGTGCTGGCCTCTGCGGGCGAGCTGGCCTCTGCCGCGGAGGAAGCAGGCGCTCCACTTGCCGCCTCGCTGCTGGAGCCCGATCCGCCGCCGCATCCGGCCAGCAGAGAGGCTGCCATTGTCGCGCTCAATAAAGTTGCAATCAATTTTCTTTTCATTTTTGGAATCCTCCTTTTTTGATATTGAAACTATACCACCTTTTTCGCAGGACAAACTTGCCTCTTTCTGCACATTTTTCACAGTAGGATTCCACCTTTACAGAAAAAAACAGGACATTTTTGCGTTCCGCAAAAATGTCCTGTGCAAAAAAATCCTGTTCTACCGCCGGACATTCAGATAAATATCGCTCTCCTCATGGTACTTCCCGGTGATCACCTCGTCCATATTTTCCTTTGTCACCGCCTCCGGGGCCAGATTTTCATAGGGCACATCATAGATACCGTCGTTCATCACCTCCGTGGAAATCAGGATGCTTTCCTTATCCGCCATCGCGACGGCCAGCTCCGCCGCTCTTCTGGCCAGCTTCTCCACCGGCTTGTAAACCGTCATGCACTGGGTTCCCTCCACGATCCGCTGACAGGCATCCAGGTCGGCATCCTGCCCCACCACACAGACACTTCCTGCCAGCCGGTGCTCGGACAGGGCCCGGATCGCCTGGCCCGCGATACTGTCGTTACCACACATAATGCCGTCAGGGGGATCATGCTCCGCCAGATAGGCACTGGTGGCGGTAAACCCTGTCTCCGACAACCAGCCTTCCGCATACTCTGTCTGGTCAATGTGCAACGTATTTTTGCCTAAAATCTCCGCAAAACCGCCCATGACCAGGGAGACATTGTTGTCCTCCAGGGGACCGCACACCTGCAGAAGCGTCCCCTCATATCCCAGATGCTTCTGCATATGGCGGGCCATCAGCCGCCCCACCTCCTCATTATCAAAAGAAATATACATATCCACATCGGCCTCGGGGATCAGGCGGTCATAGGCGATCACCGGAATTCCCGCCCGATGGGCCTTTTCCACTGCCCCCACCATTTCCTCCGGATTCATCGCCACACAGATAATCACGATGACATCCATCTTTTTACTGATAAAATAGTCGATCTGCTTGATCTGCTCATCCATGCTGCCGTTGGCGTTCTGCACATTTACCTCCGCCCCCAGCTCCTGGGCCGCGGAAACAAATACGTCCCGATCCCTCTGCCACCGCTCGATCAGAAAAGAATCAAAGGTGATCCCGATCCGGATCTTTGCCTCCTCCTGTTCCTCCTGCTCGGGAGGTTCCGTTTTCCCCGGCGCCGCACATCCGGAAAGAATCAGCATACACACCACCAGCCCTATGAGCAGAAGCCATTTCTTTTTCTCTTTCATCCGCGTTCCCTCTCCCTGTACTCCGTGGGGGTCATGCCGCCCGCGTTCCTCTTAAATATCCGGCTGAAATAGTTGGGGTCGCTGTACCCCACCTCGGCACAGATCTCTTTGATGCTGCAGTCGTCCCCCGCCAGAAGCTCCTTGGCCCGGGAAATTCTTAAGTTCGTCACATATTCCACAAAATTGCTGCCGGTCTCCTCTTTGAATAGCTTGCTGAAATAGTAAGGGCTCAAGTCCAGCTGACGGGACACCTCGTCCAGGGACAGATCCCGATTATAATGCTCCCGGATATAGCCCTGGGCCCGAGCCACCAGCCGGTTCTCATGGGCCTCCTTTTTGGTACTCATGGCATTGCAGGCCGCACCGAATTTTGACACAAACCATTCCCGCAGCTCGCTGTTTTTCTGGACATTGTAGACCCGGGGCAGGTAGTCGGCCCTGTCCTCGAAATGATAGGTCAGGCCGCCGCTCACATACACCTCATGCTCCGCCCACAGTACAAACTCCAGCACCTTTAACCGAACGCTGATATTCTGCTCGTCGTAATTCTCCAGCATCCAGTCAAAGTAGCGGGCAGCCGTCCGCTCACATACGTCCTGGCTGCCGCCCCGCAGGCTGTCAAACAGCTCGTTTTCCAGATCAATGGGATACTCCTCATCGTACCGGCACTGGAGCGGCAGGTCGTCTACATGAGCCACGCTCCCGGTGGAATTGGCCAGGGCCTTTAACGCCTCCTCATAAGATTCCATGCTCTCGCTCAGCTTCCGCACCGACCCGATACCGATGCGGAAGGAAATATCCGTCAGCCGTTTCAGCCTCCGGGCCAGCTCCCGGCACACATCGATCATGCCGATGCGCTCCTCGTAAGCCATCTTTTTCTTTTCCATGGGGAGGAATACCGGGATCCGGTTGGCGATCACGGAGCCTACCACGCAGTCCCAGGTCTCCTTTAGGAGCTCCCGTACCCGTACATAGCTCATCTGTGTGCGCACACCTGCTCCCACCGCATTCACCATCCGGTTTTCCTGCTGCTCATCCCCCATGGTCAGCGCCAGCATACAGCCGTAATCCGCATCCAGTCCCAGAAGCTGTTTATAATTCTCCACATCCTCATCAAAACCCTCCTGAAACATAATGGAGTATACAAAGCCGTTCTCGATGATGGGGACCACCGTCTCCATCTTCTCCTTGATCTTCAGGTCATCGCTGCGCTTCTTGCGTTTGGAATCAATGGCCTTCATCGCCCGGGCCAGTACCTCCGTGATCGTTTTGGCGCTGAAGGGCTTATTCATATACTCCAGCACCCCCAGATTGATGGCCTCCCTGGCGTAGTCAAATTTATCGTAGGCGGACAGCACGATAAACATCACGGCCGGATTGCTCTTCTTGATCTCCCGCATAGCCTCGATACCGTTGATACCCGGCATCTGAATATCCATAAATATAAGATCCGGCCGGAAACTCTCGGCCAGCTCTATCACCGCCCGCCCTGTCTTGGCCGTCTCTATCCGGCACTGATCCGGAAAATTTCGGTTTATGATCATTTTCAGGGAGTCCAGCACGATCCCCTCATCGTCCGCCAATATTATTCGGTACATTCCTTTTCCTCCTCTTCGAGAATCGTGATCAATATCTCCGTCCCACGGTCTTTCCCTTCGCTGAAGATCTCCAGTTTCGCCCGGTCATGGAAATACAGCCGCAGCCGCTCCATCACATTATGCATACCCACGCCGTTGGAGCTGGAGCCGGGATCCGTTTCCCGCACCTCTCCGGCCAGTACCTGACGGATCCGCTCCGGCTCCATACCCGCTCCGTTATCCCATACGCTGATACAGATTTCACCTCTCTGCCGGTACACGGACAGCTCGATCCTGCCCTCCCGATCGATATTGCGGATCCCGTAATTCACCGCGTTCTCCACCAGAGGCTGCAGGATCATGCTGGGTACCCGCACCGTAAGCACCTCCTCATCGATCTCCCGGGAAAACAGGATCTCCCCGGAAAAACGGACATTCAGAATATAGATGTAGTTATCCACCAGGCGGATCTCCTCCTCCAGGGTGGCATCCTGATCATTCTTTCGCACGTTATAGCGGAAAAAAGCCGCCACATTTTCCAGAAATTCCCCTGTCCGCTCCGCCTCCTCCATCATGGCGAGCTGAGCGCCCGCATTCAGCGTATTGAACAGGAAATGGGGGTTGATCTGGGCCTGCAGATATTTGAGCTGGGCATCTTTTAAGTGGCTCTGCATCATCAGCTCCCGCTCCTTGAGCCGGTTCTCCCGCTCCATGGTCTGCTGCAGCTGGCGGATATACTCGCGGATATTCCCCACCATCTGGTTGAACGTTCCCGTCACGATCCCTACTTCGTCCATACTCTGTACCGGAATCTGCTCCACCTCAAAATTCCCCCCGGCCACCTCGTCGGCCACGACGGCCAGACGCTGGAGGGGCTTGGTGATAGCCCGTGTACTCACGACGATCAGACTCACATTCACCAGCTGTACCAAAAGCAGGATGACTACGCTGGTCACTTCCATATTCCGCAGAGAGACCATCAACACCTGGTAATTTTGGGAATTATCCTTGAACTGCTCATTATTCAGGCTGTAGATAAAGGTGTGGATCTCCTCATACAGCAGCCGTGCCTCCTCGTAGAGGGCGCCGTACCGTTCCACATTGCGTCCCCGTTTCGCCTGGATGACCGAGGCGGCCAGTTCCAGATACGTTTCCGAGAGATTACGAATATTTTTTTCCGTCAGCAGGATCTCATTGGCCGTTGCCTGGCCATTGAGCCGCTCCTGGAGCTGCCTGTACTGTTGGTCACTGCGGTAATAGGCTTCCATGGCCTCCGAACTTTTGGTATTCAGATAGCTCTCCATACTGTCCTGGACATAATCCAGGGCCTGGGCCAGATCATTGAGGCTGACATTACTGACATACACCTCCTCCACCCGCTCGGCCATGGCATTCAGCACGGCATACATATACAGGTTGACCGCCAGAATGACCATCGCTGTAATCATAAAGAAAAGGGACAGCTTCTGCTGTAATGTCATATATTTCCACTTTTTCGCAACCAGGCTTTTTATGCGCATACGTTCCCCCTTCCCTGACCGGGCCTGCCCCCTTTCATCCGGCGGATGTTTCGGCCCTTTGGCGGCTCTCCAACAGCTTTGCAGCCTCCTCCATGGTGATCAGACGGGTATCCACGGCCATATAGCTGTTGGTATAGCCGGTCTGCCGGTATTCCTCCAGGGCCTGGACGCAGAGACGCCCCATCTGCTCCGCGTCCAGCGTGATCGTAGAATAAATAATATTTTTCGCCACCGCGTTCAAAATTGTTTCCGAATCGTAATAGCCCAGGATCTGCACCGTTCCCACCTGATTATAATCAACGGCGGCCTGATAAGCGCAGCGGGTGTAGACCTCGTTGAGGCAGACCAGGATATCCGGCATTTCCCCGGGATCCAGAAAAATATCCCGGATGGATTCCTCCGCACTGAAATTTCCCGTATTGTCCACCGGCCGAGACTCCACGGCCGGGATATCCTTTCCCAGCTCCTGCTCCAGCGTTTCCCGGATCCCCAGCATCGTCAGATTCTGGCTCGTGTCCGCCCTGCTCTCATTCGCCAGCACCATCACCCTGCTCTTCTTCCCGTCCTCCGGCAGAAGCTCCAGGATCTGCCGGCCATACTCCTGCCCAAGATTATAGTTGTTATTGCCCACAAAACAGTTCCGCAGGCTGCCGGTGCTGTCCTGCAGCACCGTTACCACCGGAATCCCTTTTTCCACGGCCTCATTGATCAGCGCTATGGTATCCTCGTCCTCATCCCCCGGCACAATGATCCCGTCCACGGATGCCTGTATCGCCATTTTCAACAACTCGTTGCGGCTGTAATCCACCGCCAGCCCTTCGCCGAACCGCTCTACGTAAACACCTTCCTGTCTGGCTTCGCCCAGAGCGCTCTCATATACTTTATTCCAGAAATCGCTGTCCTCGCCGTCCGTGATCAGCACGTAATGCTGGTCATAGGTTTCATACGTCTCCTGATACCCCGTATAGACGCCCTCGCTGAATCTCCGCAACGCCACAAACAAAACCACCAGAAGGACGGACATCACAGCCAGCAGGATCCCCATCGCCTTTTTTCCCATATATGTATTCCCTTCCGCCATGGATCTTTGTCCATGGGAAATATCCGACCAGTGATTAATAGTATACTTTATTAAAAGAAATTTGTCATCCCCCCAAGAGTCAGGCGCCTCCCCTCTTTTCTTTCATTCAATTTGACTTCTATAACGAGACGGATTATAATGCTCTTATAGGTATTGCGGATATGATGTCCCGTAAAATTTATGATCCAAGCAAAAAGAGAGGTATAGGCTATGCAGGAAGAAAGAAGACTGGATAAGAGAACCGAGCTGCCCTCCAGGCTCGTCATAAAGAGGCTGGATGGCGATAGCAGTAAGGAAGTAACCATCGATATCACCGACCTGTCGAAATCAGGTATCGGTTTTGAATGTGAGGAAGCTTTGCAGATCGGCGAGGTATATGAGACATACCTGACCATCTGGACCGAGGAAGTCATCCACGCCTTTCTGCGGATCGTAAGGATTGACCTGAAGGATCAAGGTTATGGCTATGGCGCCGTCTTTGTAGGGATGCCGGAGATGGATTCCTCCAGGATCGGGGTTTACCAGATTGTTAATGACAAATAGAGCTCGCAGCATACTCTGAAAAGTGCACCCAAAAACACGGGAGAACGAAACGGAAGTAGAGAAAGCAAAACATCCCCGGAGAAAAGCAGGAAGCCAAAATCCTTGCTTTCTCCGGGGACGTTTTTATTCGATGCCACAGGGGTCGAAAATCGGTGTTAACCGGCAGCTCCTTTTTTACACGCACCGTCTCTAATATTTTCCGTACCTGACCACTGCCATAAGCGGGACTTCCAGATTCTCCTTTTCGTAGTCTGTCATATAATCCCCCCTCTCCGGGTCATTCCCCTTTCTCTGTCTCCCGGCGCCCCTGCGCATGGGCCACGGTATTGTCGTTGATATATTTCGTAATCTGGCCCGTGCCCGTGAAGGCCAGAGCCGCCGCAGCAAACGCCAGCAGCATCCGCAGCTGCCCGGTACAGAATTTATAGCTGATAAAAGCGATCAATATCCCCAGAGAAAGGAACTGCCCCCTCCGGGCAGGCTGACTCCTGCTTTCAGACCAAATCTCCCCATAAGATCCCGGACTACGCCGAATATGCCGCCCACTTCCTCCGGAAACTCTTTAAAAGAAAAGGCGATCGTATTTTCCACCTGAACGGCTATACAGTGCCTGATATTACACTGCAAGAGATTGCAGATAGAGACAATATCGTGAATATCGGGATCCTGATCGGCAAATTTCAATACGGAGACCCGGATGCAATCGCCCTCTGTCCACCGTACATACTCTTTCCATGCCCGGATCTCCGAAGTTGTCACCGTATGATTCAGCATCATCTTGGTAAATCCGGGAAGCAGTATCCGTTCGGAGATGCTCTGCTCATTCAGCCTGCCCAACACGATAGACAGATACTTCACCAGATAATTGGCCGCAAAGACATCACCGGGATTCAGTTCCCTGTCCTTCTCCACAACATTCATCCTTCCGCAGGCCTTTCCGTGATAATAGATCGTGACGGAGAGCTGGCGGCCATTGATTTCCGGATTGCTGAAATTATAGCTCCGGGCAGAACCGTTCATGTAGTATCCATGCCGCTTGCCCTCCTCCATCAGAAACTGCATCACGGACACGGAGCTGTGGCCCAGCCGGCAAAGATACTGCCAGTCGTAGTTGACATCGTCCTCCCCGTACTGCCCGCTCATGGCCAGCACGTTGATGGAAGCGTCCAGCAGCATGATGGGATTGTGAAACACCGTCCAGCTCTGGTCGATCATTTTCCGGTAATCCATCTGATCTGCAGCCTCTATCAACATTTCCTGCCATTCCTGGTAAAAATCAAAAGTAAACTGCACCATCTCAAAAATCTGGTCGCACTCCATATCCCGAAAGACAATGTAGCCGCCCTTTTCACCGCCTGTATTCTGTTTTTATGCTTATGCCCGCGCCCGCACGATCTTCTGCCGGGCCGTCAGATAGCCGCCGGAACCCTCCGTCATTTTCGCAATCTGCTCAAGGAAAAAATTTATCTGCAGCCTCTGGTTTTCCTGCAGTTTCTCCCGGATAGATTCAAGGAAATTTACCTTGCCGGAGGTATCTGCCCCGGCAAAGGTCTGATCCAGCTCCACTTTATCGAGCTGTGCATACTGTTCGTCCTTGTACCTGTTATAGGTTGTTTTGTACCCGGCCACCGCGTCGATATTGGCCATCGCCCAGCGCAGGGCAAAAAAGGACGCCTCTCTGGCACTGTCGCCTCCGGCCTCATACATTTTCTTATATGTCTCATAATCCCCGGGCGACAGCCGCTCCATGGCAAAGAGGAACTCATCGGATTGATTCTCCATCACATGGCCGGTTCCGTCAAAACCGATGACATTCTTTACATTATATTTCATTTCACAGTTTCCGACACGCGTCCCTGCCGCACCGATTTTCGCGATGGAACGTATGGCCGTCATGAAAGATGCCCTTGTCCCGCCGTCCATGAACTGATCGGCGAGATACTGCGCTTTCTCCACGCCAAGGCTGATCAGCGCCAGCCGGTCTTCTTCCTCGAGGCCGTGGACATGGTTCGGGACGAGATCATTCCGGATGATATCGTATACACTGTCTTTAAGTTCCTGGCCCCTGCCCTTGAGGGCATCAACGATCGCATTGTCAATCCTGGCATAGCCCGTATAATACTCCGCCACAGAACCCAGGCTGATCACCGCCGGAGGCTTTTCCGAAGGAGCACCCGTGGGGGTATTCTCCGCTGTGCGCTCCGGAAGTGCAAACCCTTCCTCGTTCATCGGTTTCTTTAATGCAAACTTCATTTTAATCTGTTCCATCCGGGCCTGAGAGATCTTCTCGTACCAGGGCGTGATCGCCTGGGCTCCCCAGGAATAAGCGCAGGTGCATTTCATAGCGTTACCTCCTGTCTGCTCTCACTCATTTCCTTGATCCGCAACGGCGGATCTTTTCAGTTGTGCCGTAATTCGCTCTTTCTATGATCATAAAGATATTTTTCACTTTAACCATTATAAGCGAAATGGCCTCAGGATTCAACGCGGAATTGTACCTCACCTTCCACGGCCTGCTCTTCCCGGGCTGCTTTGCCGGCCTTATCATCGAATCCGGACTCCGGTTATAAACTTTGGGGATTATTATTTAAGAAA
>DPJQ01000057.1:0-591 GCA_003542935.1 Lachnospiraceae bacterium | reverse complement strand
AATTTTTCACGGAAGAAACTTTTGAAACGAAAGATACCACCCCCGCAAACATAAAATTTTGCAGGGGGTCACGCTAATCTCACCAATTTACTCAGCTGCTCACTGTGTTCCCTGATCATTTCACTGTGCTGATTGAGAATTCCGCTATGGGCCTCAACTGCTTTCTTTACCGTACCCATATCCGACTGCAGGGTTTCTACCTGCCCCGATTCCGTCTCATACCTTTTGGCAGCCGGCATATAGTTTTCAAGCAGCAGCCGCAATTTGAAATCAACCTCATTTTCAAGTTTTAAATTGATGGTCCTGACATCGGCCTTCACTTCAGCGAGACCGATCTTCATTTCAGCAACTTCGGCCTTCACTTCGGTGAGGTCTTCCTTCACTCCAGCGAGATCGGTTTTCACTTCGGCAACTTCGGCCTTCACTTCGGCGAGGTCTTCCTTCACCCCTGCGAGATCGGTTTTCATTTCATTCACATCGGCCTTCACTTCGGTGAGTTCGCCCTTCAGAGCATTGATTTCTCCTCCCAACTCCGATCGCAATTCTGTTTTTACAGATTGAACCTCTTGCTTTACCACATCAGAAATGGCA
>DPJQ01000109.1 GCA_003542935.1 Lachnospiraceae bacterium | reverse complement strand
TTGTAGTTAATGAGCAAATACTACCTAGAAACTGAATGTGAAAAACCATCGATATCCTGGCGTCTCAGATACGTTTTCAGTTCAGCGTTTATGATATGCCGGCGGGGCTGACCGTACAGATTGCAGGTAAGGAGTTTAACTGTGCCAGGATTTTCATTCCCCGGCCCGCTTCAAAATCGTAACGAGCCCTTTATCCCCATCCACGCGAACCAGGTCTCCGTCCCGGATCACTTTACAGGCCTCAGTTTCCGTCTCCACCACCGTCGGAATGCCAAGCTCGACAATGTATGCGGCGCATCGGGAATCCAGCCGCTCAATCACCCAGGCGAGGGGCTTATGCCCGGCCTCCGCGGCAGAATTCCAGTGGCTGGCCCAGCCGTTGGAGCCCTTTGCGCCCGGCAGAATGATAATCTTCCCGCCGACATACGCACCGCATTTACTGTTTGCCTCTTCGATGATCTTCCCGGTTTTCTCGTCAAGACCTGCCCAGCCCTGTACACTCTCCGGGAGAACCAGCGCTTCGCCTTCCATGACGCCTTCATAAGCGCCCCTGCCTTTTATGATTTCAGCCATCAATTTTCCTCCTCCCAGTAACCGCTGCATGCGGTGTCAATACATTTCTCAAGACTGCCATAGTAAATTGGCACATGCCTCGCCGGATCCATGGAGGAATGCATATAATGCGCCTGCTTGCCGGCATCCGTCACCAACGCATTCACATGGGCGAACGCTATGGGATCCATAACCAGGGGACAGGAAGACGACATCAGCCGTCCGCCGGCTTCCTCAATCATATCCAGATAACCGCTCTCCTTCGCCATCTCCCGGGTAGACATGTCGGTCCAGATGGAAAACTCAACGCCCGGCGCAACTTTCTTTCCCTTGATATAGAGCGCCGCCTGTTGGACATCCTCAAGGGAGTAATGGGGACACCCCAGTACCACATAGTCAACGGGGCCGCTGCCCGCCGAGCAGATCTGACGGTACGACTCCTCATAATCTGCCTGTGTGATGGTATATTCGGCGCGAAGCTCTTTATTTCCTCTGGCTTCCTCAATGGTTCTGGCCTCCGGAGTCACGCCCACGATGTGGCACATTTCACAGGCCGAGGTAGTTGCCATGGCGGTAAAACACTGCTTCAGCATGGTCAGGGTCGGACGGTGAAAATTACCGTCCAGTACCGGCACGCCATGGTTGGGGAGCAGACGGCCTACGGTATATCCTATGATATCCCAGTCAAAACGGGTCTCCGACTTACAGTCAACATGGAACACGGCATCCGCATAGCGGTTCTCCGGCAGATAGTACCCCCACTTCGGAGCTCTGCCGCAAATAGAGATCCAGGTAATGGCCTCCTCGCCATCCGCATTACATCTGGCGCCGAAAGCCGAATTACTCATAGTCACGTTGCTGGACTCAGAAGTGACGACATACTCCCCATACAGGGGAACCCATCCGTTCAGATACGGCGTGCAGGAGCCGGCCAGAGCACATCCGGCTTCCAGCGTCCTTTTCAGATACCGTTTGTTTCTTTCAAAAAGTTCCTTCGGCAGATGATTGAACTCGTAATCATACTGATCACAGGGGGCCACGCAGGTCTGGCAATAACAGTTATCCGCAAATTTCCCGATCTTGACATCCTCATCCGTGCAGAGATACATTTTAGCAAATATCTTGTCATAATCATCCGATTTGCAGGTCTCAAGATACGAATGGGCGCCAAAATACAGCGTGGATTTTGTGACTTCCACCAGTTCCTCTGCATCAACGACTTTCGCGTATTTAACGACATTTTGTAAAGCAACCTGCTTAAATCTGCCATATTTTCCTTCGAGCATTTCCCGCTCATATTCCGTTAATTTCAACATTTTTTTCTCCTGTTTACCTGTTTCTCAGACCTACTTTGCATACCTCGCGCAGATACCGGATGCTGTCAACCGCGGCTTTCATCTCTCTTTCCCGCGCTTCCTCCAGGGGCTCATCCGGCGAAACCATGCAGCATTCGTTCTCGAATGTGATCGTGTCTATATTGGATAATTCACGGTACTGCCGGATCATCCGTTCACAATCCATGGAACCCTGGCCGATCGCGCCTCCCACGGAATGAACACCCATCAGGTCACAGGTGATCAGATCGTCGCTGAAATGAGTATGGATCGCATACGGCAGCATTCTTTTAATACACGGTTCCGGTTCTTCCATGACGTACAGCGGGTTCATGGTGTCCACACAGGCCCCTATATAATCGGAATCCAGTTTTTCAATCAGCCAGATCACTTCCTCCGAAAAGGTGTCCGTATGATTTTCCAGAGCAAATTTGATACCATACTTTTCCAGCTGCGGAAGACATTCTTTAAACTGCTCATAGCGGTGGATCAGCTGCGTCATGACTTCCGGACAGAACCGGGAACCATACAGTTTTCGCGGACGCTTGATGTCCAGTCCCCATTTCACAATCGGGCTTTCCAGTGCGCGGGCTATATCAATCGCTTCCTGAATGGTTACATTGCACCGGGGATCCACGTCGTCAAAGGAAGCATTAAATTCCAGAGACAAGCCTCTTTTATCAGCTTCGCCTTTCAGATACGCAAGATTTTCCGGGTCAATACTTTCCAGATCGGCCCTGGTCACATGCAGACCGTCCAGTTCCCACTCGGCAGCTTTATCCATAAGCTCAACCAGGGTGAACATCTTCGGGAAAATAAAATCTTTAATGCCCCAGCTGGAGCCAAATCCCCAAAAATGTAGTGAATAGGTATGCATAACAAGCCTTAATGGTCTATTGGGATCGGGTGCTTTTCTTAACATGTTTTTTTCCTTCTTTCTATCAAATATTTTGTTGCCCGACGGCCAAATGCCGTTTTAATAATCCTCGTCTTCTTCTAGCGTAACATCGTATTCCTTATAATTCCGGAACGCTTTTATGCCGCCCGCACAGGTAACCAGCAAAATCAGCAGCATGAGCACGCCGATGATAATACTGATATTCTGGACTGCCGCCAAACCGCCGGAATACAAAAGAATGTATGCCATAAAACTCATAATCAGCCCCCAGATTACCTTGATCCATGCCGGAGCCATATTGTCGGATTTTGCCAGTTCCTCATCCGTCGCCACACACATATCGGCTACTGTCAGAATCTCCGCCTCTGTCTGTGTTACGATAGAAAAAATCATCGTGATCAGCGCGACCGGGATCAGGATAACGGAAAGCGGCAGATTCTTTAAAAACGCGAAGAAGGCGACAGAAGAACCCCATGATGCAATGGCGTCTGTGATACTGGTGTTTCCCGCCAGAGTATAGGAAATGGCGGTAGAACCAAATGTGCACATCCAGATTGTCAGGAAAATACCCGGAACGATCATATTCACCAGAATATATTCCCGGACTGTCCTTCCTTTGGCCAGCTTCACCTGGAACAGTCCGACCATCGGGCCAAAAGCCACCCACCAGCCCCAGTAAAATACCGTCTGATTGGCAACCCATCCGCTCTGGGTATAGGGTTCTGTATTCAGAGCTTCCGGGATCAGAAATCCCAGATATTTACCCGTGCTGGTGATAATACTGCCCAGAATGGTATGGAGGTTCCCGCCAAACAGCAGCGTAAATCCCAGGAAAAACAAAAACAGATACATGTTGGCGGTGCTCACATAAGTCACGCCCTTGTGCAACCCCGAACAGGCAACCAGAATCCCGATGGCAGCAAATCCCACACATACGATGAACGCAAGGACATCCTTACTGATATTCAGACCCATCGTATACTGGAGTCCCACGGACATCTGATCCACGGCCAGACCCAGCGTCGTTCCGAGGCCACAGCACAGGCAGAAAATACAGAGCGCGTTGACCAGATAGCGGCTGCCCCCCAAAGCCTTTTCACCGATAAGCGGATAAAAGCCTGTGGAGATACTGAACGGCTTTTTGCAATTCCAGTACAGAAAGGCAATAACCACGGCCCCGGCCGTAAAACAGGCAAAAGGAATCAATGTCCAGTGCAGCAAAACGTATCGCAGCGCCCCTTCGGCCGCCTCAATCGTTCCCCCTTCATATCCCGCATATCCCGGCGGCGTCTGAAAATAAGAGAGCGGCTCCGCCACGCACCAGTATGTAATACCCACTGCCATGCCCGATGTCAGAACCACGCAAAACCATTTCCAGAAACTCATCTCCGGTTTCGCGTCCTTTCCGCCCAGCCGGATCTTCCCGCATTTGCCGAAAGCCGCCCACAGGCAGAAAACCATCAGCAAAAACATACCCAGGCAATAAAACCAGTCGCAATTATGGTTTACCCAGTCAAGAAGGGCCGCCATGGAATTATCAAGGGCCTTTGGCACCAGCGCCCCCACCGCGATAATACAGCCCAGTGCAATCGCCGGCGGCAAAAAGGTCAACCAGTTAACATGTTTCTGATTCATAATTATTCCCCCTTTCTCCATACAGAAAATATTTTTGATATCTTCATTGTAAAACATCTCACTTTATAGCGGAAATTGAAATATGGAATCGTTTTTTGAAATGAGGAATAAGAAAGACACCTATATACCTATCTTTGCCAGGGCGGTTTTCAGGTTTTTGCTGAATACTTTTTTCACCACCTCAGAAAAAGCGGGGATACATGGATTGCGGTTGGTTTTTTTCCATGCGTAGGAAACCATGATATAAAAATCTTTATCCGAAACAGGAACAAAAGCCACGTCCTGGCGGTTATATTCCAGTTCCGCGTCAGAGATCAGCGCCACCGCCCCGGCATTCTGTACGGTAAACAGCATCAGTTCCGGATTTGATACTGTCAGCTCATTGGGCATACGAATATTATGGGCCAGCATATAGCTTTTAATATATCTGTTGAATATCGGATAGGCTTTTGTAAAAACAAAAGTTTCCTTATATAATTCCGTCAGGCTGACGCTTTCCCTTTTTGCCAGCGGATGCCCGGCGGCCACCGCCAGGCTGAACGGAATCAACCCAATGTTCTGAAACACCAGCTGTTCGCTGCCGGGAAAAGGTATCTGATACGTTTCCGCTATATCCACCTCATCCTTCATCAGCAGATCCACCGGTTCTATAGGAATCGGACAGGACAGATTAAGCTGGATATCCGGATAATCCTCCCCCATAGTCTGTGTCATCGGAAGGAACATGCTGTCCATCGCATACAGATTAAACGCTATATCCAGCTGCCCTATATTCCTGCGGGACAAAGCCATAATATCTGCCACCGTGTGGTCATATATTTTCAATATATCAATGGCCGCCTCCAAAAAGATCTGCCCGCCATACGTCAGGGAGACCCCCTTTTTTGTCCTGATGAACAGGGTCTGCTCAAGCTCTTCCTCCAGCTGTACAATATGTTTGCTCAGCGTGGGCTGGCTTACATACAGAATGTTGGAGGCATAAGTGAAATTCAGATAGGTTGCCAGCACCTGAAATTCGCGCAAAAATTCTATATTCACAAAATCCTCCTATGAAAATACCTGTGTGGATGGAAAAATCTGCTTTACGGCCGCCAAAAAAGCCGGAATACAGGGATTGGGGTTGTCTTTTCGCCAGGCATAGGCCATCATGACGGATGAATCCGAGTCCTCAATATACCGGAATATATTATTTCTGTAATTGGGATCCAGCGAAATGCTCTGCATGGGCGCTACTACATTATAGCTCTCCGCCATAATAAACAATGTGTCCACCGTATCCACCATAATCTCTTTTTTCATGCGAAATCCGCGTCCTTTCAAATAATTTTTGAAATAAGCGTTAAATTCTTCATATGTCTTCGCCAGCACAAACGTCTCATTTTCCAGATCGCGCAAAAATATCTGCTCTTTATCCGCCAGCCTGTGAAATGCGGGCATCCCTATACAGAACTTTGTCGTGCCCAGATCATAGAAATCCAACTGTTCATTATCCGGATGCGGATAACGGAATACCTGCGCAATATCCGTCTTGCCCTCCCGCAGATACTCCATGGGCTGAACAGGATGAGGGGAATTTAAAATCACCTCAATCTGGGGGAACTTTTCTCTCATCAGATTTGTCACCGGATAGACAAACTGCTTCATCCCCCACAAAAACACGTCCACATGCAGCGCCCCTGTCGATTCGTTTTCCAGAAAGGCAAGATCCGACACTGTTTTATCATAAATTTTCAGGATGGCGTCGGCAGACTTTAAAAGGATCTCTCCTGCCGGCGTCAAAAAGATGTCTTTTTTCTCCCTGGTCACCAGCTTTGTCTGCAATTCTTCCTCCATGGACGCTATATGCTTACTGAGCGTTGACTGACCTATGCCGAGCCTGGCCGCTGCCACTGTGAAGTTTTCACATTCTCCCAGCACGATCAATTCTTTCAGATAGTTTAAATTCATGTACTTCCCACCATTCCTCTATCCGTATTTTAAAGGAGCAGCATAACGCCAGTTACTGTTCACTCCGTGACCAGCTGGCACATTTTTCTTTTTGATGAACATATGCTTGGCGCTTGCGTCCTGCCGCTAAATGTGCTATACTAAAAATACAGAGGGGGAAACCATAGAAGCGGCTACTCCTCCAAAAGTTAGTATTTGATGCTTTATCGCATCAGCCGTCAACTATGTGGGGTAGTTGGCGGCTATTTTTTCCCCTTATAAATCTGAAAGAACAGACTGATAAGGGCAACAATGAATGTACAGAACAAAAATAAATCTTCGTATGTAATCATTGCATCACCCTCCTTTCTTTCATCTGGAGGGTCAGCCCCTCCGAACGGAGGGCAGCCGCCTTTGGCTCTATGGTTTCCCGTGTTCATATTGTAGCACACTTCTTCTTATCAGGCAATCCCCATAAAAAATATCCTTCTTTCCGTTATACAACAAGCCTCCCCCACGAAACTTCCATGGGGGAGGCGCGGCAGAACACAGTCTTTACCTAAAACTTCATTTCTTTTTCTCTCTGCAGCAGCTCTTTCTGCTCCTGCGTCAGGGTCAGGTCGTAAGTTTCCCGCTGCATGACAACTTTCACAAAGCTCGCCGCATTGATCAGCAGGATGACCAGAACCGGGATTCCCAGTACCAGCACCGAGTGCTGCACAGACGTGAGTCCGCCGGAGAGAAGCAGGATATACCCCATGAGGGCGATTGCCGCTCCCCAAAACACTTTGAGAACCACGGGGGATTTCTGCTCGCCGATCTCATTCTCCCCCCGGTCGCTGGCGGTCATGCCGGCCATCGTGTAGACCATGGATTCATTCTGGGTGATGAAGGACATAAAGATCGCACAGAAGCCCAGAAGGATCATGACCGGCGCCAGCGGCAGGTTCCTCAGATACGCAAACAGCGCCACCGGAAACCCAAATTCCTGGATGGCTTCCCAGATCCCCGCCCCGTTCATCTGCTGGTAAATGGCGGATGAGCCGAAGGTGCCGAACCAGATCACGATGAACCCGATGGGGATAAACATGTTCACCCCGTCACTCCGCAAAAGCAATCATCGCCGCCTCTAACGGCGCATTTTCAGCCAGATCACCGGCCTGTACGCAAACCCGCGCAGGTTTGTGGCTTCCGAAAAATTCCGCATACGCCTCGTTCATAGCGTCAAAATCATCCAGCGATTTCAGATATACATCCACCCTGGCCACCGATTCCTTACAGCCGCCCCCGGCCTCCACAATACTGAGCAGATTTCCAAGCACCAGCTTCGTCGCCGCTTTGATCTCCGACACGGATTCGCCGTCCTTCGTAACCGGAATCTGCCCCGATGTGATGATCATGCCGCCGCATTTCCTCCCATGGCAGTACGGCCCCAGCGCCGGTGAAGCCTCGCTGCTCACCAGTTCCTCCAGTTTCATCTTCATTCACCTCGCTTTCATAAAATTTTTATCATTTATTTCTTTTCCTTACGCGCCTTTGATAAAGTCGCCTTCCTTGATGATTACAGCCATATTTTCCACCGTCAGATCCCGGATATTCTTCAGGGGATTCCCGTTGACCACCAGCAGGTCCGCGCTCTTTCCTTCCTCCAGGGAACCCGTAACGCCGTCCACCTTTAACACCTTCGCGCCGTTCAGCGTAGCCGCCACAATCGTATCCATCTCGCTGATGCCGGCGTTCTCCACAAAGGCATGGAGTTCGCCCACCGCCGTCTCTCCGTAGGGCGTCATCTGGGAATTAAAAGAATCCGATCCGATCGTCAGGAGGATCCCTTTTTCATGGGCTTTTTTCAGATTGTCATAGATCCGGTTCAGATCTTTCTCCGCCACCGTCTCGCCCGGATATTTGTCATGCAGGGCAGGATCATATTTCGGCGGAAACGTCTTTAACCACTCCGGCATGAAATTGATGGTGGGGCACAGGGCAATGCCCTTCTCCGCCATCATATCCAGCGTCTGGTCATCAAGGGACTGCCCGTGGACGATCAGATCCACGCCCGCTTTCACAGAATTGTACGCGCTGCCGAAGCAGTGGGACCATACCGGGATGTGGCGCATTTTACACTCGTCCACCACTGCCTGCACTTCTTCCATCGTATAGTGCTGGTCCATGGCCGTCTCCCACCGCCAGATCCCGCCTCCTGTGGCCCAGATCTTGATGGCATCCGGGTTTTCCCTGAGCCTGCGCCGCACCGCTTTCCGCAGATCCCAGGGACTGTCCACACATTCTCCCCAGGGATGGCCCTCCCTGTTCTGTTCCATGGAGACCTTGTGGGAATCCCCATGGGAACAGGTGGCGCAAAAACCCCGGCCAGAGGCCACCACACGGGGTCCCTTCATCACTTTCTGTTCGATCATGTTGCGGATATGGATCCCAAACAGGGAGATTTCCCCCACCGTCGTAAGCCCCGCCTCCAGGCACTCATGGGCCTGCTGTACCGCCACCACCGCTTTCTGCAGGTTCGGCTCCGTGGGCCAGTCCGTGTCATTATCCGTCAGATTCCCGGAAAAATGCAGATGGGCGTCAATCAGCCCCGGCATAATCGTTTTCCCGGCAATATCCTTCACCTCATATCCTTCGGGAACCGCTTTTTTTTGCTCCGGCATAGACGATTTTTCCGTCCTCCACAAGAACCAGGCTGTCCTCCACAGCCGCGGCCCCCGTGCCGTCAATCAGCAGCCCTCCCTGGAATGCATATTTACCCATATATCCGTCCTCTTTCTTCCTCTACTATTTTGTGTGGGCCTTGATATAATCATCCAGGGCTTCTTCCACCCCCTGGTCGATCATGCTTTCCGGAGCTTCTTCAAGGCGGCGTTTCCACTCCGCATTGGCCTTTTTCAAAATATAATCCCGTTTTTCGGAATCATCGATCTTTTCACGGTTCCAGTCCGTATATTTCGGATACCAGGCATCGTACATGTAATCCACGGTATCCTCGTCCATCAGGAAATTGCCGCCCATATCTTTTGCTTCCATGATGTTGGAAACGGAGCTGGTCGCCTCGGAAACCTCCGTCCCCGCCTTGACGTACAAGAGCCGGCTGGTGATCTCTTCGTCGAGAATGGTTTTCTCATAGGATGTCGTCATCAGGGAATCCAACGTCCCGATCTCTCCCAGCTGGTAGTCCGCGCCGCTTAAGATACAGCACATGGTTCCCTCATAGGATTCGATACCGCACTGCACATCCACCGAAGAGCTTTCCGTCGTATAGGGTTCCGTGCGGGTCGGCATATGGTAGAATCTCTTGCCCATCTCAATGGAACCGATCTGCAGCATCACCCGCCCCGGGGAACCGCAGCAGTAACGGGCGCCGCGCATATTGGCCGGGCAGGCCGCCACGCCGTAACCGGTGGCATTCCCCGGATTGATCAGTTGGGTCAGCACCATGCCGGCCAGCTGTTCGGCATTCTGCATGACGAAATCTCATTTTCACCCTGGATAAACGTTCCGCCCCGCTTTGCCATATGTACGGACATATACTCAAGGATCTCGCTCTGGGGCGTAATCGGATAGCCCGCGTAAAACCGGCAGCCTGCCCTAAGCGCCGCCTCGGCAATCGCCTCGTTCCCTTTCATCAGTTCAAAATTCTCACTCATATTCAGTCCTCCTCCACGATCGTAAATACATAGTCCGGGCACATGGTATAACACATCCCGCATCCTACGCACAGTTCCTCATTTACCCGGATGATCTCATATCCTTTTTTGTTCAGTTCAGTTAATGGTTCAATGGCATTCCGGGGACAAACGCCGACACATAATCTGCAGCCTTTGCACAGACTTGTGTCAGTTTTTGCTTTTTTTGTTTTATCCATTTCTATAGTTTTCCCTTTCGTTTCATTTTTTTTATTTATATTTCATTTTTTGATTATATACTTACTATCCACACTTAGCAATACTAATTTGATGGTAATTTGTAACAATCTTTTCACCACTTTTTTGTGGCATCTTTCATCCCTTTCTCCTGTGCAAACATTCTTTTCAGTTTTTATTTCTATTTTCTTGAAATGGTTTGATAATTAAGATAGAATATTTTGTGGAATCTTTATCGAAATGGAGAATCACATGGCTGAAAAAGAAGTGGAAAATAAATTAGAACCTATTCAATCCGTAGAACGGGCGCTCCAGGTTCTGGAGCTGCTCTCGACCCGCGGCTCCCTGGGTCTCAATGATATGCATAAAGCTCTGGGGGTCAACAAGGCCTCCCTTCTCCGTCTGGCCTACACGCTGGTCGGGCAGGGCTTTGCCGCCAAGGACGAACAGACCGGGGAATATTCACTCACTCTGAAATCTTACGAGATCGGCCTGCGCGCCGTGAAAAATCTGGACAAGATGTCTCTCATTACGTCCACACTGGCAGATCTGAGCTCACAGACCGGGCGCATCGCCCAGTTTTCCGTGGAGGACAACAATACGCTCCTCTGCCTCCAGAGCATCGGTCAAAAGAACAATCCTTTCTCGGTCTACACCAACCTCGGCGGCCGTTCGCCGCTCTACTGCACCAGCGCGGGAAAGGCGCTGCTGTCCGCCTGTTCAAACACGGAAATTATTGCCCGATGGGACAACCTGGATCCCAAACCGCTGACGAAGAACACGATCACCGATATTCAGGAGCTTCTATCCGACATAAGCCGGACACGCCAGCGCGGTTATGCCCTGGACCAGGAGGAAAACGAATACGGTATCTGCTGCATCGGCTCCATTGTCATGGGGCAGACAGGAAAACCCGTCGGAGCCATCAGTCTGAGCGGAAACGCATTTTCCGGCGAAGACGAGATCCGGTCTCTCGCGGATATTCTGCTGCCCGTCGCCCGGCGGCTGTCCGGTATGATGGGCTATTACATCGCCCCCTGATGCCGCAGACCCGCTTTTATACAAAACCGCCCGGGATCTTCCCCGGGCGGTTCACTATTATCTATACTCCATTACTCCCCATAGCTGTAAACCCACAGATTCTTCATCTGCGCCATGAGATCCGAAAGCTCCCACGTCTTCTCACTGCGTTTCTTGCTGTTGGGATCGCAGACCTTTATTTTTCCGTCGTCGTCCGTCCCCGTCAGTACGATGAAATGGCCGGTCGTCGTAAAATCCCCCGGCCCCATGCTGCAGATGATCGGACTCCCTTCCGCCAGGGCCGCCCGGATGTGTTCCTCATCAAAGACCACCTCCGCAGCCAGCAGCCCTATGCTCTCGGCCCCCTCGGACATCAGCTTCCAGGAGGAACCGGCCCCGGGCTCGTAATACCCCTGCCGCTGTGCCATCTGGGCTACCCGCCAGGGATCCCAGTCTGTATCCCCGCTCAGCCCGCAGCGCACCATGGACAGGCAGGTAGGCCCGCAGCCCGTGAGGGCCAGCAGACCGTCGCCGTAGGTCTCATAGCCCCATCGCTCATCCCATTGCAGGAAAAGGGGGATCGTCCCCTTCGTGACCTCTCCGGACAGATCGATCACCGGGTGGCTGTCCTTCTTCGACGGATAGTCCATCACAAATGAGCGGGCCTCCGGGTTGCTCTCCAGCAGCCGTTTAAGCCCCTCGGGATACTGCTCCGCATTTTCCCCGGAAATATTATGCCAGACTTCCGCCGTTTTTTCGGCCAGCCTGCTTTTTACCGCCAGAGCCCCCGCAAGAACCGTCATCGCCGCAAGAGCAATGCATATCCGCCGCATCAGGGCTGCTTTTCTCCTTTTACGCATTTTAACCCTCCTGCCGTACGCCATAGCATCTACCATTTTTATCCTCCCCTGTGATTTCAACAATCCTGTTTTCACGGCTTCAGCAGCAAGCCGGAGGCGCTCCCCTGGAAGGCACTTCGGTCTGTGCTGAACAGTTAAATAAAAAACATCTGCTTACGGGTATAGTGTACCCCGTTTGCAGATGTATTTTATCCGTGTTTCCTGATTAAATTCTTACGTTTTTCTTAAAAATTCCTCTCCCGGCCCTCACTTGCCCTCAAGCCGCAGCGTAAAGATGATTGTCTCATTCTCACTGGCACAGGTCAGCGTGCCGCCGTGGAGCTGCACGATCTCCCTGGCGATGGCCAGTCCCAGCCCCGCGCCGCCGGTTCTTGACGTCCGGGCCGATTCCATGCGGAAAAACTGCTCAAAGATCCGCTCCAGCTTTTCCGGCGGTATAGTTCTGCCATGATTCATGAGCGTCAGCTCCATGCCCCTCTCACCCCAATGCAGGGCCCGTACTGTGATCTGCGTATTCTCATAGCTATAGTTCACCGCATTTTTCAGCAGGTTGTCAAACACCCTCTCCATCTTGTCCACGTCGCAGCTGATTTCCAGGTCCGGTTCCAGTTCCAGCTGATAGGACAGGCCTTTCTCCGTAAACATCGGACGGAATTCATACAGGAGCTGTTCCAGCATGACGGTCATATTGACATTGGATATCTCCAGCTCCATATGAGAAAGATTGAAACGGGTGATCTCAAAAAATTCGTTGATCAATTCCTCCAGACGCTCCGACTTGCGCAGCGCCACGTCCAGATATTTGTCCTTGAGCTCCCCGGACAGCTCCTTCTCATCACAGAGCAGCGTCAGATAGCCGATCACCGAGGTCAGCGGCGTCTTCAGATCGTGGGCCATATAAACGATCAAATCGTTTTTCCTCTGTTCTGCCTCCCGGGCCCGTTCCCTGTCCACCCGGGCTTTGAGCATCATCTGATTCAGCTGGTTCTCCACCTCGCCCAGTTCGTCGGGCAGACGGATGGCCTCGTCCCGCCCCCCGTAGACTTCTCCCACAGCCTCCACCACCCGGTCCAGCAGCGTGGCAAACCGCCGGAAATTCCACCAGCACATCACCAGCACCACAAAGAGCAGCAGCCCCAGAAATACCTGTCCCATGTAAATATGGACGCCGTGCACCAGAGGATACAAGGGCATGGTTTCATACCAGATCATCCGGCTGCACACCCAGTAAGCCGCACCGAAGAGCAGCCCCATGACCACGATACTGGCCAGAAGTTTAATAAAAAATTCCCGCATCAACCGACCGGACAGCTGCCGCTGCAAACGCCTCTTTCTGCTTCCGTTACTCATCGATTTTATACCCCACGCCCCAAACGGTCTTGATAAACTTCGGTTTCCTGGCATTTTCCTGCAGCTTTTCCCGAAGCTTCGCAATGTGGGCCATCACGGTATTGTTACAGTCCAGATACTTCTCCCCCCATACCTTTTCAAAGAGCTCCTCCGAAGTTACCACATGTCCTTTCCTCTGACACAGATACAGAAGAATGGAAAACTCCAGGGGTGTCAGACGGACTTCCCGGCCGTATAGGCGGCAGACATGGGTGTCTCCGTTCACCTCCAGACCGCGGATATCATAACACTCTTCTTCCACCCGCTCCATACAGGGATTGTACTTCTCAACCCGCCGGAGCTGAGCCCGCACCCGGGCCGTCACTTCCAGTGGATTGAAGGGCTTGGTCATGTAATCATCCGCCCCCAGAGTGATTCCCTTGATCTTGTCGCTGTCCTCCACCCGGGCCGTCAGCATGATTACCGGAAAAAACCATTTTTCCCGGATCTTTCGGCACAGAGTGAATCCGTCCATATCCGGCAGCATCACATCCAGCAGCGCCAGGTCGATCCGATGCTCCCGCAGGCATGTCAGAGCATCCTGCGCACAATAAAATTTATATATCTGATAGCCTTCATTGGAGAGATATACTTCCAGAAGATCTGCGATCTCCTCCTCATCATCCACAATTAAAATGTGCTGTGCCATAGTCGTCCTCCTCCATTACAAAAAAAGCCCTTCTTAAAAATTTATTTTAAGAAAGACTCCTCTGCAAAGTGCCGCAGACCGGGATCGAACCGGTACGGGTATCACTA
>DPJQ01000017.1:7335-7467 GCA_003542935.1 Lachnospiraceae bacterium | reverse complement strand
CTGGTACTCAAAAAGACCCGGGTTTTGTTTCTGGTGGGCGGAGACCGGGATGATCTGGTACAGGAGGGGATGCTGGGCCTTTTTAAAGCCGTACGGGATTACCGGCCGGACCGGGACACCTCCTTTGCCACC
>DPJQ01000017.1:6490-7068 GCA_003542935.1 Lachnospiraceae bacterium | reverse complement strand
GGACACCTCCTTTGCCACCTTTGCGGGTCTCTGTATCGACCGGCAGCTTTATCAGGCCATTGAGCGGTCGAACCGTCAGAAAAATATCCCCCTTAACGAGTATGTCTCTCTGAATGATGACAGTGTGCATGAAAGCCTGCAGAGTGTGGATGAAAACCCGGAAAATATTGTGATCGGACGGGAGAATGTCCATACGATGAAAGAGCAGATCGCCTCACAGCTCAGCGGTTTTGAGAACCGGGTTCTGGATCTTTACTGGCAGGGAAAGGGGTATCTTGAGATTGCCGATGAGCTGGGCCGTCCGGCCAAATCCATAGACAATGCCCTGCAGCGGATCCGCATGAAAGTGCGCCATGGGCTGTCGGAAAAAGAAAATGAAAGAAAATAAAAAAAATTTCTTGACAAAACCTGGCAGCTTTGATAGAATTTCTAAACGTAGTGAAAAGCACTACGGCACTTGATCAGGAGGATTTCGTATACATGTTTCCCTGATTCGGCTGATAGAGTGTCGCTTTGGTAAGGGGGATTCTTACCGGCAGCAACAATTTTGTATTAAGCTGCTATAGCACAGTCGGTAG
>DPJQ01000017.1:3635-6193 GCA_003542935.1 Lachnospiraceae bacterium | reverse complement strand
CATCCTTGGTAAGGATGAGGTCACCAGTTCAATTCTGGTTAGCAGCTCTTGAAGATTTTCTGAGTCTGTCGGAAAACTGAGATTGAGCAGAAGAAAACCGTCCATGAATTTGGACGGTTTTTTGTTAAGTAAGAAAAGGAGGGACATCGTTTGCTGGATATTCTTTTGGATGCGGTGCTGGATTGCGTGAAGCTGCTGCCTTTTTTGTTTCTGACTTATCTGGCTATGGAGTACATGGAACACAAAATGGGTGAGAAGAGCAAAAATGTGATTCGCCGTTCCGGAAAATGGGGCCCCCTCTTTGGAGGCCTTCTGGGTGCGGCGCCCCAGTGCGGTTTCTCGGCGGCCGCTTCCAATCTGTACGCAGGCCGTGTGATTACGGTGGGCACTCTGGTGGCGGTCTATCTGTCCACCTCCGACGAAATGCTGCCGATCTTTTTGTCCTCGGCGGCACCTGTGTCCTTGATTGTAAAAACTCTTTTGCTGAAAATTGTGATTGGCATAGCCGGAGGTTTTCTTGTGGACAGCCTGATCCACCGGGAACCGGTAAAAATCAATATTCATGCGGTCTGCCATCAGGATAACTGCCATTGTGAGTGTGATCCCCGTCTGGCGCGTTCCGCTCTGCGCCATACGGTGTCCATCGCTCTGTTTATTTTTATAGTCACTCTGGTTTTAAACGGTGTGATCGCTCTCTACGGCGAGGGGCAGCTGGCACAACTGATCTTAAACCGCCCGGTGGCCGGGGAACTTCTGGCCGGGCTGATCGGCCTGATTCCCAACTGTGCGGCTTCGGTGGTGCTGACTACCCTGTATCTGGAAGGGGGGATGAGCTTTGGCGCCATGATGGCCGGCCTTCTGGTGGGCGCCGGCGTAGGACTTCTGGTACTCTACAGGGAAAACGGCCGCCATCCCGCCGAAAACCTGCGTATTACGGTCATTTTGTATCTGTTGGGCGTGGGTGCGGGGATACTGGTGGGTGCGATAGAAAATATCCTTTGATTTTGCAGATATTTGTGCTATTATGTTTCATATTTGTAGCTGTGAAGATATTGAACAGTCGCTTATATTTTAGTTTTAGTGTTTTGAGGAGGAGAGATATGGAGAACGAAGTAGTTTCCAAAAATTTTATAGAACAGATCATTGACCAGGATCTGGCGGAGGGCGCCTGCGAGACGGTGTGTACCCGGTTTCCGCCGGAGCCCAACGGGTATCTGCATATCGGACATGCCAAGTCCATACTGCTGAATTACGGGTTGGCCCGGAAATATCACGGCCGGTTTAACATGCGTTTTGACGATACGAATCCCACCAAGGAGAAGGATGAATTCGTGGAGTCCATCAAGGAGGACGTCTCCTGGCTGGGAGCGGATTGGGAGGACAGGCTGTACTTTGCTTCCGACTATTTTCATCAGATGTATGAGGCCGCTGTGAAGCTGATCCAAAAGGGTAAAGCCTATGTCTGTGACCTGTCTGCCGAGGAGATCCGCGCTTACCGCGGAACTCTCACAGAGCCCGGTAAGGACAGCCCCTACAGGAACCGCAGCGTGGAGGAGAACCTGCACCTCTTTGAGGAGATGCGGGAGGGGAAATACGCCGATGGGGAGAAGGTCTTAAGGGCCAGGATCGATATGGCTTCGCCCAACATCAATATGCGCGACCCGGTGATCTACCGTGTGGCCCGTATGTCCCATCACAGGACGGGGGATACCTGGTGTATCTATCCGATGTATGATTTTGCCCATCCCATAGAGGATGCCATCGAGGGTGTGACCCATTCCATCTGTACCCTGGAGTTTGAGGACCACAGACCCCTCTATGACTGGGTGGTTCGGGAGCTGGAGTATCCCCATCCGCCGAAACAGATTGAATTTGCGAAGTTGTATCTGACCAATGTGGTGACAGGCAAACGGTACATCAAAAAGCTGGTGGAGGACGGCACCGTGGACGGATGGGACGATCCCCGTCTGGTATCCATCGCGGCTCTGCGCCGCAGGGGTTTCACACCGGAGTCCATCCGCATGTTTGTGGATCTGTGCGGTGTGGCCAAGGCCAACAGCTCCGTGGATTATGCCATGTTGGAGTACTGCATCCGCGAGGATCTGAAGCTGAAACGTCCCCGCATGATGGCGGTACTGGATCCGATCCGTCTGGTCATCGACAATTATCCCGAGGGGCAGATCGAGTATCTGGAGGCGGATAACAATCTGGAAAATGAGGCTCTGGGCAAACGGCAGGTGCCCTTCGGCCGGGAGCTGTACATCGAGCGGGAGGATTTCATGGAGATCCCGCCGAAGAAATATAAACGGCTGTACCCGGGTAATGAAGTGCGTCTGATGAACGCCTATTTTGTTCGCTGCGTGGATTTCGAGAAGGATGCGGACGGCAATGTGACCGTGGTGCACTGCACCTATGACCCCGAGACAAAGTGCGGTACAGGATTTACGGGCAGAAAGGTGAAGGGAACCATTCACTGGGTCAGCGCTGAAAAGTCTGTGGAAGCTGAGGTACGCCTCTATGAAAATCTGATCGACGAGGAGAAGGGCGTCTACAATGAG
>DPJQ01000017.1:3111-3269 GCA_003542935.1 Lachnospiraceae bacterium | reverse complement strand
TACGAGAGCTTCCAGTTTGTGCGGAACGGATATTTTTGTGTGGACTCCAAGGATTCCCGTCCCGGCGCACCGGTGTTTAACCGGATCGTTTCCCTGAAAAGTTCGTTTAAGCTGCCGAAATAAATGACGATATTTCCGGGTCTTTCTGAAGCATATTT
>DPJQ01000017.1:0-2851 GCA_003542935.1 Lachnospiraceae bacterium | reverse complement strand
CTGAAGCATATTTGTCAAGGAGATTTTTGCATGAATGAACTGACCATACCGTTGTATGCCCACAAAAAGATGCCCCTGTACGAACAGATTTACCGCTATATCTGCCGGGAAATCAAAGAAGGGCATATGCGGGCCGGGGAGAAGCTTCCTTCTTCCCGGGCGCTGGCTATCTATCTGCAGGTCAGCCGCAGTACGGTGGACCTGGCTTACAGCCAGCTTTTGTCCGAGGGGTATATTCAGTCCGTTCCCTGCAAGGGGTATTTTGTCTGTGAGATCGAGTCTCTCTATGATCTTCCCATGGATAAGGCCAGACCCCGGATACAGAAGCAGGAAAAAGAAAATTACCGCTATGATTTCGCGCTGAGCGGCATTGCGGAGGAGGGATTTCCCTTCAATACCTGGCATCGTCTGATGAAGGAGGCGCTGCTGGATACGGAGCAGCGCATGTTCCGCCAGGGGGAACCGGCGGGAGAGTGGGGATTTCGTGAAGCGCTGGCGGATTATCTGCGTCATGCCCGGGGCGTAGACTGCTCGCCGGAGCAGATCATTGTCGGAGCAGGGAACGATTACCTGCTGATGCTGCTCTCCGTGATATTGGGCCCCGGGGCCGTGGCCATGGAAAATCCTACCTATCCCAGTGCGTGGCGCTGTTTTAAGAGTCTGGGCTATGATGTGCGCACGGTGGGCATGGATCGGGCGGGGATGTCTGTGGAGGAGTTGGAAAATGTCCGGGCGGATGTGGCCTATGTGATGCCTTCCCATCAGTTTCCCACCGGAGTGATCATGCCGGTGAGCCGCCGGATGCAGCTCCTTGGCTGGGCAGCCCGGGGGGAGGATCGGTATATTATAGAAGATGATTACGACAGCGAATTTCGCTATAAAGGAAAGCCAATACCCGCCTTGCAGGGCAGCGACGGGGGCGGCCGCGTGATCTATCTGGGGACTTTTTCAAAATCCATCGCCCCTTCCATCCGCATCAGCTACATGGCGCTGCCTCACCGGTTGCTGGATGCCTACGCCAAACGCGGCGCCTGTTTTGCCACCACGGTGTCCCGTGTGGATCAACGGGTTATGGAGCGCTTTCTGCGGGAGGGGTATTTTGAACGTCATCTGAACAGGATGCGGGGAATATATAAAAGTAAGCATGACGTCCTGGTGAACAGCCTTCGGCAGAATCATATCCCCTGCCGTATATTCGGAGAGCATGCGGGAGTGCATCTGATGCTTCGCCTTGAAAAGGGCATGGAAGAAAAGGAGGCCGTGCGCCGCGCGGCCGAGGCGGGTATAAAAGTCTACGGCCTTTCGGAATTTATCCGGCCGGACAGTCGGACAGAGTGTGAACCGGCTCTTCTTCTCGGTTATGCCGGAATGGACTGCGGGGAGATAGAGAGAGCTGTGGAGCTGCTGGCCCGGGTCTGGACGTAAAGGCACGTCCGGTTCGCCCCGGCCTGTCGGGGCACGTGGAAATAGCATTGGCGAAAGGGTTTCTGTACGACATAACATGCAGATTTTTCCGGAAAAGAGATAAGAGGGGCATAGATGCCGTAACAGGGGAATACATATACCCTAAAGGTGCGTCCCATATGGGACGTGTGCCGTGTGGGATCCCGGATACGCTGTAAAGAATGCCCTGTATATGATGTGTTTTGCACAGGGAGGAATACATATGATCAAACTCGTGGCCAGTGATCTGGACGGAACGCTTTTATTGAACGGCGCCCAGTCCCTGAAGCCGGACACCTGCGGGCTGATCCACCGTTTGCGAGAGGAGAAAGGCATCCTGTTTCTGGCCGCCAGCGGCAGACAGTACGGCAATCTGCGCAGCCTTTTCGCGCCGGTGGCCGATGAAATTTCCTATATCTGTGAAAACGGCTGTCTGTCTTTCTACCAAGGTAAATTGATTCATCGCTGCCGGATGGATCGGGAGACGGGGCAGGCCATTATGCGGGGCATAGAGGAAACCGACGGCGCGGAGATCCTGCTGTCCGGTATATATACCAGCTATGTGCAGCCCAAGGAGATGAGCTTTTACTATCACATGCGGGATGTGGTGAAAAACCATGTGACCCTGGTGGAAAATATTTACGCTACGGATGAGCCGTATTTTAAGATCTCCGTCTATGAGAAAGACGGTGTTGGACATCATACGGATTTCTGGAGAGAAAAATTCCAGGGGCTGGCAAATGTGGTGGTGTCCGGAAACTGTTGGGTTGATATGATGCCTAAGGGTATAGACAAAGGTTACGGCATGGAGCGGCTTCTTTGGCATCTCGGCATTGCGCCGGATGAATGCGTGGCCTTCGGGGACAACTACAATGACCGGGAGATGCTGGCCTATGTGGGTATGCCCGTAGCAGTGGACTCGGCGGTGCCGGAGATTTATCAGATGTGCTCCTGCCACACGGACACGGTGGAACACGGACTGCAGAAAATCCTGGATGGGGAATGGTAAAAGTATTACAGTTCAGCCTGCCCGAAATGTTAAGAAAAATATGAATAGCGGAGGTATGGTTATGGGAGACTACAGTGAAGAGTGCATTGAAGCTTTTTTGAAAAATCAGAGGCAGCTTTACGACGAGCCGGTGGCTTCCTCCTATGAAGAGGCGGAGGAATTTTTGGAGGACTGTATGGCTGTGGTGCTTCATTCCATAGCGGAGGTTCGGGAATATCTGGAGGACGCCGGTATGGACGTGGCGGAGCTTAGCGACGATGATCTGCTGGAGGCCTCGGAGGTGTTCACGGTGGGAGATGGAAATTATCTGATCGTGGAAGCCTGAAAATATTTTTATGACAGTATCGTGACAGTTCAGCCGGAGGCTGAACTGTCACGATATCAGCACTCAACATAAAC
>DPJQ01000282.1 GCA_003542935.1 Lachnospiraceae bacterium | reverse complement strand
CCTCTTTGCCGCCTCCATCTTCGCTATTATCCCGGTGGTCATCCTCTTCATGTGCATCGAGAAGAACCTGGTCAGCGGTCTGGCCTCCGGCGGCGTGAAGGGCTGATACCAACAAGGGTTGAGACAAAAACAAGCTTGTTTTCCGGCAAGCACAGCAAAAGCACCGCACAGCCGTGCGGTGCTTTTGCCATTTGCCGAGATTGGTGGTGTTCAGGTGGATGATGCCGGCAGGGCATTGTCCAGGTCATCGGCATCACCGGCTACATACCCCAGCGTGACCTGAATGTCCTGGGCGTGGTTGCCGAAGGTCTTGCCGAAAATAGTCAGCCCACCCACATGGGCGGCCTTGTAGTCCACGGAGAAACGGAGGTTGAACAGGGGCTTCTGATCCAGATCCAGTTCCCGGATACTTACATCGGAGATCTTCAGTCCGTCAATAAAGGACCCCCGGTCGTTTACCGTCAGCATTTTCAGCAGGCCGTACTGGTTCCAGTTGGGGAACCACCAATCGGGCGTGAAAATGCCCCGGACATCACCAAAGTCACCTGGAGAAGTCCAGGTACCTACAAAAACATCATTTATGAAAAAACTGATGTCGCTGGGCCACTGGTTGTTGACGCCTGGGGCCTCGGAGGAGAGCTCGGCGGAGACGGTGATCTGTGTGATGTGGGAGTACATGGGGGCGAAGCTGGGCACCTGATACTCCACATAACCCTGGGTGAACCAGAGGATATCCGCGTCGAAGTGGTCCGGATGGGAGAAGTAACGGTAGTCATCCACTACGCCGATGATCTGTTCCGCCGTGGAAAGGCCGCAGGTGGGATAGACCTGGCATTTGCTGTACCGTCCCACCTTGAGGTCGACCGAGCAGGTGTTTTCCGTGGGGAGATGAGGATCTTTTATGTCGATCAGGATTCTGTCCGCGACCACATGGCAAATCTTCTGGTTTCCGTGGCCGGCAGAATCATTGGAAATAGCGACAACGCCGCATTCCTCCAGCTTTTTAATGTGTGTGGTGAGGGCGCCGTTGGTGATGTGGAGTTTTCCGGCCAGTTCGTTCATGTTCATGGGCTGCTTGATCAGCAGCCGCACGATTTCCAGCCGAACGTCAGAGCCAAGCGCTTTAAACAGGCTCAATCCATCGCTCAGTTTTTCGATACGCAGCATAAACGCCGTCCTCTCCCTTCACCAGGGTATATATCGCATATTATATGATTATATAAAATAGTATAGCAAAATTTGACAGGACCGTCAATAAAAAATTTGCCGGCCTTTATCATTTCCGTCAAGTTGATGATGCGACAGCATAATCCAGTTTTTTTGGAGAGAGTACGTTTTTTGTGTTTTTCTCCCCGAAAAAGGCAGGAAGAAAGAAAAAATCAGAGCATTTCGAAGACGTTTGCCCTTCTTCCGGCGCTTTTTCTCCCTGTTTTGACCGCGGGCAGAGGAGGCAGTCCGGTTGGTCCAACGAGCCAGGCCCCAGTTAATCCTTGTGCAAATATTGATTGTCCGTCCGCTTTCGATCTTCCTCAGCCTCGTCGGGAAGGTAGGTGCGAAAGATCTGGATGTAAATGTACGATGTCACCCAAGCCAGCAGTCCCGCGCCGCAGACCAGCATCAGTCCGGTAAAGGGCGGGAAAATGGCCAGCATCAGCCAGACAGTGGCCCAAATCACGGTCAGCAGCAGCGTCAGAGGCAGGTGGCGTATGCTCATCAGGAAGGAATTTTTGAAAATAGTATAGATAGACCCCTCAAATTTTGACAGCACCGGAAACAGGTACAGCAGTACCATCCAGCAGGGGACCAACAGCAGGGAACAGCCGGCCAGCATGATATGCCCCATGGTCCCGCCCCAGGTAAAACAGAAATTGAAGTCTACCCATAAAACCGCCGCGACTGCCGCAACAATGAGCCAAAAGATGGTCGCCTGCCGGAAGTTTGCTTTGAATGACTGCCAAAAGTTGCTGGTGACATGGCCCTCATTGGTGCGGATTCGTTTCATCATGGCGTAATAAAGAGCGGTGGTGGAGGCGCCGATGGAGACAAGAGGGAGGCTGCAGAACAGCCAGAGGAAGTGCAGGATCACCACATCGGCAATAAAATTGAGTGCCCGCCACAGGGGGCCATCCATAGAAAACACAGTTTTTCCTCCTTCTGCGCCGCGGCGCCGGAGCATCCGCGGCCATTTTACTTATCGGGGCTGTTTGAAAATTGCCAACACGCCCAAACGGCGGCTCTTTTCCGTCATGCTTCACCGGTTTTCCTTGCAATACATCAAGTATTCCTTGCTGGGCACATGGCAAATTTACAAACTGTGCTTAGGAAACCTCATACTTGCAGATAACGGATCTGTGGAACGGAGGGCCTTGCCTGCCGGTTCGGCGGTTGATGGACGGGTGCCGCCGCGGGCCGGACAAAGGCGGCTTGGTGCTGGTGTCCATCGCTCTAGCCCGCTTTGATACGTCGAAAAGGATATGATCAGAGACACTTTCTATTATAACGGGGGAGAGGAGCCTTGTCGACAGTGAATAATTCACAAGAATGCAGCATAAAAGTATAATAATTGACCAAAATCTAAAATTGGGCTTGCATTCTTTTAAGAGGGGGGATATAATGTGCTCATTACGGCTATCTGATGTGTGGCCGCAGTGGGAGGCGTGAGCTATGGACGAGACACCTGTTCATGAAACAATTTACAATCAGCCGTTTATTCGTCAGAGGGCAGACCCATATATCCTTCGGTGCGAAGACGGAACCTATTATTTTACCGCTTCCGTGCCTGAATATGACCGGATTATGCTGCGCCGCGCGGATACGCTGTCCGGTCTGCGTGAGGCGGAGGAGAAGACCATCTGGGTCAAGCATATGTCGGGACCACAGAGCATCCATATTTGGGCCCCGGAGCTGCACCGGATTGATGGGCACTGGTATATCTACTATGCTGGCGGCGATGTGGATGACGTGTGGGAGATCCGCCCTTATGTGCTGCGCTGCGCCGGTGAGGACCCCATATCCGATCCCTGGGAGGAATTGGGGCCTATGCAGCCTGCGGATGATGACCCCTTCTCTTTCCGCGCCTTCTCTCTGGATGCCACAGTTTTTCCTCATCGGGGAGGGTGGTATATGGTCTGGGCAGAAAAGGTTGGGGTGGGCAAACAAATATCCAATCTGTATATCGCCAAAATGTCCTCGCCCAACAAGCTGGGGACAGTTCAGGTGCTGCTGACTACACCGGATTACGGGTGGGAGCGCGGCGACTTTTGGGTCAATGAGGCGCCGGCGGTCCTTCGCCACGATGGGAAGATTTTCCTGACCTTTTCCGCCAACACCACGGGGGAGCTCTACTGCATGGGGATGCTGTGGATCAGAGAGGGGGAGGATCTGCTGGACCCCGGCAACTGGACCAAGCTCCGCCAGCCTGTGTTCCGCAGCGACCCGGAGAAGGAGGTCCATGGTCCCGGACACAATTCTTTTGTCAAGGCAGAGGATGGCGTGACGGATCTGTGTGTCTACCATGCCCGCCAGTATGACAGGATGGCGGGGAATCCACTATACGACCCCAACCGCCATGTTTATATCATGCCTGTCACCTTTGACTCTGAGGGCTTTCCCGTATTTCGGCATCTGCCCCAGGAATGGTAAGGCTGTTAGTGAGAGCCTGCTGATCCATGTGATCGGCAGGCTTTTTCCATGTTGTCCGAAAACTGCTGATTTGGGGCTCTTTTCTCGCCTCTGGCGGGAAAGAGGGCCCCGGCATATACATCTTTTACGGGATCGGGTCAGATTGGGTGAGCGGCCCCTGCATGTTAATTTTTTATAGAAATATTTTAATCTATTGTGAAATATTAGAAATTCACAGAAGGTAAAATGTATGTTTCGATGAAAATCTTGATTTTAAAAATATTATAT
>DPJQ01000186.1:1994-10644 GCA_003542935.1 Lachnospiraceae bacterium | reverse complement strand
CATCATATTATCGAACGCGCTCAGCAGCGCGTTGGCGCTGGCGCGGATGATGTCGGTGTCGGTGCCCGCGCCCCAGAACATTTGGCCTTCCGCATCCTCCAGGCCGATGTAGGCCGCGGCGGTGCTGCCGGAGCTCTGAGCCTGCATGCTGTGCTCGGTGTACACCCGCAGGTGGTAGTCGGCGCCGGTGAAGGTCTTCAGGGCGTTGCTCACCGCGTCCAGGGAGCCGTTGCCCTGGGTCTGGACGCTGGTGCGCTCCCCGTCCCGGGAGAAGACGATCTCCCCCTTCACGCCCCCCTGCTGCTGCAAAAACCGCATGTCGCAGAGGGAGATGGGGTCGGTGTGGTTGAAATAGTGCTCCTGGAAAATTTCCAGTACGTCGGCGGGCTTGAGCTCCCGGTGCTCGTGGTCGGAGACGCTCTTGCAGAGGTAGCTGAGGTGTTCCCGCATCTTCGGCGGCAGGACGTAGCCGTAGCTCTGTTCCAGGAGGTAGCCCACGCCGCCCTTGCCGGACTGGCTGTTGATACGTATCACGTCCGCGTCGTAGCTCCTGCCGATATCCTGGGGATCGATAGGCAGATAGGGCACGGTCCAGAGATCCGGATGCTTCTCCTCCATCCACTTCATACCCTTGGCGATGGCATCCTGATGGGAACCGGAGAACGCGGCAAATACCAGGGCGCCGCTGTAGGGGGAACGCTCATCTACCTTCATGCCGGTATACTGCTCATACTCCTCCACGATGGCCGGCATATCTGAGAAATCCAGTTCGGGATCCTGGCCCTGCATATACATGTTCATGGCCA
Source organism: Lachnospiraceae bacterium (assembly GCA_003542935.1). Classification (GTDB taxonomy): domain Bacteria; phylum Bacillota; class Clostridia; order Lachnospirales; family Lachnospiraceae; genus UBA11957. Next base: position 9,838 of record DPJQ01000186.1, on the reverse strand, counting down.
GTGTGACCACGTCCACATTACCGGTGCGCTCGCCGTTGCCAAACAAGGTACCCTCGATACGGTCAGCGCCGGCCAGCATACCCATCTCCGCATCGGCCACGCCGCAGCCCCTGTCGTTGTGGGGATGCTGGGAAAGCACGACGCTGTCACGGTATTTCATATTTTTGCTCATGTACTCAATCTGGCTGGCGTAAATGTGGGGCATGGAGAGCTGTACCGTCACCGGGAGGTTGATGATCGCCTTTTTCTCCGGCGTAGGCTGCCAGACATCCAGCACCGCGTTGCATACCTCCAGGGCATAGTCCATCTCCGTACCGGTAAAGCTCTCCGGGCTGTACTCAAAGCGATAATCCGCTCCCGCCTCTTCTGTCAGCTTCTTTAAAAGCGCTGCGCCCTCCACGGCGATCTGTAAAATCTCTTCTTTGGATTTGCGGAACACCTGCTCCCGCTGGGCCAGGGACGTGGAATTATACACATGGACAATGGCATTTTTGCAGCCCTTCAATCCCTCAAAGGTTTTTCGGATGATGTGTTCCCGGGCCTGAGTCAGCACCTGGATCGTCACGTCATCAGGAATCAGGTTCTGCTCAATCAGTGTACGCAGGAAAATGTACTCCGTATCGGAAGCCGCCGGAAAGCCAACCTCGATCTCCTTGAATCCAACCTTGCAGAGCAGTTTGAAAAAAGCCACCTTCTGGTCAAGGCTCATGGGGATGACCAGGGCCTGGTTGCCGTCCCGCAGATCCACGCTGCACCATACGGGCGCTTTCTCTACCTTTTCTTTTTTAGCCCAGTCCATACAGTCCTGGGGCGGCAGAAAATACTGTGTAGTATACTTGTTGTGATTCATCATGTTTCAATCCTCCTGTTATATTTACTATATCCGGTTACTGCTCCCGTTGACAAATCATTGCCACCGGGTTCTCTGACAAAAAGAAAAAAGCCCCTCGCCTCACTGCACACTATATGCAGAGACGAAAGACTGTCTGTCCTCGCGGTACCACTCTACTTTATGAGAGAAAACCTCTCATACACTCAACAAGATACGGATATTACTCGATATCTCTCCCACTGTAACGGTTGGGCTCCGTCTGCGTCTACTATTCCGGAGAATTTCGGGCAGCCGCTCCAAGGGCAGTTCCATATCTTCCTTCCGCTGCTTTACACCACCCAGCAGCTCTCTGTCATCCGGACGGATATGTACTAATCCTTATCAACGCTTTTTTCTTTATGCTGTGTTTACGTTACCATGACATTGCAGAAAAGTCAAGACTTCTTTCTAAGAAAGTTTTCGCTGCTTATTTACAAATCCAAAACCGTAAGCTATGCCATAGGCATCACAGGCTGCCCAGTTTTCATAGAGAGCCGACGACGCACCGGCCTGTTCACGCACGATCTGGGTGGCATGAAAGGCATGTTCTACCAAAACTCCCTGAACCATTTTCGCGCTGGCACCCCGGAGAACTCCGTAATAATCCGTACCCGCACTGTTTTTCCGATACATCACTGTTCCGCTGCCGTTGAGCGAGTCGTTTTTCTGATCATTGAAATTAACCGCCGAATTCCGGCTTTTTTTCACAAAACCTGCCGTCTGAACTCCGGCTTTCTGATTGTAAACCGTAAGATTCACCCCAATAGCGTTGGCGATTTTCATACCTCTTGAGCTGGCATGTGCTAATCTGTTTACAAAAACGAGGACTTTGTTGATACTCTTTGGCTGATTCCAGGGATCCACAGTACGACTCGTCTCATTGGTATGGAGAGAGATAAAAAAATCACAGTTCTTTTTTGCCGCCATGTATCCACGGACGGCAATATTCATTTTATCCAGCTTTTCGTTTGTATACTTTTTCTTATTATAAACAAGAGAAATGGAACTGCCGGTCCTGGTCATATAGCTGTCAATACCGTAAGCGGTTTTCAGCTCTTTCTTCAGGGCTTTTCCAATCTTTATGGTAAATTTTGCCTCCGAATAAGGATATCTCCTATCTTCGCCGGAAAAATCGTAATTATTATTCAGGGAGCCATAATGTCCCGGATCAATACATATCTTTATATTTGTACCAAGAGCTGCGCACGTATTTGTCTGTTTCGCATACCGGGATTCCCTTGTATCAATTTTATCCTTGACTGATAAAAGGCAGATCTTGTATTCGTACTGCTGCGCTTTAGCCGACTTTAATCTGTCTATGTAAGAATTGGACGCACCGCCGTCCCTTCTGTCTGATTTCACCTGGGCTATCGTTTTCCATTTTCCGCTGCCCCTGCTGTTTTTGGTTCCACGCCTCATCACATAGTAATACGCCACGGACCCGTCATTGGCCGAACTCCATGTAAGCTTGATTGCGCTGGAAGAGGCTTTACTGGTATTAGGCCTGACTGCATACACCGGAATGGTCTCCCCCGATATTCCATATGCCGAACATGGCATACCCATCAGCATAAACAGCATAATTATGATCCCTATCATCTTTTGTCTTTTGTTTATCATCTCTCTGCCCTGTTACGTATAAACTGTACCCTTTCCCGCAAAAAATGTAAAATAGCAAGATATGCGGAGCCGCATTCATTGCTATATCTGGAGTATAACAGATTATCCGAAAAGTGTAAAGTTCAAACATTATCGCAAAAACCGGGAGTTCGACACGGCGAATTGCCGCGGGGCCAAATACCCCCCGCAGCTTTACTGCGTATAACAAACTTCATACCCGTCAGCTTTCTGCAAAGTATTTGGCTGTGTTATCGAATGTTTTGGCTTCTTTTTGCATTACTCCATGCCCCATACAGCATATCATTTTTTCCGTTTATTTTTACTTTCTTGTACGAACGCACCCTGATATAATACTTTTTTCCTGTTTTCAGCTTTGAGATGATTTTTGAGGCTTTATACGAAAAATATACGAAATCATCGTAACAGTTCAGCCTTCGGCTGAACTGTTACAAATCATTTTCTGAGACACCCCGGGGAAATGGGGCCCCGAATGTCCTCTAAATTCCCTTACCAGAGTATGGCAACAAATATAGCCCCATGTACGAAGGCCCTGGCAAATGATATTGGGTATGAAAAAATACAGGAAATATTCTGATCAAACAGATCTGATAAGCAGAAGATGGAAATTCAGACAAGTTATTTTGCGAAAAGTGAGCGGTAGTAAAATGCGGAACAGAAATTGACATTTTCTGTTCCGCGGTATTTCCCTGTTAGCCGTTCGTGCGGAAAGTCTCACACTCGGTCTCGTCACAGGTACAGGCGCTGGGGCCGTCAATATTGATCTGACCGGCGTTGCAGCGGCAGTCATCGTTATACATACATTTTTCCGCCTCACACTTGACGTCGATCTTACTGCAGCCGCAGCCTGCCACGGTGCTGTTGGTCACGGAACTTTCGGATTTCTCCCGGAAGCTGTGGCAGCAGGTATCACCGGCATACTCGGCGCTCCGGCCTTTCACCTCAATGTCCCCTCTGGAGCATAATTCATCCCTGTTATAGATACATGTCGTTGCCATACAATTTAAAGCGGGCATAGCAAAATCCTCCTTTACATAATTTGTAATCCATATAAAAAGCGCACCCAAAATCCACACAAGCGGCTTTTCGGATACGCTCTAGTATGCGCAGCATCCCTGTATCTATCCTGGGATTTTATGGAAACTATTGAAACGGGCCTGTGCATTCCTGCACAGGCCCATTAGAAAAATAAGAAAATAATCCGGAATTCTTTTATTTTGTCTCCAGATCAAACCCGAAGTAGCGGACGGCATTATTATAGGAAATCCCCTTGACGATCTTCTCCAGCGTCTTCATATCCTTCGGATATTCTCCGTTCTCCACCCAGCCGCCGATCAACTCGCACATGATTCGGCGGAAATACTCATGGCGCGGATAGGACAGAAAACTCCGGGAGTCCGTCAACATTCCCACGAAATTTCCGAGCAGCCCCAGATTAGCCAGAGAAGTCATCTGTTTCATCATGCCTGTCTTGTTGTCATTGAACCACCAGGCCGAACCCTGCTGGATCTTACCCACGGCGTCACTGTTCTGGAAACATCCCAGCACCGTCCCGATCAGTTCATCATCCCCCGGATTCAAACTGTAAAGGATCGTCTTCGGCAGACCACCCGCCTCATTCACGGCATCAAGGAAATTTGTCAGCTGATCCGCCGGAGCATAGTTACTGATGCAGTCGTAACCGGTATCCGGGCCCAGCTCTTTGTACATAGACGTATTATTGTCCCTTTTGCAGCCATAATGCAGCTGCATAACCCAGTCAAGCTTTTTATATTGGGATGCCACATAAAGCATGAACGCCGTCTTAAATTTGGCAACATCCTGGCCGGAAAGTGCTTTCCCGGCCAGCCGGTCAGCAAAAATGCGTTCGACCTCTTCCTGAGAGGCCGGAACATACACCACATAGTCAAGGCCATGATCGGAAACACGGCAGCCTCTTTCATCAAAATATTTCATCCTGACGGCAATGGCCTCCTTGAGATCCGCAAATGTACCGATCTTTACGCCGGACACTTTCGACAACCGTGACAGATAATCCGGATATTCCGGTTTATCCAGATTCATGGCCTTGTCCGGACGCCAGGCCGGAAGCACCTGCACATCAAAACTTTCATCTTCTTTGATGGCTTTGTGCCATTTCAGATCATCCACGGGATCATCTGTCGTGCACAGAAGCGTTACATTGGAGCTCTTAATCAGATTCCGCACACTCATGGAATCCTGCTGCAATTTCCCGTTGCAAAGGTTCCACACCTCTTCCGCCGTCTCTCCGTTCAATACGCCGCGATAACCGAAATACCGCTGCAGTTCCAGATGGCTCCAGTGGAACAACGGATTGCCGATGGCTTTCTCCAGAGTCTCCGCCCACTTCTGGAATTTCTCCCTGTCCGGGGCATCCCCGGTAATATAAGATTCATCCACACCGTTGGAGCGCATCTGTCGCCATTTGTAATGATCGCCGCCCAGCCACACCTGGGTAATATTCTCGAATTTCCGGTTCTCCGCAATCTCCTGGGGATTGATATGGCAGTGATAATCCAGAATCGGCATTTTGCCCGCATAATTGTGGTACAGCTCCTGCGCAGTACCGGTAGACAGCAGGAAATTTTCATCCATGAATTGTTTCATCCTTGAAATCCTCCTAAAAAATAATCCATTTTTTCATTTTGAAAGCTCTTACATAGAAGTATATTACAATATTTGATGTGCTTTTATCAACCCATTTTCATCCTTTACTTTTCACAATTTTCAGACGGAATATTTGTGCATATCCCCTATTCTTCATATTATTGCCCATTTTTCATTGACAATGTATTTTGAATAGAGTAAATTTAGAAATGTAAGCACTTACATTTTGTATTGCAAGGAGGAAAGCAACATGCCAAAAAGCCATATAAAAATCCATCCCGAGGATAAAGTAGCCGTGGCGCTTGGCCCGCTGGATGCCGGGTCCACAGTCCTTGTGGATGGCAGGGAGATCGTTCTCCGGGAAGATATCCCCCAAGGACATAAATTTGCCCTCACGGACATGGAAAAAGATGAGCCCGTAATCAAATACGGCTATCCCATCGGTGTGATGAAAGAAGCGGTACATGAGGGAGACTGGATCCATGTACACAACATGAAGACAGGCCTCGGCGATCTTCTTACTTACACTTATGAGAAGCAGGAATGCGAACTGCCGCCTACAGAGGAACGTTATTTTCAGGGCTTTCGCAGGAGCGACGGAAAAGTGGGCGTCCGCAACGAGATCTGGATCATCCCCACGGTGGGCTGCGTCAACAATGTGGCCCAGGCCATTGAGAAGAAAGCCCAGTCTCTCATAAAAGGCAGCATCGACGCCATTGCCGCCTTCCCTCATCCCTACGGATGTTCCCAGATGGGTGACGATCAGGAAAATACCCGAAAGATACTCTCCGCCTTGATCAACCATCCCAATGCCGGCGGCGTCCTGGTTCTGGGCCTGGGATGCGAAAACAGCAATATCAGCGAGCTGAAAAAATATATCGGCGACTATGATGACTGCCGCGTAAAATTCCTGGTATCCCAGGAATCGGATGACGAGATCTCCGACGGTCTGGCCCTGGTTAAAGAGCTGGTGGATTATGCCGGAGACATGGAGCGGGAACCCATAAACTGCAGGGAACTCATTATCGGTATGAAGTGCGGCGGTTCCGACGGGCTCTCAGGTATTACGGCCAATCCCACGGTGGGCGCGTTCTCCGATCTGCTAATCTCCAAAGGAGGCACCACCATCTTAACAGAGGTACCTGAAATGTTCGGCGCAGAAACCCTGCTCATGAACCGCTGTGAAAATAAAGAGCTGTTTCATAAGACTGTGGCGCTGATCAATGATTTTAAGAACTATTTCAAAAGCCATAACCAGACAATCTACGAGAATCCTTCTCCCGGAAATAAAAAGGGGGGCATCTCCACTCTGGAGGACAAGTCCATGGGCTGTACGCAGAAATCCGGCAGCGCTCCGGTGCGGGGTGTCCTGGCATACGGGGAGCCTGTCCACGAGAAAGGTTTAAATCTGCTCAGCGCACCGGGGAACGACCTGGTGGCTTCCACCGCCCTGGCCGCATCGGGAGCCCATATCGTCCTGTTCACCACGGGAAGGGGGACGCCTTTTGCATCCCCGGTTCCTACTGTTAAAATATCCAGCAATTCCGCCCTCTACGGGAAAAAGAAAAACTGGATCGATTTCAACTGCGGCGCCCTGGTGGAGGGAACGGAGCTTACCGAGCTTCGCGACCGGTTCTTCGATTATGTGATCGCGGTAGCGTCCGGAGAAAAAGTAAAAGCGGAACAGGCCGGATTCCATGATATGGCAATTTTTAAACAGGGTGTTACTCTGTAATACTACCCTATACAGAAAAGCTGCCATCGGCAGTATTCCCGTATCATAATCAAGGAGGAAAAATAAGTCATGAAAAAATTAAGCTACGAAACTCTCAAGGAGCAAAATTACCAAGGCTATCTCTTAAAGGACGCCCCGGAGCGTGTGCTGCAGTTCGGAGAGGGAAATTTCCTACGGGCCTTTGTAGACTATTTTATCGATATGATGAATGAGAAGGCCGGTTTTAACAGCAAGGTGGTACTGGTGCAACCCATCGGCCATGCCGGTGGATTTAATGTGGCGGATGTGATCAATGAGCAGGAGGGATTGTATACCCTGTATCTGCGGGGCTTCGAGAACGGGCAGAAGGTGAATGCCAAAAGGATCATCTCCTGCGTCAGCCGCTGCCTGAATGTCTACAGCGACTATGAGACCGTCATGGCCTGTGCGGAGAATCCGGATCTTCGCTACATTGCCTGCAATACCACAGAGGCGGGCATCGCCTATGATCCCCAGTGCCGACTTACAGAGACACCGCCCAGTACCTATCCGGCAAAGCTCACCCAGTTTCTGTACCGCCGTTTCCAGAAATTCGGAAAAGAAGCCGGAAAAGGATTTGTCATCCTGGCCTGTGAGCTGATCGACGATAACGGAAAAGAACTGGAAACATGTGTGCTGAAATACGCCGAACAGTGGCACCTGGAGCCGGAATTCATACAGTGGCTCAAAGACGAGAATATCTTCTGTTCCACCCTGGTGGACCGTATCGTCACCGGCTTTCCCCGCGGTGAGGCCGCCGAGATCAATGAGGAGAACGGCTACGAGGACAATATCCTGGACACCGGTGAGGTGTTCGGTTTCTGGGTTATCGAAGGGCCCGAATCCTTGAAAAAGGAGCTTCCCTTTGCCGAGGCCGGTCTTCCGGTTCTGATCACCGACAACCATAAGCCCTACAAGCAGAGGAAAGTGCGCATCCTGAACGGCGCCCACACC
>DPJQ01000186.1:1411-1697 GCA_003542935.1 Lachnospiraceae bacterium | reverse complement strand
CGCATCCTGAACGGCGCCCACACCTCCATGGTCCTGGGAGCTTATCTGGCCGGACAGAACATCGTGCGGGACTGTATGCATGACGAGACCATTGCGGGCTTCATGAATAAGACGATCTATGACGAGATCATCCCCACCCTGTCCCTGCCCAGGGAGGAGTGCCTGGATTTCGCCGCAGCCGTGACAGAACGTTTCAAAAATCCGTTCATCGACCACGCGCTTCTGGCGATCTCCCTGAATTCCACCTCCAAATGGAAGGCCCGCGTCATGCCCTCCCTGGAAGGCG
>DPJQ01000186.1:968-1138 GCA_003542935.1 Lachnospiraceae bacterium | reverse complement strand
CCTCCCTGGAAGGCTATTTTGAAAAATTCGGAAAACTGCCGAAATGCATTACCGCCTCCTTTGCGTTCTACATCGCTTTCTACCGCGGCCAGGAACTGACCGACGGAGGGCTCAAGGCAGCCCGCCCCAACGGCGACGACTACACGATCTCCGACGACCGCTCCGTGCTG
>DPJQ01000186.1:0-597 GCA_003542935.1 Lachnospiraceae bacterium | reverse complement strand
GCCCACAGGGAGGATTCCGCCGAAGATCTGGCCCATGCAGTATGCGCCAACACGGATTTCTGGGGCAAAGACCTGTCCGCCTCCCTGCCGGGATTCGAGGCGGAGGTTGCCGGATTCTTGAAGGATATCGAAGAAAAAGGGACTTATGCAGTGATGAAAGACTGCCTGTAAATACGATAGAAAAACTGCCGACGGCTTTTTTCGCATACTACGACATATAGAAAATCCGCTGCACAAAAGGCATACCTTGTGTGTGACGGATTTTCTATGTTTATAAACAGTTTTCCGGCATCGAGTGTAACTATTTTTTTCCGCCGGAATGTTCCGTTATCTTATATATGTAGATGGCTCCCTCCAGCTTTTTACCGTCCAGTCTGATTCCGTCAGGTACTCTGGGAGAAAAATAAATACGGTCCGGCTTATGGTTCTTTCCGATCTGCCGCATCTTTGTATGCATCTCACATACGATCTCACCATTATCCGCCGTTTTTGTCAATTCCGCCTCCACCAGCGCCCTGCTTCTTTCCGGTGAACAGGGAATACTCATTGCCTTCCCTAAAGCCTGATTATCCATCACTTGCAATGTCATTTACTTAA
>DPJQ01000043.1 GCA_003542935.1 Lachnospiraceae bacterium | reverse complement strand
AAGACCAAGGACCTGGGCGAGGTGGGGGATCTGGTGAGCAGCCTGGTGACGGAGCTCAAAAGCTTCGACGTGGAAGAAGAGGAAAAGGGCTTCCTGGGGTTCTTCAAAAAGACCGGCAATAAGCTGACCGCCATGAAGGCGAAATACGAGAAAGCCGAGGTAAACGTGGAGAAGATCGTCCAGGTGCTGGAGGGCCATCAGATCCAGCTTCTCAAGGATGTGGATATGCTGGACAAAATGTATGAGTTGAACCTGGTTTATTTCAAAGAGCTGACCATGTATATCCTGGCAGGGAAAAAGAAGCTGGCCGAGGTGAGGGCGAAGGATCTGGCGGAACTGGTGGCGAAAGCAAATGCCAGCGGACAGCCCGAGGATGCCCAGGCAGCCAAGGATCTGGACTCCATGTGCAACCGTTTCGAGAAAAAGCTTCATGACCTGGAGCTGACCCGCATGATCGCGATCCAGACCGCGCCTCAGATCCGCCTGGTGCAGAACAGCGATACCATGATGGCCGAAAAGATACAGTCTACGGTAGTAAATACGATCCCCCTCTGGAAAAGCCAGATGGTGATCGCATTGGGCATTGCCCACTCCACCCAGGCGGCCAAAGCCCAGCGGCAGGTCACGGATATGACCAATGAGCTGCTGAAGAAAAACGCTTCCGCGTTAAAGATGGCAACGATTGAGACGGCCAAGGAGTCCGAGCGGGGGATCGTGGACATGGAGACACTTAAATCAACCAATGAGAATCTGATCTCCACCCTTGACGAGGTGCTGAAGATCCAGCAGGAGGGCCGCACGAAACGGGCTGCGGCGGAAGGCGAGCTCCGCAATATGGAAAATCAGTTAAAACAGAAACTGTTGGAGATCCGATAGGACAGGGCGCAGGAGAGTACTCCGGAGTCCCGTGAGGGGGAAAGGAAAGAGAGATGTATCGAGATCACACGAAAACGGTTCACATAGGAAATGCGGTGGTAGGCGGCGGAAATCCCGTCCTCATTCAGTCTATGACCACCACGAGGACGGAGGATGCGGATGCTACGGTGAAGCAGATCCTGGCTTTGGAGCGGGCGGGCTGCGAGATCATCCGCTGTGCCGTGCCCACCATGCAGGCGGCGGAGGCCCTTGAAAGGATTAAACCGAAGATCCATATTCCCCTGGTGGCGGATATCCATTTTGATTACAGGCTGGCCATCGCGGCCATGGAACACGGAGCGGACAAGATCAGGATCAACCCCGGCAACATCGGTGCCCGGGAGCGGGTGCAGGCCGTGGTGTCCTGTGCGAAAGAGCGCGGCATTCCCATCCGGGTGGGGGTAAACAGCGGTTCCCTGGAAAAAGAGCTGGTGGAAAAATATCATGGAGTGACCGCCGAAGGGCTGGTGGAGAGTGCGTTGGGCCAGGCCGGGCGCATCGAAGATATGGGCTATGACAATCTGGTCATCAGCATCAAGTCCTCCGATGTGCTGATGTGTGCGGCCGCTTATGAGAAGATTGCCGATCAGACGCCCTATCCGCTCCACGTGGGTATCACCGAGGCCGGAACCGTATATTCCGGCAATATTAAGTCTGCGGTGGGGTTGGGGATCATTTTATCCAAAGGCATCGGCGATACGATCCGTGTGTCCCTGACCGGCGATCCCCGCGAGGAAGTCAAGTCTGCGAAGATGATTTTGAAGACGCTGGGTCTGCGCAAGGGGGGCGTGGAGGTGATCTCCTGCCCGACCTGCGGGCGTACCCAGATTGACCTGATCAGCCTGGCACAGCAGGTGGAGGATATGGTGCAGGAATTTGACCTGGACATCAAAGTGGCCGTCATGGGCTGCGTGGTCAACGGGCCCGGCGAGGCCCGGGAGGCCGATATCGGCATTGCCGGCGGGAAAGGAGAGGGAGTGCTGATCCAGAAGGGGGAGATTGTGAAAAAGATGCCCGAGGACAAGCTTCTGGGATGTCTCTATCGAAGGCTGAAAGCATGGGAGGAGTAAAGCGCTGCCCTGCTCTGTGCAGCGGTGCATGACAGAATAATATATGTGGAATAAATTCGTGACAGCCATCAGAAAAAGGTGGCAGCCCACCGATTATTACGACTACAATCTTCTGGCAGTCATTGTACTGCTGGTCTGTTTTGGATTGGTGATCCTCTACAGCGCCAGCTCCTACGATGCGGCTGCCAACGCGAAAATGCAGAATGACAGCATGTGGTATCTGCGCCATCAGGCTCCGATCAGTGTGGGCTCGGTGCTGATCTGTATCATCCTGTCCAGATTTGACTATCATCTGATAGCGAAAGTGGCCGGATGGATATATATGGCCGCTCTGGTCCTGATGGCGATGGTGCGTTTTACCCCTCTGGGCGTGGAGGCAAACAATTCCAGGCGCTGGTTGAAGCTGGGGATTACTTTTCAGCCTTCGGAGATTGCCAAGATTGCGGTCATTGTGTTCATCCCCGTGGTGATTATCAAGATGGGAAAAAATGTCAAAGGCTTTAAAGGCGTGGCCTGGCTGCTGGGCATCGGGATGGCCCAGGCGGGTGCGGCCTATGTATTTACGGATAACTTAAGTACGGCCCTGATCATAGCCGCAATCACGGCGGTCATTATTTTTGTGAGCCATCCGAAGACATGGCCTTTTCTTCTGGCGGTGGCGGCCTTTGCGGGTGTCTGTGTATTTTTGTACATGCAGTTCCGGGATATGGATGCGAGCCTGGCCGGGAGCTTCCGCCTGCGCCGTATCCTGGTATGGATGGATCCGGAGAAATACTCGGACTTCGGCGGTTATCAGGTGCTGCAGGGGCTGTATGCCATCGGTTCCGGCGGCCTGTTCGGCAAGGGACTGGGCAACAGCGCCCAGAAGCTGGGCCCTATTCCCGAGGCCCAAAATGACATGATTTTCGCGATTATCTGCGAAGAGCTGGGCATTTTCGGCATGGTTATCGTGTTGGTGCTGTTCGGATATATGCTGTACCGGCTGTTTTTTATTGCCCAGAACGCACCGGATCTCTACGGTTCCCTGATGGTGGTGGGCATCATGGCCCATATCTCCCTGCAGGTGATTCTGAACATATGTGTGTCTATTAACCTGATTCCGACTACGGGTATCACGCTGCCCTTTTTCAGCTACGGCGGCACGTCTATCGCATTTTTGCTGGGGGAGCTTGCCATCGCTCTGAGTGTGTCAAGGAGCATACAGTTCAGGGAAGGCACGGAGGTTGTGGAAGTTTATAGGTCAAGAGAAGGAGATATAGATCAATGAGTAAAGTAAAGACAAGATTTGCCCCCAGTCCGACGGGGAGGATGCATGTCGGAAATCTGCGGACGGCCCTGTATGCCTATCTGATCGCGAAGCATGCGGGAGGAACTTTCATGCTGCGCATCGAGGACACGGACCAGGAGCGTTTCATGGAGGGAGCCCTTGATATCATCTACCGCACCCTGGCGGACGCCGGTCTGGTCCATGACGAAGGCCCCGATAAGGACGGGGGCGTGGGCCCTTACGTCCAGAGTGAGAGAAATGCCCGGGGCATCTATCTTAAATATGCGAAACAGCTGGTGGAGCAGGGGGATGCCTATTACTGTTTCTGTGATAAAGAGCGTCTGGAGAGCCTGAGAACCACGGTGGCCGGGAAAGAGATCGCCATCTACGACAAACACTGTCTGCACCTTGGCAAAGAGGAAGTGGAGAAGAAATTGGCGGCGGGCGTTCCCCATGTGATCCGTATCAACATGCCCACTGAGGGTACCACTACCTTCCATGACGAGATTTACGGTGACATCACCGTCAATAATGCCGAGCTGGACGACATGATCCTGATCAAATCCGACGGTTACCCTACCTACAATTTTGCCAACGTGGTGGACGATCATCTGATGGGGATTACCCATGTGGTCCGGGGCAATGAGTACCTGTCCTCCACACCGAAATATAACCGTCTGTATGAGGCCTTTGGCTGGGAGGTGCCGGTGTATGTACACTGTCCGCTGATTACCAATGAGGAACATCAGAAGCTGTCCAAGAGAAGCGGCCATTCCTCCTATGAGGATCTGCTGGAGCAGGGCTTTGTCAAGGATGCCATCGTGAATTTTGTGGCTCTGCTGGGCTGGAGCCCCTCGGATAATAATGAGATCATGTCCCTTGAAGAATTGGTGGAGAATTTCGATTACCGCCATATGAGTAAATCTCCGGCTGTCTTTGATATGACCAAACTCAGATGGATGAACGGCGAATATATCAAAAAGATGGACGAAGACGTTTTCTATGAGATGGCGCTGCCCTATCTGAAAAGATCTCTGGGGGACGGTCTGGACCTGCGCAGGATCGCCGGTATGGTGAAGACCCGCATCGAGACGTTGCCGGATATCTGTGAGATGGTGGATTTCTTCCGCCAGGTGCCGGAGTACGACACGGCTATGTATACCCATAAAAAGATGAAGACCACGGCGGAGACATCCCTGCAGGTATTGAGGGATGTGCTGCCCCTTCTGGAGAGCCAGGAGGATTATTCAAACGATGCCCTTTTTGCCATGCTCACCGCCTATGGTAAAGAGAAGGGCTACAAGACGGGCTACGTCATGTGGCCCATCCGTACCGCCGCGTCGGGCAGACAGATGACGCCCGCGGGGGCCACGGAAATCCTGGAGATCATCGGCAAGGAGGAATCTCTCCGCCGCATCCGCGCAGCCATAGAAAAATTAAGCTGCAATTAAACGAATCCCAATCCCGGGCAGTCGCCCATCCTTCCGGGGCCGTGCTGGTTCTCGCCGGCCCAGGCTCCGGAAAAACTTCTGTGATTATTTCCCGAATACAGCATTTAATTGAAAAACAGCGTGTACCGGCCTGTTCGGTGCTGGCCGTGACCTTTACGAGGGCCGCCGCCGCCCAGATGCGGGAGCGCTATCTGTCTCTGTCAGGCCGGACGGCCACGGCAGTGACATTTTCCACTTTCCACGGGATATTCTATGCCGTTTTGCGCGGGGCATGCGGAATATCCGGGGAAAATCTGCTGTCCGGCGGGCGGAAACTGAGACTTTTAGCGGCTGTCCTGGACCGGCTGGGATTGGCGGGGAGCCAGCCCCGCCAACAGGCCGAAGTGTTGGAGCAGGAATTGTCCTGTTTAAAAAGCCGGTCGGTGAGTTGGGAGGAATTTTCTCCCGAAAGTGTGGGTAAGGAGAACTTCCCCGACGTATACAGGGAGTACGGACGTATGCTGAAGGAGAGGGGATGGCTGGACTTTGATGACCTGCTGGTGAAAAGCCTGGCGCTGTTTAAGCAGAATCCCCGGATAGAAGAACAATGGCAGCGCCGCTTTTCCCATATCCTGGTGGATGAATTCCAGGATATCGACGCGGTTCAGTATGAGCTCTTAAAGAGGCTCGCCCTGCCGGAGAATGAGCTTTTTCTGGTGGGGGATGACGATCAGTCTATCTACGGTTTCCGGGGAGCGAAACCGGAGATTATGTTGGGGGTACCCGGGGATTTCCAGGGTATGGAAGTGATCCGGCTGGAGAAAAATTATCGCTGTATGCCGGAGATTGTGGAGGCATCCCGGCGGCTGATCGGCCACAACAGCAGACGATACGAGAAGAATATCCGGTCCGCGGCGGAGGCGGGCGGCCGTATCGATCTGTTTCCCTGCACGGACAGGAGGGAGGAGACGGAGATGCTGACGGAGCGGATAAGAGCGGCTGTAAAGACAGGAGAAAATATCTCGGACATGGCGGTGCTGGTCAGAACGAACAGCGGGCTTTGCCCCGTACTGCAGCGGCTGGTGGAGGAAAATATCCCTTTTTGCTCTACAGAAAAACCGCCGGATTTATCGGAGCATTTTATCTGGAAGGACGTGGAGGCCTATCTGCGCCTGGCCGCAGGAGAGCGGAAAAGAGAAATCCTTCTCCGGGTTTTGAACCGGCCGGAGCGTTATCTGCCGCGAAGGCTGTTCCGGGAGGAACAGGTGGATTTTGCCGACGCCCTTTTGGCCTGCCGGGATCGGGAAGGCATGTCCCGGGCCCTCGGGGCGCTGGTGCGGGATCTGGATATCCTGGCCGGTATGCCGCCCTATGCCGCCGTCAATTATATCCGGTACGGTATGGGGTATGGCAGCTATCTGGAGGCCTGTGCCGCCGGGAGAGATGGGGTTTCGGAGGAATTTCTGGAGATATTGGAGAGTCTTCAGCGGATGGCTGCCGGGAAAAAGAGTATCGCGGAATACCGTGAGGCGCTCTCACAGTACTGCAGGCGGGCCCGGGAGCTGGCGGCGGACCGGCCGGCGGAAGGAATATGGCTGGGCACCCTCCACCGGGCCAAAGGGCTGGAATTCACCTCCGTCCATATTCTGGGTATCAATGAGGCAAACATCCCCTGGCATCAGGCCGATACGGAGGAAGCCCTGGAGGAAGAACGGCGGATGTTCTACGTGGGTGTGACAAGAGCGAGAAAAAACCTTTATCTGTATTACCGGAAACCGGACGGCAGTGGGCGTCATATGCCCTCCCGCTTTCTCGGAGAGCTGATGGGAGAAAAAGTCAGGGATATCCCCTGAAAATACCCAGAACCGCTGAGCAGTTATTCGGATTTTCCTGTCATGAATGAAAATGCGGCGCATATAGTAATTTCAAGGCGGCTGCGAAGAGGGCAGGCCCATATAGGAGTGGAATGTAGATGAAACGAGAGGATGTATTAAAATTATTTCCGGTCAAAATCAGGGATATCCTGGGACGGGCCCATCTGGATTTTAACAGGCTGCAGGAGATACGTCTCAGGGTAAACAGGCCTTTGATTCTTTTGTACGACGGCCGTGAGGTATTTCTCGACGGCTTCGGCCGTCAGTGGTCTATGCGGCAGAAAGGCTATACGGTGACTCCGGAAGACATCGCGGAAACCCTGGAGTACGTCAGCAGCTATTCCATGTATGCTTACGAGGAGGAGCTGCGCCAGGGGTATCTCACCGTGCGGGGGGGACACAGGGTCGGTGTGGCCGGCCGGGCCGTTGTGGAGGGGGAGAAGCTGAAAAGCGTACAGTACATTTCTTTTGTCAACGTGCGAATCGCCCATCAGATACCGGGGTGCGCGGACCGGCTGCTGCCCTATGTGGCTGACGGAGACGGCGTGTGCCACACGCTGATCGTGTCGGCTCCCCGCTGTGGGAAGACCACGCTGCTGCGGGAGCTGATTCGCAGGATATCCGACGGCACAGACAGCCATCCGGGCCTTTCTGTGGGTGTGGTGGACGAGCGGTCGGAGATCGGAGGCTGTTATCTGGGAATTCCCCAGAACGACCTGGGGGTGCGCACCGATGTGCTGGACGGATGCCCAAAGGCTCAGGGCATGATGATGCTGGTGCGTTCCATGTCTCCGGCAGTCATTGCCGTGGACGAGATCGCCACGGGGGAGGACATCCGTGCCGTGGAGACGGTGGCAGGCTGCGGCTGTAAGGTACTGGCCACGGTCCATGGCAGTTCCATGGAGGACGTGCGCCGCAGGCCAATGCTGGAAAAGCTGGTGTCGGAGCGAATCTTTGAGCGGTATGTGATTTTGGACGGCGCTGCCGCTCCCGGCCGTGTCCGGGAGGTTTACGACGGGCGGGGGACCTGTCTGTATGACCGGCGCGGCGGCAGCCGTCTGGTTCTGGCCGAGACGGGAAGCTGATGCGTCCCGTACTGCTTCTTCTGTGCTGCCTGTTTAGCACGCTCTTAGGTATGCTGTACGCGTCCCGGCTGAAGAGCCGCATCCGGGAGCTGAAAGGGCTTGAACGTATGGCCATGCTGATCCGGCAGGAGATCGCGTATGGGCGGCAGCCTCTGCCGGATATATTTGAACGGCTGGGAAGACGGATGGAACAGCCCCGGGCGGATTTTCTGCATGCCCTTGGCAGAGAGCTTAAAGAACACGGAGATACCGGATTTAGTGAGATATTTTCACGACAGACAGATGCCTGCCTGGGGACAGGCAGTCTGCGGCAGGAGGATCTGGACAGTCTGAAGGAGATGGGGGCATATTTGGGTTATCTGGACCGGGATACCCAGCTGCACACACTGGACATGTATCTGCGGGACACGGAAAAAAGGATCCGGGAGCTGTCAGAGCAGTATCCCGAGAAGAGCAGAGTCTGCCGGACGCTGGGCGCCATGGGCGGGATATTTCTGGCGGTGCTGCTGTTCTGAAACAGGTAGGAGGCAGTATTGGAAGTAAGTATTCTGTTTAAAATAGGGGCGGTGGGCATACTGGTTTCCGTACTGACACAGGTATTAAAACACAGTGGCAGGGAGGAGCAGGCCTTTCTGGCCAGCCTGGCCGGACTTGTGATCGTGCTGATGTGGATCCTGCCCTATATATCGGAACTGTTTGCGACGATAGAGACACTGTTTGCGTTTTGAGGGGACGGGAGTATGGATGTATATAAGGTGGCGCTGCTGGGGGTGTGCGGGGTGATGCTGGGGCGCTTTCTGATGGGCTGGCGGGAGGAGTATGCCCTCTATGTGGGGCTGGCTACAGGGCTTCTGATTCTGCTTCTGGCGGCAAAACGGCTGGAACAGCTGTGGGAAACGGTGCGCAGGATGGAAACTTATCTGTCTATTGATCCGGCTTATATGAAGATCCTGCTGAAAATGTTGGCGGTAGCCTACATCGGGCAGTTTGCCGTCAGTATATGTAAGGATGCGGGAAACTCGGCGGTGGCCGGACAGATTGAGCTTTTCTGTAAGCTCACCCTGGCGGCCCTCTGCGCACCGGTGCTTCTGACGCTGCTGGAGGTCATCACCGGTTTCCTGAGACTGTGAGGAAAAAAGTGAGAGGGTGGAAAGGGTGGGCAGTGTGCTTTTTACTGATCTGCTGTTTTACGACAGAAGTATGGGGTGCGGCGGGAGAAACTTTGCCCGGGGCACAGGAGGACGAAACAGGGCCAGACGATGAGCTGCTGGCAAAACTGGATCTGCAGGAGATCCAGGATGCGGTGGACAGTTATCTGCAGGAGGACACACTGTCCGTCAGTGATTTGCTCCGAAAGCTGATGGACGGAGAGATTTCTTTAGAGGATCTGGACTGGCGGGAGATTTTTCTGGCAGTGGCCGGACAGGGGCTGGGCGGCCAGCGGGCCCTGTTGGGGAAACTGTTATTTCTGATCCTTTTGTCCGCAGTGTTTTCGATTATGGCGGATGTGTTTGCCGAAGATCGGGTGGGGGAGACGGGGTTTTATATTTTATATCTGCTGCTGCTGGCTTTCCTGCTGGAAGAATTCGGACGGACGGGCAGCGAGGTGGAAGAGCTTTTGCTGGGTGTGTCCGGTTTTATGGAAGCCGCCGCGCCGGCCTACTATCTGGCGGTGCTCACTGCCGGCGGGGCGACCACGGCGGGCCTGTTTTATCAGCTTTTACTGCTTTTGCTGCTGGCGGTGCAGAGTGTGATCGTGCGCCTGCTTTTACCGGGTGTACAGATTTATGTGCTTTTAAATCTGGTCAATCAGATACCGAGGGAAGATTTTCTCTCCCGGCTCACCGATTTGATCCGCACCTGCATTCAGTGGAGTATGAAAACCATGATTGCGGCAGTCACAGGTCTGCAGATACTGAGGAATATGCTGGGCCCTGCCCTGGACAGTCTGCACCGCTCTGCCATCGGCCGGACGGCCGGGGCCATACCGGGGATTGGCAATATGATCAATGCCACCACGGAGATCCTGCTGGCCAGTGCCGTGCTGATCCGCAACTGCCTGGGGGTGGCCGTGCTGGTGATTCTGCTGTGGGGGTGCCTGATGCCGGTGGCGCGGATGGCTGTACGCACGCTGATGTTCAAGATGCTGGGGGCGTTCTGCCAGCCGGTGGCCGATGAACGGATCGTGGGCTGCCTGGGAGCGATAGCCGACGGGTATGGTATGTATCTGCATATGGTTCTGGGGACGGTGGTGATGTTTTTGCTGTCCGTGGCGGTGCTGACGGGTACGTGAGGTTGAAATAGCGGTGCTTATGAATGGAGGTCTGTCGATAAGCAGGGGGCGGTTTTTATGCGGGCATTTGTTTTTGATTGGGTCAGGACGCTGGCCGCTTGTTTTATTTTTATGGCTATGGTGCTTAACTTCATTCCCGAAGGGCAGTACCGGAAGTATGTGCGCTATTTTTTCTCATTGCTCCTGCTGCTTTTACTGAGCCGTCCTCTGGGAAAGCTGGCCGGATGGGAGGGACAGGTGAATCGGAATCTGGAGGAACTGCTGGACAGCCTGGAATACCAGGAAAACCTGGCCGCCGGACTGTATGTGGGGGAGGAAGACCAGAGGCTCATAGAGCGGGCCTGCGAGGAGAGAATACGGGAGCAGACCGAAGAAATGCTGGCCGGATACGGCCTGGAGCTTACGGCCTGTGTGAGTCGGGTGGAACTTAAAGACGAACCGGGGATCCGGTCGCTCCATGTCCGGGCCCGGAGAATGGAGACAGGAATATCCGGGAGTGAAACCGGGCAGCCGCCGGACCGGGAAGAGGATATGGCACAGCGGATTCGGGAGCGGCTGACAGAAACGTATGAGTTGAAGGAAAGTCAGGTAACGGTACAGATACAGTGATTTTCAGGCCGGTTGGATGGGGGTGGGCAGGCATGAAGACGGAATGGAAACAAAAACTGACACTTTTTTTCAGAAGCCGGAAAAAAGAACAGGTGGTGACAGTGCTTCTGATTGCCGCTTTGGCGGTGGTGATTTTTCTGCCTGCTTCGGATACAGGGAAAGAAAAGGCGTCCGGCTCCCAAAAAGATCCTGTGGATACGGCGCCGGAGACAGTACGGGCGGAGAGCGATACAGAGCAGCTGCGCCATCGGATGGAGGATGAGCTGGGAGATATATTGTCCAAAGTGGAGGGGGTGGGAAGTGTACAGGTGGCGATCACGCTGGAGACAACCGGGAAAAAAACCGTGGAAAAAGATGTGCCGGACAGTTCATCCAGCCTGTCGGCCACCACCGGGGACGGCGCCCAGGAAAGTACTTCTGCAGCCACGGAAGAAAAAACCGTATATACGACAGAAAGCGACGGCGCCCAGGTTCCCTACGTGGTCAGTGAAACGCTGCCCCAGGTGCGCGGTGTGCTGGTTATTGCCGAGGGTGGAGGTGATCCTGTGATAATTGAAGAAATTCAGGAGGCCGTAATGGCATTATTCCACCTGGAAGCCCATAAAATAAAAGTAATGAAAAAGAAGTAAAGGAGAAGATGTTTTGAAGAAAATCCTGAAAAAGAATCAAATCATCATCACTGTACTGGTGGTCATGGTTGCAGCAGCCGGCTACCTGAATTACTCCGGGACAAAGTCAGCACAGACGAAAAAAACCACGGCAGAGGCCACACAGACTGCGGATCTGAATGCGGTCAAGGAAGATATTGAGAGTCTGGATATGGATATAACGGATGAGACGGCACTGCTTCAGGAGAACCAGAATGCATCTGCGGATGTAAACAGCACGATTTCCGAGACGGACGAGACGAAAGACGGGCAGGGGAGTTCTTCGTCCGGAACCACAGGTTCAAATGCATCGGATGATAAGAAGACAGAAGATACGGCAGCGGATGCCGCGACGGATGTAAATGCTTCCGGTGAAGTGCCCGGGGAAGCCGTGCTGACCAGCGCCGCGTCGGCGGCTTATGTATCCCAGGCCCGGGTGGAGCGGGAACAGATCCGTTCTCAGAACAAGGAGGCTCTGATGGAGATCATCAATAACGCCTCCCTGACCGAGGAGGAGATCCGGGAGGCCGTAGACAGTATGGTGGAGATGACGGATTCTACGGAGCGGGAGACTGCGGCGGAGACACTCCTGGAAGCCCAGGGGTTTGCCAATGCCATAGTCAATGTAACGGGTGATACGGTGGATGTGATTGTGGATGCTGCCAGCCTTGATGATTCCCAGAGGGCGCAGATCGAGGATGCAGTCAAGAGAAAGACCGGGGTATCTGTGGAGAATATCGTCATCACACCGGTATCTTCGGTGGAATCGGATAAGACGAAATAGGATACGGCAAAAGAACATATCGGCAGGGAAAGAAGCAACATACCAGAAATCTGCCGGCGGAAGCATTCAGACATACTCAGACATTCAAGGAGGCGGTCCATATGGATAGCCTCCTCATTTTTTTTTCAGAGATTTTAATGATTTTTCATAAATGATTCAGAGATGTTTGCGCTTTTGCTGCTAATATAGTACAAGTTTGAAAATGTGTAACACATTAAAAAGATCTGTGAAAGGAATATGTTATGCGGAATGTACTGGAATATTTGGAGCACACGGCGGCGGTCTGCGGGAGCCGGACGGCGGTGGAGGATGTGAAAAAAAGCTGTACCTTCCGGGAACTCCGTGACCGGGCGAAAAGTATCGGCAGCAGACTGGCGGAAGTGACAGGGCCCCGAGAGCCCGTCGCCGTCTACATGGATAAAGGAGTGGATGCCCTGACTGCGTTTATGGGAAGCGTCTATGCAGGCTGTTTCTACGTATTTGTGAATACGGAACTGCCGGCTGCGCGGATCAGGGATATCCTGGAGATATCGGGAGCCCGTGTGGCGCTGACTACCGGAGAGTGGAAAGAAAAACTGAGTGAACCGGGATTTACGGGCAGGGTTTTCTGTCTTGAAGAGATCGAGGAGGAACGGAATGAGGCACTTCTGTCCGCTATTCGCAGCCAGGCCGTGGATATCGACCCCCTGTATGCAAATTTTACTTCCGGATCCACGGGAAAGCCCAAAGGCGTGGTGGTGAGCCACCGCTCTGTGCTGGATTTCATCGGCGTATTTCCGGAAATGTTCGGGATCGGGGAACAGGATGTAATCGGCAATCAGGCTCCCTTTGATTTTGATGTGTCGGTCAAGGATATTTATACTTCGCTGAAAACAGGAGCCCGCCTGGTGGTCATCCCGAAGGCCTACTTTTCATTCCCGACGCAGCTTCTGGATTATCTGTGCGAGCGGAAGGTGACGACGCTGATCTGGGCGGTATCGGCCCTCTGTATGGTGACGGCCCTGAAAGGCTTTTCCTACCGGGTGCCGGAGCTGGTGGATAAGGTGCTGTTCAGCGGGGAGAAAATGCCCATGAAGCATCTGAAGGCATGGCGGCGCCATCTGCCCGATGCCTCCTTTGTCAATCTCTACGGTCCCACGGAGATCACCTGCAACTGTACATATTACCGGATCGGGCCGGATTTCGCCGGAAAGGAGCTGCCCATCGGGCGGGCCTTTCCCAATGAGAAAGTTTTTCTGCTGGATGAGGAAGACCGGCTGGTGACGGAGCCGGACAGGCCGGGGGAGATCTGTGTGGCCGGGACGGCGCTGGCCCTGGGATACTACGGAAATCCGGAGGAGACCGCTAAACATTTTGTACAGAATCCGTTAAACGGTGTCTATCGGGAGCTGATCTATCGTACCGGGGATCTGGGCCGGTATGACGGGGACGGGCTGCTGTATTTTGTGGGCCGTAAGGATTTCCAGATCAAACATATGGGGCATCGGATCGAACTGGAGGAGATCGAGGCGGCTCTGTACCGGGTGCCCGGTGTTGAGCAGAACTGCTGCATCTTTCTGGAAAATAAAAACCAGATCGCGGCCTGCTATGTGGGGACGGCTGCCGAGAAGGATATCCGGCAGATTTTGGCAGATATCCTGCCGATGTATATGATCCCCGGCCTGTACCGTTGTCTGGAGGCCATGCCCCTGAAAAACGGTAAAATTGACCGGAGTGCAATAAAAGCACTCTGGGAAGGGAGGCAGGAATGAATACAGAACAATGGAAGGGCCTTGCCGGACAGATCGCCACACCGGCTTACGTCTTTGATCTGGACGGGCTGCGGGCACGGGTACGTCGGATCCGTGGGGCCCTTGAAGGGCGGGCCGGGATTTGCTACGCCATCAAGGCGAATCCCTTCCTCACCGGCCCCCTGATGGGGGAAGCGGACAGCTTTGAACTCTGTTCTCCCGGGGAGGTACGTATTTGCGAGCGGGCCGGGGCCGGACGGGAGCAGATGGTCGTCTCCGGCGTATATAAGGAGGAGAGTGAGCTGGAGCACTTTTTCACCGACGGCGGCCCTTTGCCGCTTTTCACGGCAGAGTCCGAGGGGCAGCTTGGTCTTCTCTCCGACCTTTCCGGCCGCTACGGATGCCGGATGGATGTGCTCCTGCGCCTGACAAGCGGCAATCAGTTCGGTATGGACAAAGAGACCGTGCGGGGAATCCTGAACAGGCGTGCGCAGTATCCGCAGCTTCGTTTCCTGGGTTTGCAGCAGTATGGAGGTACGCAGAAAAAGACGGCGGAGAGGATCACCCGGAATCTGGAGAAATTTGCCGCTTTTACCGCAGAGCTGGAGCAGCAGACAGGCTGGCGGGCAGAATGCCTGGAGTTTGGCCCCGGTGCGCCGGTCAATTATTTCGATACGGATCACTATCCCGGGGATGAGGAAATCCTGCAGGCGCTTTCGGCCTGTCTGGATAATCTTTCCTTTGCAGGGCGGATTGTGTTTGAGATGGGCCGCTTCCTGGCGGCGGACTGCGGCACCTATCTGACCCGGGTGGTGGATGTCAAGGAAAATGACGGGCAGAGTTACTGCATTGTGGACGGCGGCATCCATCAGCTCAACTATTATGGCCAGGCTCTGGGGATGCGGATACCGGAGATTCTGCGTTTGCCGGGGGAAAGTACCGGAACCGTCCGGCCCTGGAACATCTGCGGCGCCCTGTGCACAGTTAACGATGTGCTGGTGCGGGGATACCGGGCCGGGGACATGCATCCGGGAGAGGTGCTGGCCTTTTGCCGGGCCGGGGCCTATGGGGTATCCGAGGGGAGCGCACTGTTTCTGAGCCGCGACCTGCCGGCCGTATACTTTTATGAAAAAGAAAAGGGGCTGCGGCCGGTCCGGCTCAGGACGGCTACGGACCCGCTCAACAGCCCTGCCATACAATGATTTGCAAAATAATAAAAGAGAGGTAAAGAAAATGGAAGAATTGAAAAATATGCTGGAGGCTATGCATCCGGGAGTAGACTATGACACCTGTACGACACTGATTGACGATCATATCCTGGGTTCTTTTGACGTGATCAATCTGGTATCTGATCTGGAGGACGCTTTTGACGTGGAGTTTTCACCTGTAGACATCGTTCCGGAGAATTTTAATTCCATGCAGGCATTGTGGCAGACGATCCTCCGGCTGCAGGATGGGGAGTAGGCGGTATGGCTTATCATCAGACAAGCTATTTTTTATTCTTTTTCCCGATGGCCGTCCTGTGCTATCAGCTGACGCCGGGGCGCCATCGGTGGAAAACCCTGCTGGCGTTTAATTATCTTTTTTTCCTGCTTATAAGTAAAAAACTGCTGG
>DPJQ01000181.1:1271-7710 GCA_003542935.1 Lachnospiraceae bacterium | reverse complement strand
AGCCGGGCGTAGGCGAATCCGGGAGGGCCGGAAAGGCTCATCTGACCGCCCAGAACACCGGTCTTTTCGATCAGCAATGTCTTTGCACCGCCCCGGGCACTGGCAATGGCTGCCGCAAAACCGGAAGTACCACCGCCGCATACGATCACATCATATTTCGTTTCGTATCCCATAGCATACTCTCCTCTCTCTATTTTTTGAACTCAGAAATGGATTTCGCGATCTTGCCATCCGGCAGGGCCACCGGCTCCACGCAGCCCTCACTGTGAAGTGCCCACGGAAGAATCACACCTGAGTGACCGCCCCGTCCGCCGATAACGACGACTTCCACGTCTTTCGGCGACCGGGTTACCGGCAGCGGATGCCTGTTGTCCCACTCCTTCGGACGAACCGGTACCAGACCTCTGTTACGCACCATCGGTACCTCATGGTATACGTACTGATGGATATGTTCCTGGATCATCTCTTTTGTATAACCCGCCTTCTTCAGCATGATACCGTGATCCGGTGTCAGGCAGACCACCAGCGGTCCGGGCATATAAGCGTTGTTGGAACCAAGGGTCGTACAGCAGGCTGTGATGGTATCCAGCAGATCATGGCCGTCCAGGCTCAGGAAATCGATGATGTCATGGAGCGGTTCCGCTTTCAGCACATATACGGTCGTCGTCTCGGAATCGTAGCGGTCCTCATTGATCATATTCCACTGTGCCAGCTCCGGCTCCTCCGCAAAGCAGTAGGTAAACTCCGCCTGGGAGGCAATACAGTCAAGATCACATACACCCGGTACGGAACGGAAAATGTTCATCATGACCAGATTGATCGCGCGGCCGATCGTCGCGTTTGCCGGCCAGCCCGGTCCCTGGCAGCCCTGTTTACCGGAAATACCGATCTCCTGGGCGATAGGACCGGATACGATCACCATGTTTCCGCCCGGATGGGAGGTGGTCACGGACTGATTCAGGTTGTACTCTTTATGATTTAGAGCTTTAAACGCAGCTACCAGAACCGGCATGGCGTTGGGCTTGCAGCCTGCCATGATTGCCGCGATGGCAACATCCTTGACTGTGACGGTTTTACCCGACGGGCCGCTGGGATCACAGAGAACCAGATCCTCGTCAAAGGGGCAGTAGGCCATCATTTTCTCATAACGCGCCTTTGTGGGAGGAATGATCGGGAGACCGTCGCTGATATGCTCCCTGTTGAAGAAATCATTGATTTCTTCCAGACCGGCTCCTGCTTCCGCAGCATCATCCACCTCTACCTCCAAAGGCAGAAGCCCGTCCGCCTGCGGAGCCACGAGATCCATTTTCGCTTTGATCTCAGCCAATTTCTCAAGTTCTTCTCCGTTTGTGGTCAGGGAAGCCAGTATGTAATCCCATTTCTTATCCACCTCTGCCGCCACTTCCTCAACGGTAGAAGCCTGCATGATATCTACAGAGCACATGCAGAGATGGCCCGCGCGGTACAGCCCGACACCCTCGGTGATTCCTGTTCCTGGAGGCGCTGTCATATATAAAGTGGGAATGCCAAGTTTTTCGATCTCGATGGAGAGAACCGTTGTGGAGGAAGATGTTCCCATATCGCCAAAAGCGGTGATTGCCGCAACAGGTTTCTCTTTTGCCAGCATGGCCGCATAATCAGCCAGCATAGCCGCATCTTTGCCACGGACGGTCTCTGTGTATTCCACCCAATTAGCCGGATCACAGCCGATCTCTGTCAGACGCTCTTTGATGCGGTCAAACACTGTGTAATAATTACAGAATCCGAGCTTGGTGTTGTTGTAGAAAAGTATCTTTCCTTTCTTTAGCTCTTCCAGTGTCGGACGTTTAGCCAATGTGATGACTGTACGTTCCTGGATACCCCGGGGGTCAAGAAGCTGACTCAGTTTTGTTCCCATAGCTTTATCTCCTTTTCATATATTTGTATGTTTTTATATTTCTATATTACTTCCGCCGGATTTGGCATTCAATTCGTTTTGTTTTATGCCTTTATTCCAGAAAAGAAACTGTGAATTTACGTTACAGTTTTACTGCTCCATCCTCTTCATACGGAAATAGTCCAGGATCAGGGCCATGATCAGAAGGAGCCCCTTGGCCACGGACTGCCAGAAGGAGGATACGCCTATGACCGACAGACCGGTATTGAAACACTGGATAATCATCAGGCCGATAAAGCAGCCCAGCATGTCGCCTTTGCCGCCGGAAAGGGCAACACCGCCGAGGATGGCCGCCGTGATGGCATCCAGATCCGCGCCCGCACAGGCCGTCGGCTGTCCGGTATGCATTCTGGCCGCCAGAATCCCGCCGGCCAGAGCGCCGATCAGAGATGAGAAAATGTACAGAACCGTGGATATCTTCTTCGGATCAATACCTGCCAGATGGGCGGCCTCCCTGTTACCGCCAATAATATAGATTTTCCTGCCGAAAGTCGTCCTTTTCAGAACGACCCCACAGAGGATAAAGAAAACAAGCAGGATAAGCACCGGTATCGGAACGATCCCGCCGATCTTGTAGGTTCCCAGGCCAATGAAAGAACGGTCACGGATCGGGATCGGCCGACCGTCAGAAAGAATGTATCCGATACCTTCACAGATCTGCGCAACGGCAAGAGTGGCAATAAACGGCTGAATATTGAATACATTTGCCAGTGCGGAATTCAGTATACCGACCATCGCGCCGATAGCCAGGCCTATCAAAAGCGCCGCCGGCCACGGAATACCCGCCTGGATGAGAAGCGCAACAACCACGCCGTTCATGGCTGCCAATGCAGAAATAGACAGATCCATATGACCGGCAATGATCAGAAACGTCTCACCTATGGCCATCAGGCCAACCGTAGTTGCCGAATAAAAAATGTTCGTGGCATTCTGCAATGTGTGATAATTAGCATTCATCACGGAAAATACAACGATAACAATGACCCAAATGACAGACAGGGTCATACTGTTCGACCCAAGTATGATGTCCACAAAACTTTTTTTCTTTTTACCATCCATAATAACCACCTCATGTATTCAGATGATCCATAGCCGCAGAAAGTACCGTTTCTTCTGCAACATGGTCTTTTTCACGATTCAACTTCGCAGTTATTTTCCCTTCGTACATGACGACAATATTCTCACAGACATTAATCACCTCCGTGAGCTCCGAAGAGATAAAGATCACGCCGATTCCTGTCTTTGCCAGATCATGGACTGTCTGGTAAATCTCCGCCTTTGCACCCACATCGATGCCCTTGGTCGGTTCATCCAGAATAAGGATTTTCGGGTTTGTTGAGATCCAGCGGCCGAGGATCACTTTCTGCTGGTTACCGCCGGATAATTCTTTAACGACCTTCTGGGAAGTAGGCGTCTTAATATCAAACCGCTTAATTACCCTGTCCGCCAGATCTTCCTCCAGCTTTTTGTCCAAAATACGATTTTTCGCCACCGAGGGCAGGACGGACATGGAAATATTCTCTTTTACACTCATTCCCAGAACCAGTCCCTGATGTTTACGGTCCTCCGGACAGAGGCCTATGCCGTATTCCATGGCTTCCTTCGGAGAACGGATTCTGACTTCTTTACCCTCGATCAGTATCTGCCCGGAATCCAGTTTATCCGCGCCGAAAATCGCACGCATGGTTTCCGTGCGGCCGGCGCCCACCAATCCGGCAAAACCGAGGATCTCACCCTCATGGAGGGTAAAGCTGACATCTTTCAGCCATTTATTGTTCAGGTGCTTCACTTCAAGAAGCGGTTTCCCCATTTTTGTACACCGGTCAAGCCGGTCGTAGATATCACCCAGGTCGCGGCCGACCATGTATCTCACCAGATCCTGGGAAGTGACTTCCGATGTGTTTACTGTCGTGACATGGGCGCCGTCTTTCATAACGACGACTCTGTCTGTCAGGTCAAACAGTTCCTGCAGCCTGTGGGATACATACAGGATGATCTTGCCTTCCTCCTGGAGCCGCCGGATGATTTTATACAGCCCCTCGATCTCCGAATCGGTCAGCGGCGCTGTCGGCTCGTCAAAAGCAATCACCGGACATTTTCTCCTGACGGCCTTGATGATCTCAACCATCTGCTGATGGGCCACGTTCAGGGACGATACTTTGTCTGTAGCCTTGAACGGCAGGCCGAACATGTCAATCAGCGCCTGTGTGCGGGCATTGGCATTTTTGTAATCTACAAAACCGTTTTTTGCGGGGATATTCTCCATGTAAACATTTTCCATTACCGTGAGGTCATATACCAGCTGCCTCTCCTGATAAATAATGTTAATACCGCTCTTGATCGCATCCAGCGGAGAGGTGAAATGCATTTGTTTTCCGTCCAGATATATTTCACCCTCATCCTGAAAATAAACGCCGCTCATGATTTTCAGCAAAGTACTCTTCCCGGCGCCGTTCTCACCCAGCAAAGCGACAATTTCCCCGCTTTTTGCCTGAAAGGTAATATCCTTGAGAGCCTGGACTCCTGAAAAAGACTTTGAAATATTCTTTAACAATAACTCGTGTTCCATGTATTCACCTCCCATGCTGCCTGCGCTTTTATGAAAGATGCTTCCCACTTGCATGGGAAGCATTTCCGATCATCCGCACAGCCATGACACCGCTTTACCGGCCTGTCACTTGACATACTCTTTGTAATCTTCATATGTGATCGCATGGCCGGAGATCAGCTCTGTACCGTAAGTCTGCCCCTGATCGATGTTGCCGGAAAATACCTGTTCAAGGGTGCCTTCTCCGTTCACTACAGACAGGAGGCCGTCCACACACGGGGCAACAAAATCCGCAGCGGTATAGTACACCGTCGCATACCAGGGTTTGGTCGTTCCGCCATCCCACTCCGGAATCGCCTGCTCACCGCCGAGGCTGACAAGAATCGTATTGTCCGTATTGCCGTTCTCCTCAATCGCACGGCATGCGCCGAGAGCGTAGTCATCCTGGACGCCGATCACAACCCAGGCTTTTATATCCTGATGAGCGGTAAGGACAGCGCTGGTCTCATTGTATCCGCCCTCCACATAGTCATTGGAGCCCGCGGAAATATCAACGATAAAATAGTTTTCCTCCGGAATATCGGGCATTTTGGCCTGCAGTTCGGCTTTTGCTCCCTCATGGCGGAGAACAGCGTTTTCCGTAAGGGAATTGGTCACAAGGGCAACGCCCACTTTAGACGGGTCACTGAGATCAACGCCTGTGGACTCCCAGTTATCAACAACCCAGTCGGCCGCCACGGTTCCGCAGCCTGCCGCATTCAGAACGGCACACGGGCACAGCCAGTTGCCGTCACCGTCCTTTACAGGAAGAGACTCGCCAACCATCGGGATACCCGCTTCCGCAACCACCTCCGCGGCGGCTTCCGCGATACCCTCATCGGCTATATGCATGAATATGGCGTCCACACCCTGATTGATCGCGTCATTGAGCTGATCCAGCTGTGTGGCGGAATCCCCGTCAGCATCAAAGGTGAGCAGGGAATATCCCTTTTCTTTGCCAAGTTCCAGCAGGCTCTCTTCGATACTCTGATTCCACTCAGAGGCCATGGACTTCATCATCAGCGCGATCACGATCTCTCCGTCGCCATTGTTATCCGCAACCGCACTCGAAGCCGCTGACGCTGCGCTTTCCTCCGTGCCCGAAGAAGCCGGCGCGCTTGAAGAAGCCGGCGCACTTGTTTCTCCGGCCTGGCTCTCCTCTGCCTTTGAGGAAGCCGGCGTGTCTGCCGTCTGGGAAGATGAGCCGCATGCCGCAAGACCCATTGTCATTGCCATCCCCAGCAAAACTGCCATAAGCCTTCTTTTCATACTTTTTTCCTCCTTGTTTTGTAAATAATTTGTTTCGGCGAACGTTTCTACACCACTCTGCCGATATGGATGTATATTTAGTTTACCAAAATTGATACATTCATCAATTCTCTTTTTCATTTACTAATATTCCATAATCGAATTCAATAAATTTCCCCAATTTATTATGCTGTTTTTTGTTGTTTTTTATTTTCCGTGCCGGGCAGTTTTTGTTTTTTATATCACAAAACCTCACATTTCTTCTGCATCCCTGACAGGCGGCAGGCAATATCCGTTGTAAATGCATGAAAAATAGTATATACTGCATCCCAGAAGACCCAACCACCGGAGGCAGGCCATGAAATACAAAATCTTAGTTGCAGAAGATGACAAAAGTCTGAACCGGGGCATCCGGCTGGCTCTGCAGAAAGACGGAACCGCATTTGTCACCGCGCATACTTTGCAGGAGACTAAACAGGCCTGGCACAGAGAACAGCCGGATATGATCCTTCTGGACGTGAATTTTCCGGACGGAAACGGCTTTGATTTCCTGCGCTCCCTGCGCTGCTCCTCAGATATCCCGGTGCTCATGATCACCGCCAACGATATGGAGATCGACGAGGTGACCGGACTGACCCTGGGAGCCGACGACTATATCACCAAGCCCT
>DPJQ01000181.1:0-998 GCA_003542935.1 Lachnospiraceae bacterium | reverse complement strand
GACGACTATATCACCAAACCTTTCAGCCTGATGGCCCTGCGGGCCCGGGTAGAAAATATCCGCAGGCGCACGGCAAAATCTCCGGCCCCCGTCTATGAGAAAAGCGGCTATCGTTTTGATTTTGAGCGGCTGGAATTTTCTGTGGACGGGCAGGAGATCATTTTGAGCACGCCTGAGCAGAAGCTGCTGAAACTCTTTGTCACCCACCCGGGACAGACCCTGCCCCGGGAGATGCTGGCCGGACAGATCTGGGCCGGCAGCATGGAATATGTGGATGAAAATGCTCTGTCCGTCACCATCAGCCGCCTGCGCAGGAAACTGGAACGCCGGGATAAAAGCTGTCCTGTAACCACTGTATACGGTATCGGCTATGTATGGAAACGGGAGGAGGAGCAGAAATGTTTGGCACCGGCAAAATAGTTTCCCGGCTGGATGAAATGCTGACGAATGCCATGAACGGCACCTTCACGGAATCCCGTTATGACGAGACCGAACTCTCACGGCTGGAGAGTAAATTCCGCCAATACCTGACCGGGCGGGAGCTGGCCGGAGAAAGGGTAGAACGAGAGCGGACAGCCATCAAAGAACTGGTCACCAATATCTCCCATCAGACAAAGACGCCCCTGGCCAACATCTGCCTGTACACACAGCTTTTGGAGGAGATCAGCGATGAGAATACACTGCCCTATGTGCAGCAAATCCGGCTCCAGGCAGAAAAACTGGACTTTCTGATACGGACTCTCACCAAAATCTCCCGGCTGGAGAGTGATATGATCCGGCTCCGGCCGAAATCACAGCCCGTCTTTCCGTTGGTAGAGCAGGCCGTCCGGGAGGCCCGGGGACAGGCAGAAGCCAAAGCCGTCACACTGCAGGCAGCGGACGAAGATATAGCCTCCGACCGCAGCGCAGGTATGGACAGCGCCGAAAACATGCACCCGGCCACAGCCTCTTACGATGCCCGCTGGACCAAAGAGGCTCTGGGGAATCTGCTGGACAAC
>DPJQ01000112.1:27364-31106 GCA_003542935.1 Lachnospiraceae bacterium | reverse complement strand
CAAGGAGGAGTATGTGGACATGATAGAGGCCGGTATCCTGGATCCCACCAAAGTGACCAGGAGCGCACTGCAGAATGCCACCAGCGTGGCAGCTACTCTGCTGACCACCGAGTCCGTAGTGTCCATCATCAAAGAGCCCGCTCCGGCAGCACCGCCTGCAGGCGGCGGCATGGGCGGCATGATGTAAGTTAAAATAGCATGACAGAGACCAGGGAGATATCCGGGAGGATATCTCCCTTTCAGTATGTCGCAATCCGGCTGAAATTGGCGATTGACAGCCCAGGTCAGATTTGTTACACTAGGGGACAACTTAAAATAATATTGCACAGTGAATGCAGGAGAAAGGGAGGTAACATATGGGTCAGATCATAGGTGAGGGTATTACTTTTGATGACGTGCTGCTTGTTCCGCAGTATTCCGAGGTGACACCGAACAAAGTGGATTTATCGACATGGTTGACGAAAACGATCAAGTTGAATATTCCCATGATGAGCGCCGGTATGGATACGGTTACGGAGAACCGCATGGCTATTGCCATGGCCAGGCAGGGCGGCATCGGCATCATTCACAAGAATATGTCCATCGAAGCGCAGGCGGACGAGGTGGATAAGGTGAAGCGTTCGGAGAACGGTGTCATCACTGACCCCTTCTATCTTTCCCCTGAGAATACCCTGGGGGATGCCAACGCTCTGATGGCAAAATTCCGGATTTCCGGTGTGCCGATCACGGAGAACGGAAAACTGGTGGGTATCATTACCAACCGTGACCTGAAGTTTGAGGAAGACTTTACAAAACTGATTAAAGACTGCATGACATCTGAGAATCTGATCACTGCACCCGAGGGAATCACTCTTGAGGAAGCCAAGAAAATTCTGGCGAGGGCAAGGAAAGAGAAACTTCCCATTGTGGATAGAGCTGGCAACCTGAAGGGGCTGATCACGATCAAGGATATCGAGAAACAGATCAAATATCCCCTTTCTGCTAAAGACTCCATGGGCCGTCTGCTCTGTGGCGCTGCGGTGGGCATTACCGCCAACGTGCTTGAGAGAGTGGAAGCGCTGGTAAAGGCCAATGTGGATGTGATCGTTATCGATTCCGCCCACGGCCATTCCGCCAATATTTTCAATACACTGAAACTGATAAAAGAACATTATCCCAACCTGCAGGTGATCGCCGGGAATGTGGCCACGGCCGCGGCTACGAGAGATCTGATCGAGGCAGGCGCCGACGCGGTGAAAGTGGGCATCGGCCCCGGTTCTATCTGTACGACCCGTGTGGTAGCCGGTATCGGCGTGCCCCAGATCACGGCGGTGATGGACTGTTATAGTGTGGCGAAGGAATACGGGGTGCCGATCATTGCCGACGGCGGTATCAAGTATTCCGGTGATATGACGAAAGCGATTGCAGCGGGCGCCAGCGTCTGCATGATGGGCAGCATGTTTGCCGGCTGCGACGAGAGCCCGGGAGATTTTGAGCTGTACCAGGGAAGAAAATACAAGGTATACCGCGGTATGGGCTCCATAGCCGCCATGGAAAACGGCAGCAAGGACCGCTATTTCCAGACGGATGCCAAGAAACTGGTGCCCGAGGGAGTGGAGGGCCGGGTAGCCTATAAGGGGCTCCTGGAGGATACCATTTTTCAGTTGATCGGCGGCCTGCGTTCCGGTATGGGCTACTGTGGGGCGGCGGATATTGAGACACTTAAGACGACGGGCAAGTTTGTCAAGATATCGGCGGCTTCCCTGAAAGAGTCCCATCCCCACGATATCCATATCACGAAGGAAGCCCCGAATTACAGCGTGGAGCAGTAAGAAGATACGGTGGCCGGGGAGCAGCCAAAAGACGGTAACGACAACAGACAGGACAGCTGCTGCCGCAAAGGAATTTTGCGGCAGCTTTTTTGAGAGATGGAAAGAAAACGGACGAAAGAAACGAAACGGCGGCCCAACAGAAGACGGCAGATGCAGCTGCGGCGGCGGATGTTTATGCTGGCTATGGCAGTTTTGTGCCTGATAATGGTGCTGGTCATACGCCACGTGGTCAATCTGGCGGAGATGGAAGATTCCAGGCTGCCGGGGGCGGCGCCGGAGGCCGTTGACTGGTTTGGGGCACCGGAGATCGACGTACAGCTCCTCACAAACAATGAATATTCGAGACCGGGGATCGCGATGGAGCATGTTAACGGTATCGTGGTGCACTACACGGCGAATCCAGGCAGCACGGCCCAGGCGAACAGGAACTATTTTGAGGGACTCAAAGATTCGGGAGAGCGGAAAGTCAGCAGCCATTTTGTGATCGGCCTGGACGGTGAGATCATCCAGTGTATACCGAGCTCGGAGATATCCTACGCTTCCAACGACAGAAACGGGGATACTCTGTCTATCGAGTGCTGCCACCCCGACGAGACGGGAGAGTTCAACAGGGCCACATATACGTCGCTGGTGCAGCTTGTGGCGTGGTTGTGTAAACGGTTTGACCTGGAAGCTACAGATGTGATCCGCCATTACGACGTGACAGGAAAAGAATGCCCCAAATATTTTGTAGATCATGAGGATGCCTGGGAGCAGTTCCTGCAGGATGTCAGTGATTGCAAGGACAAGATTATAGAGGAAGAAAAGGAGGAATAATAGCTATGATTTCGCAGATGATCAGGCTTCATTCTATAGAGGAGGTCAGCGCTTTTGTTCATGCGGCTCATCAGCTTCCTTTTTCAGCGGATCTGGTGAGCGGGAGATATGTGGTGGACGCCCGGTCGATTATGGGTGTGCTCAGCATGGATCTGGGCAGGAGCCTTGAACTTCGGCTTCATACCGAGGATAAGGACGCGGCCGCCCGTATGGCGGAGCAGTTTCCGGCATGAGCCTGCAAGGTTACGTTTCCCGGCACCAGGGTAAAAGGAGGTTATGATGGAAGCAGAGAATGTGAGATATACTGTGGAACGCTATGAGGCTGATGTGCCCGTGGAGGAATATATGGAGGCGTGTGTGGATGTCCCTACTTTTCTGGAATGCTGCAAACAATGCGGCAACTATGGAAAAGTCTGGTCATGTCCTTCTTATGATTTTGAGCCGGAGGATTACTGGAGAAAATATGGGAACCTCCATTTGATCGGCGTAAAGATCTGTTTTCCCACGGAGATGACGGAAAAGACTTATAAGAAAGAAGAATTGGACACGCTGGTTCAGGAAACTCTTTGGGCGGAAAAAAAGAAACTTTCTGAGGAACTGATGGAGATGGAACAGGAGAATCCCGGCAGCGTTTCGCTGAGTGCCGGCTCCTGTCTGAATTGCAAACAGTGTGCCCGCCTTACGGGAGAACCCTGCCGTTTTCCCGATAAAATGCGGTATTCCATTGAGTCCATCGGCGGCAATGTGGGTTTGACGGTTACAAAATATTTAAAACAGGAGCTCATCTGGATGGAGGAGGGCAGGCTGCCGGAGCATTTTATCCTGGTCTGTGGGCTTCTCTCGTAAAAAGCCTGTACAAATATTACAAAAACATTACAAAAGTCATCTGGAATTTTACAGGAAGAATACGTCGATTTTGCCAAATCGTAAGGAATGTCCCTCAAACAGTTGCATCCTGACCGGACTTATGATACCATGTACTAGAACCAAAGAGTAACAGAATCTCAATATTTTATACGCATTTTTGTAATCAAAATAAGGAATTCCGGGAACTGTTAAGTTTATAGAAACGATGGTTAAGTTGAAGAAATAAAGGGGTTGTACATATGTTTAAT
>DPJQ01000112.1:23681-27032 GCA_003542935.1 Lachnospiraceae bacterium | reverse complement strand
ATGGCTGTGATGATGTTCGGCACACAGGGGGTGTGTGCCAGCACCCTTGATGAGAAGCAGAAGGCCTTGGAGCAGCAGAAAGCCCAGACACAGAGGGATTTGGCCGCGAAGCAGGCAGAGATCGATGACCTTGAAGTGAAGAAAAGGAAGCTGGAAGGCGAGATCGAGGCCCTGGATAAAGACTTGATAGAGGTCATGGTGGAGATCAAAACCCTGAAAGCGGACATCGCTGATAAAGAGGTGGAGATTGAGAAGACCAAAGAGGATCTGGAAGTGGCCCAGAAGGATGTGGAAGATCAGTATGAGTCCATGAAGACCCGTATCCAGTTCCTCTACGAGAAGGGCGGTACAGGTGCCTGGGCAGAGATGATCCTGGCGGATGCCAATCTGTCCAATCTTTTGAATA
Organism: Lachnospiraceae bacterium; assembly: GCA_003542935.1. Lineage (GTDB taxonomy): Bacteria > Bacillota > Clostridia > Lachnospirales > Lachnospiraceae > UBA11957. The sequence continues at coordinate 26,626 of DPJQ01000112.1, read as the reverse complement.
AAGCCGAGTATACACAGGAGCTGTACGACTACGACAGAGAAGCATTGGATACTTATGTCGATACCGTAGAGCAGGTCACAGAGCTGGAGAACAATCTGGAGATTGAGAAATCCGAGCTGGTGGTGATGCGGGAGTGCAGCGAAGAAGAAGAAAAGGAACTAAACAAGAAGCTTGAGGAGAAGAAAGCGACCAGCGCAAATTATGCGTCCGAAATTCAAAACGCCGAGGCGAAGGCCGATGCCTATACGGAACTGATCCGCCAGCAATCGGCTCAGATCCGCCAGATCCAGCAGCAGAAAGAGGAAGAGGCGAGAAGGGCGGCCGAGGAAGCAAGACAGAAAGCGGCTCAGGAAGCGGCGAGAAAGGCAGCCGAGCAGGAGCGGCAGCGTCAGGCGGCAGCATCCCGGGCGAATAATTCTTCTTCCGGCAGCAGTTCAGGAGGTTCCTCAGGCGGTAGTTCGGGAGGCTCTTCCGGTGGCAGTTCAGGAGGCTCCTCGGGCGGTGGCTCCGTGGGATACAGCGGAAAGGGAAGCGCTGTCGTCAGTTACGCAACCCAGTTTGTGGGTAATCCTTACGTATGGGGCGGTACCAGCCTGACAAACGGTGCGGATTGTTCCGGGTTTATCATGTCTGTATACGCAAAGTTCGGCGTGAGCCTGCCTCATTCATCCAGCGCTCTGCGCGGCGTAGGGACAGGGGTATCCTACTCGGAGGCAAAACCCGGCGACATCATCTGTTATTCCGGCCACTGTGCGATTTACATGGGCAACGGGGCCATCGTTCATGCCAGTTGCAAGAAGGACGGTATCAAGATCAGCTACAATGCGGCATACCGGACAATCCTGGCAGTCAGAAGGATCTTTACATAATAAACTGAAATGTTAAATAAGAAAAAGCCTGCGGTTTGCAGGCTTCTTCTTATTTATTAGGAGAAAAAGAAGTAACTGTTCAGCACAGGTCGAAGCACTTGCTGCTGAGACCGTAAGAACATGATTCAGGTGTGCAAAAAGCCAATCTTATCTGTATTTCAGGTCATAATCATACAGCAGCGGCTCGTCGGCCAGATCTACTTCGCCGAGGGTCTTAACCTGGAAGCCGTTGGCTTTGAATTCTTCGTAATCAAAAGCATTCAACTCGTCGATAGCCAGTTTGTGGAATTCATAGAAGCCCTCCCAGTTCTCGTAGCCGTCGCCCAGGTTGTGCTCCAGGTAAGCGTCAGCCATCTGAATACCGGTATGAATCGCTACATAATGGCCGCCCATGGCCAGCACGTTGCAGCCGTTGCCGGTGATGGCGCGGAGAGCGGAGGGTACGTTTTCGCAGACGGCGGCATGTACGCGGGGGCATTTACTGGCCGCGATATGAATCCCCATACCGGTGCCGCAGAAGATCAATGCGCGCTCAAACTCGCCCTCGGCAATTTTTGCGCCCACTTTCAGGCCAATCCGATGGAACATCTCCGGATTTTCCTCGTCAAGGGTCTTGACTCCGATATCTGTCACGGTCCAGCCCTTTTTCTCCAGATGCTCGACGATAGCGTTTTTCAGCGGAACACCGGCGAAATCTGCAGCGACCAGGATCTGTTTGTCTTTGATTGTTTTCATTTCATCATACCTCCCTGTAATAGTTTGTTATTGTTGAACTGCATTATGCAGAACAGAACCGTAAAAATGTCAAATGCTGTTTTTGAAGATGCCGCACATGGCATCCTGCTCAATGCGCTCCAGCATACTGTAAGCCATGAAAAGATCGCTGCCGGAAACCACTACGCCGTGGTAGGGCATGATCGCCCCGATCGGATAAGTTTCGGCGAGCTCCCGGCGGGCATCCCAGTATTTATAGATTTCTTCGTGGAGCTCGCGGGTATAAGCTTTTGTGTAAGGGATGCATTCCACCGGCCCCCGTTTCATGGTTGCCTCTGTGATATTGGGGATCGGTTTATTCTGGGCCACGTATACCATGCAGTATTGTGGGTGTGCATGGATGGTGGCGGTGATATGGTCAAAACGGGTCAGAAGAAGTACATGCATGTAGCCTTCGCGGGAAAGTTTGCCCTCGCCTTCGAGAATCTCCATGTCTGTGTTGATCAGCAGGAAATCTTCCGGTTCAAGCTCGCAGAAATGGCGCTCCGACATCAGGGAAGGGGAGATCAGAATGCGGTCTTCATCGACTTTTACCGCGAAATTCCCCCCTGCTGCGTTGGTGAGCTTTCTGTCCCACATATAGTGGGCGACTTTACACATATCTTCTCTGGCTTTGCGATAGGAAATCTGTGCCATATGTATACTCCCTCCTGGTTTGAAATTGTGATAGTTACAATGAAAATAAAATGCCGGACGGCTGCTGTTTATGCGCGGCCGGACAGTGCTTTGAGAAAAGCCTGACAATATTCTCCTGAAATCCGGCGGTATCCCAGCGGATGGGGCGTTTTGGTGTTCATTCCATGGAAATCCGAACCGCCGGTGACGGTCAGGCCGTATTGCTTTGCCGTATCCAGGCATTGCCGGACGACTGCCGGGGAATTTCTGTAATGGAAACACTCAATACCTTCGATCCGGTGCTCCCTGGCCAGCTGCAGTGTCAGCTCCACAGAGTCAAACTGGCCGGGATGGGCGATGGCCACAAAGCCTCCCGCCTCGTGCATGAGATCGATGACCTCCGGCGTTTCGGGATAGACGATAGGCGTATGGCATGTCCCGTGTTTTCCGATCAGCTCGTCGAACAGAGGCCCATAGGGGTGATTCGTGGCGCCGGTATTTGCAAGGGCCGCCATGATGTGGCTCTCAAATATGGAGGAACTTCCTGCGGAGAGTTCCAGCACATCCTCTATGTCCAGGGCCGGATAAATTTTTTTCAGTTTTTCGGTCATGTCCAGCTTGGCCTGCCGTCGTCTGGCGGAAGTCTCATTGAGAAGAGGCTCCAGCAGGGCGGGCTTTTGCGGGGCA
>DPJQ01000112.1:0-23372 GCA_003542935.1 Lachnospiraceae bacterium | reverse complement strand
GGCGGGCTTTTGCGGGGCATAACACAAAACATGGACGGAGCGGCCGTTTGCGGGATCCTTTGTAGTGCATTCCACGCCGGGAATTACTTTGAGCGGAGTGCCCTCGGCGGCCGCCTGCAGGCGGCCTATGCCCTTGATCGTGTCGTGATCGGTCAGGGCCAGCACATCCAGGCCCAGGCGCAGTGCGTACCGGACGAGGAGTTCCGGTGATGCGGAACCGTCGGAACAGGTACTGTGACAGTGCAAATCCGCTTCCATGGCTTAGAGATCCTTCAACAGGGAAAAGAACAGCGGCGCCTTTTCCTCCGGGTCGTTGAGATAGGCGTACAGATCCGGATTTTTCAGGTATTCTGTATACACGGAAACACCTTTTCGGATACCCAGGGCATCACTCTCTGTGGGTACAACGACTTTCGGCTCGCAGGCGAAATCATACCGGGGATTTTTTTCCAGCCGGTAACCGCTGCCATCCTTATAGACATATACGCTCATGCCGCGGCTGTCTTTAACGCTGTCATAGTAATTGTTGCTGTTTACCGATACCAGGTTGATGAAAACCATGGTCTCGTCGCAGATATTTACGGTGCAGTGACCGTAGTCGGGGGGGATGACAATGGCTTCTCCGGCATGTACTTCTGCCAGCAGGACATCTTCCGCCCGCATCTTTCCTTCTTTTCTATAATCGTCCACCTTCTGCATAACAAACAGTGCCGTACCGTTTATCACCTGATAGAGTTCCGGGAAGCTGTAGGGCTTGCCGGGAATGGGCAGATGGAAGTGCCCGGCGGTTTTTTTGCACTCGCCGTTTGCGGTGCCCGGCAGAATGACGGTGGAATCGTAACGAAGCTCCCGTGAGGAAAACGCATCTCTGTCTGCATTTCTCTCGATGGCTTTGTAAAAATCGTAATAGGGGTCATCGGTGGTCTGGTAGGCCGGGTCGGCCGTCAGCCCCAGCATTTTGTCTGAAAATTTGCGGGAATAATCCTCCCATGCCACTTCCGCGTCCCGGCTCTTTAAAAGGCCGGCAGACTCGTCAAGGGAAACAGGCATTCCGAAAACAGCAGATAAATCTTTCATAATAGCCTCCTGAATCGTATCTGAAATTACACAAGGTTCTGGTAAAACTGGATAACCTTCGGATATTCCTCCGGTGAAAATGCATTGAACAGGCCCGAGGTACCCACAACTAAAATGTTGGCTCCGGCAGCTACCAGTTTGGGCGCTGTGGTCTCTTTGACCTGGCCGTCCACCATGATCTCCACATCTTTTCCGGCATCGGTGAACATTTTACGCACGGCCGTGATTTTGTCTATAGTGGCGGGGATCAGTGTCTGCCCTGCAAACCCCGGTTCCACAGTCATGATGCAAACCATGTCAATGTCATCCAGCATATAGGCCAGACGGTCGATGCCCGTGGAGGGGTTGATCGCGATGCCGGCTTTGACACCCAGCCCGCGTATCTTCTTCAAAGCTCGTATCGGGTGTACCAGGGTTTCCAGATGCATGGTGATGTAGGCTGCGCCGCACTCCGCAAAATACTCGATGTATTCGGTGGGATTGGTGACCATCAGATGGACATCCATGGGTGTTTTTGAGATAGCGGCGATATCTTTCATAATGTATCCGTTCAGACAAAAGTTGGGGACGAAATGCCCGTCCATAACGTCGATATGGTAGAGATCGACATTCGCTTTGTCAAGGGCGGTAATTTTTTCTTTTAGTTCCATCGTGTTGATACACATGACGGAAGGTGATACTTTGTTCATGTCAGTTTCCTCCTTGTACTTGTCTATAATCTATTCCACATATAAACCCCCGCGCCTAAAATACCCGCGAATGGGTGGTTGGAACCTTTTTTGAAGCACAGCGTCTGTGCGGGATAAGGTTTGCGCGCGTAATGGCGGATTCGGCGGCACAGATCGTCACAGGGAAAATCTTTCATCTGAATGACTCCCCCGGCCAGGATGATATAGTCGGGATCCAGGATATTGATCTCCGTGGCGAACGCCATGGCCATGCAGTCGATAAATTCGTGGAGCTGCGGTCGGCTGTCATAATAAGAAAAGACGGATTCCAAAGGAATTTCCGGGAAAAAAGTATCCCGCAGACGTTCCAGAGCCCGGCCGGAACAATACAGCTCCGCACAGCCCGTATTTCCGCAGGGGCAGGGATCGGTTTTCCCATATACAGGGATGTGCCCCAATTCGCCGCTGACTCCGTTTTTTCCGTCCAGAAAGCGGCCGTGTATGTAGATGCCGTTGCCCAGGCCAGTGCCTTGATAAAAGGAAACGATACAGTCTGCATCCTCGATTCCCAGAAGTTTCATATCATAAGAGAGCAGCAGCAGGACGTCGTGCTCTGCCACCACGGGAATATGGAAGCGTTCTCCTAATGGCCCGGCGATATTCCGGTTTGTGAAGGCCAGAAGATTGGGACAGGAAATAACGGTATCTTTCGCTTTATTCACAGTGCCGGGGAAACCGATGCAGATACCGGCGGGCGCCCCTTCCGGATTGGCCCGGATGAAGTCGTCGATAATCCCGATCAGGACCTTTTCGGGTTCGTCCGTGTGAAAAAGAGTCCGGCTGTTGTATTTTTTTACCTGTCCGGCGAACTCCAGATCCGGATAGATGCCTCCGATCCGGCAATTGGTGCCGCCAATGTCTATTCCTATAATATACTGCCTGTGGTCCGCGGCTGAGTGCGCCATCTGTTCCCCGCCTCCTTTATATCCGAATTTACCCGAATCATAGCACAAAACAAAAGAAAAAGCAATATTAAACGCAGATAAAAACAAGACAAATCCAATTATTATAGGAATTACACAAAGAAAATTAAAAAAAATGTCCAAACATCCCAAAAATAAAGAAATAAAACAAAAACAGTTGCAAAAACAGAAAAAAACCATTAGAATATACCCAACAAAACAAAATAAAATGAAAACAAAACAGAAAAAACAAAAGTAAAATCAGATGAATAAATAAGGAAATGCCAAAATTTTACTTTTGTGTATTGGAGAGAGAGCATGATATGTACACTGACCATTAATCCTGCCATGGATCGGATGATCTACCTGGAGGGGTTCTCCCGGGGCAACACAAATCGGATCCGGAAACAGATGGATGCGCTGGGCGGCAAAGGAACCCATGTGTCTGTGAATCTGGGTATCCTGCAGTGCGAAAACAGAGCATTCGGTATTGATTTTGGTGAGACAGGCTTACGGATCGAAGAAAAGTTAAAGAATGAGTATATTGATCTCGGCTTTCTGCATTATCCCTCCGGCAACTCCCGGGTCAACTATGCTGTGGTGGAGGAAAACGGGTGCTGCACCCTCTTGAGTGAGAGAGGGAAGATGATCACCCGGGAAGAATGCGAAGCTCTTCTGGAAAAAATGGACAGGGCGGTGAAGCCGGGCGATATACTGGTGCTGTCCGGTGATGCGTCCAATACAGAGATTCCTCTATTTTATATAGAAGTAATGGATCGGTTTGCCGACAGGAATGTCCGGTTTTTGCTGGATTCCAGCTCCGAGAATCTGATCGAAAGCCTGAAAAGGAAACCCTATATGATCAAGCCGAATGAGGATGAGCTGGGACAGATCCTGGGAAGGCGGATTGAGTCGGATCAGGCCGTACGGGAAGGGATTGCCGAACTGGCCGGTATGGGAATCGAATGTATCGCCGTTACCTGCGGCGGCAGAGGATCCTATGTGTGGTATCAGGAGGAGCTGTACCGTATTCATCCCATGGAAGTGCGGGTGATCAATACGATCGGTTGTGGGGATGCTTTCCTGAGCGGTATGGCCTATGGGTTTGATCAGGGCCTGCCTTTTACGGAAACTCTGGCCTACGCGGCGGCGGTATCCTCTGCGACGGCGGAATCTAACAGTACCGTGGGTTTTGAACTGGAGCGGGCGTTGGATTTAAAAAACCGTGTACATATTGAGAAGCTGTAACAGGGATACTGTATAAAGTGAGACATTATTTGGCGCGAGCCATTAATGAATAAAACAAAAGGAGTAAAACAAAATGAAAAAAGAAATGTTGAGAAAAGCTTTTGGCATCGCTATGGCGAGTGTTATGGCGATCAGCATGGTCGGCTGCGGAGGCGGCGGATCCAGCAGCAGTGCAGCTCCGGCTTCCGAGCCCAAGTCATCAGCGGCTCCCGAGGCGTCATCCGCTCCGGAAGAACCCTCCAGTGCAGCGTCTGAAGCATCTTCAGCGGTAGAGTCCGCAGTGAGCGCAGCTTCCGAGGCAGGCGCAGAGGCTTCCGATATCACCATCGGCGTTTCATGGTGTGCGATTGAGTCCCAGATGTGGGCCGAGTACCAGAACACCATCAAGGCAGAGTGTGAGAGCCTGGGCGTTACCTATACGGAGTCCGTGGCAGAAAACGACGTGCAGAAACAGAATCAGCAGATCGAGGATTTCATTTCCCAGGGTGTGGACGCCATCATCATCGCACCGGCTGACGGCGAGGCTGTAGTGTCCGCTATCCAGGAGTGTAATGAGGCCAATATCCCGGTTATCATGGCTAACCGTGCTGCCGGCGAGGGCTGCGAAGTATATGCAACCATCTCCAGTGATAACAAAGCTATGGTAAAACGCGAGATCGAGTACATTGTGTCCATCACGCCGGAAGGCACCAAATATCGCTGCCTGGAGCTGGTAGGCTCCCTGACAGACGTAAATGCTATTGCCCGTCAGGAAGGCTTTGAGGAGACCATCGCTGAGTATCCCGACATGTTTGAACTGGTTTCCACAGTTCCGACAGAGTGGAAAGGTGATCAGGCTCTGGCCGGTGTACAGAATACTTTCTCCGCAGACGATACTGTGAACTTCATTTTCAGCCCCTCCGATGCCCTGCTTCCGTCCATCATTTCCGGTCTGCAGCAGCTCGACAAATATGCTAAAGTGGGTGAAGATGGCCATATTACGCTGGTGACCTTTGACGGTGCCGCCGATGCTGTGGACGCTATCCGTGAGGGTTATGTGGATGTGGTATCCGTTCAGGACGCTACAAACCAGGCTAAACTCTGTGTGCAGGCCGCTGTGGACGCTGCCGCAGGAAAAGAGGCCCAGGATTATACCGACGCTGGTTTCGAGGTCAGCTCCCAGAATATTGAGTCTGAGTATGCGGACTTCACGGGTTATTGATGACCTGTAGGCCTGAGGCAGGATGGGAAGACAGATCCTGTCACTGACAGCTTTTTGTATACTGAGGTATTTCGATTGGGCAGATGGAAATCTGCCCAATCCCTTATTAAACAAGGTGGGTTAGAACGTGAATACACTAAAAAAATTGAAATCAATTGATGCGATCTACTGGTTTGTAGCAGTCTTTTTCATCGCTGCGCTGATTTTCGTCCCGGGATTCGCAAACCTCGCTGCGTTGGAACGTCTGTTGAGCCAGGGCTGTGTGTTGATCATCCTGGCCTGCGGCGTGCATCTTACGGTTTTGAACGGCGGCGTTGATTTTACCAGTACGGCCCTTCTCGCGCTGACGACAGTGGTCGGAGGATCGATCATGAGTACGAAAGGACCTCTGGGGGGATCGGCGGGAGCGTTGTTTCTCGGGCTTCTGGTCATGGTGCTGCTGGGCCTGGGATTCGGAATCATCAACGGCTTTTCCATCACGACCTTTAAGATGCCATCTTTTATCGTTACCATGGCCACTCAGATGATCGTCAACGGACTGGCGGTAGTCTATACGGGCGGCGCATCCGTCACCGGTATGCCGTCGGCTTTTGCCAAATTTGGAAAGGGAAGCATTTTCATTTTCCCCTATCTGCTGATCGTTGCCATCGGTGTGGCTGTAGTCATGCATGTCATTACCACGAAGACGCTGTTTGGCAGGCAGCTCTATGCGGTGGGTACGAACCACAAGGCGGCTCTGATTTCCGGAGTCTCTCCGCGTAAGACGATCTTCAAAGCTTATGTCCTGAGCGGCATATGCGCCGGTATTGCCGGTATTGTGATGCTGGCTTATATGCAGAGTGGTTCTGTGAACTATGGTGCCACTATGTTTAACGATATCATGGGAAGTATTATTGTAGGCGGCACCAGCCCGGCCGGTGGACGGGGAAAGATTGCCAATACGGTTATGGGTGCGCTTCTGATCAATATGATCGACAGCGTTCTGAATATTCTCGGCATCCCCTACTACTTTATCACTTTGATCAAAGGCCTTATCATTCTGGTGGCTGCCAGCATTGACCTGATCCGTATGGAGAGAAAGGCAGCGAGGTAGCACGCGGAGAGTTCAAATTAGGAGTGAGCACAGATGAGTGAAATTGCATTGGAGTTAAAACATATTACGAAATCCTTTGGCGATGTTCAGGTGCTGAAGGATATCACTCTTACGCTGAAAAAGGGGCATACCCTGGGTCTGGTGGGCGAGAACGGTGCGGGAAAATCTACCATGATGAACGTGCTGGGTGGTATTTACCAGAAAAACAGCGGGGAAATATTTCTGGACGGAAAAGAATATACACCTGCGAGCCCCAAGGACGCCGGTGCGTCGGGGATCGCGTTTGTACAGCAGGAGCTGAACCTTTTTACCAACCTGAGTGTGACGGAGAACCTGTTCATTACGGATATGCCCAAAAATAAACTGGGAATTGTAAACCGACGGGAAATGCGCAGGACGGTGGAAGAAAAACTGAAGGAAGTCGGGGCAGAAGAGATATCACCGGAAACGATTATCGCTTCTCTGCCGATGGGCCAGCGCCAGCTGGTGGAAATCACAAAATCCATCATGGCGGAGGCGAAAATCATCATTTTTGACGAGCCCACAACTTCCCTGTCCAACACGGAGAAGGAGAAACTGTTTGGGATTATCAATAAAATGAAGGAGCAGGGAAAATCCATTATTTTTATATCCCATATTCTGGAGGATGTATTTACCCACACGGACGAGATCGCCGTGCTCCGGGACGGTGAGATCATATCCCAGCGGAAGACCAGTGAGGCAGACGCTGCCACCATTATTAAAGAAATGGTGGGCCGGGAGCTGACGAACATTTATCCCACATGCGAAAAGACCATCGGCGAGGTGGTTTTTGAGACAAAGGATATCTGTCAGGAAGGCCGTTTTGACAAAGTGAGCCTGAGTGTACGCGAAGGGGAGATCGTGGGGATCTTCGGCCTGATGGGCGCGGGGCGGACGGAATATCTGCGCTGTATTTTCGGCCTTGATCCGATGAGTTCCGGCGAGGTGATTTACAGGGGAAAACGGATTCAGCCGGTGGAGCCGGAAAACTGTATTGAGAACGGGATGGCGCTGATCACGGAGAACCGCCGCGAGGAGGGACTTTTGCTGCCCAAGACGCTGCGGGAAAATATCGTGCTGTCCAGCCTGAAATCCCACAGAAAAGGAAACGGCCGTTTCTTTATGAATGCCGGTAAAGAGAGGGAGAGCACGGCGAAGATGACAGAAGAGCTTCGTATCAAGACGTTCGATCCCAATGAACAGACGGCGGGCACATTGTCCGGCGGTAATCAGCAGAAGGTAGTATTTGCAAAATGGGTGCTGTCCGATCCGAGAGTGTTTCTGTTGGATGAGCCTACCAAGGGTGTGGACGTGGGCGCAAAATATGAAATATATACGATCATTCAGGATCTGGCAAAACAGAAATCCGCTGTTATCATGGTTTCCTCTGAGGTGGAGGAGCTGATGGGCGTCTGCGACAGGATCCTTGTGATGAATAATAACCGCTTTACCGGGGAACTGACCAAAGACGAGGATTACTCGGCGGAGGAGATTATGAAATACGCTGTAGGAGGTGCCGTGTGATGGAAAAAGTTACAGCAAGAGCCGGGAAGGCAGCGGAAGGGAAAAGGGCGAAGGAGTTGTTTATGGATTACGGTATTTACGTGATCCTGGCCGCTATGATTGTCTTTTTTACCGTGCAGAAACCCAACTTTCTGACGATCAGTAATATTTTGCTGATCTTAAGGACGTCCTCCGTGCTGGGTATTGCCTGTGTCGGTATGTTTTTTGTACTGATCGTGGCGGGTATTGATATATCTGTATCGATGAATATGTACATATCGGCGGTGGTGGGAGGTACACTCCTGAATAATATGGGCATGCCGCTGATTGTATGTTTCATCGCCTCCTGCCTGTGCGGACTTGTGATCGGTGCGATCAACGGTTTCTTTGTCACGAAAGTCAAGATCGTTCCCTTCATTGTGACGCTGGCAACCTACTCCGTAGCCAGAGGCATGGCCCTGTTTCTCACAAACCAGCAGATGATGTTTCTGGATAACAAGGTTATGGGGCTGGCCAGCGCGAAATTTCTGGGAATATCCGCTTTTGTCTTCATCTTTCTGGCGGTCGTGATTATTGCCCATATCGTGCTGACCTGTACGCAGTTTGGCCGTCAGCTTTATGCCTGCGGAAATAACCTGCAGGGGGCCAACAAGATGGGGATCAACGGGCCGCGGACTGTGTGGTTTGCCTATATGATCTGCGGAACCCTGTGCGGTATTGCGGGTATGCTGAGCGCCTGCAACCTGGGCGTCATCAATCCGAACTTTTCTCAGGGCGATGAGTTTGTGGTTATTTCATCGTCGATTATCGGAGGAGCCAGCCTCTTTGGGGGCAAAGGCCGGGTATTTCCGGGAGCAATCATCGGTATCGTTATGGTGCAGGCGATCATCAATGGCCTGACCATGATCGGGGCATCCGCCTATGTGTATACGATATTCCGCGGTGTGATTATCTTTCTTGCCGTTATGGTGGATAGTATAAAATTCAGCGGGGAAATTCGCTGATGTCGTTTAGAGGATTGCAAAAGAAGGTTCTTTACGTTAGAATATGAAAGATTATTAATGGGAAAGTGAAATGTTAACGAATTCCACGAGGGGAGATAGCAGATGGGCGTAAAGAATTTCGGCATTGAAAGGAAACAACAGATATTGGAGCGTCTGGAAGTTCTGGGCAGGATCCAGGTGGCGGAGCTGGCCAGGGAGCTGAATGTGAGCAAGGAAACTCTGCGCAAGGATCTCAGTGAGCTTGAGCAGGAAAAACTGCTCAAGCGTACCCATGGCGGCGCCATCGGCCTGCAGCAGTCCAATGACCCTTCTGAAATCAAATACATATACCGGGTGAAACAGTGCGCACGGGAGAAGGAACGGATCTGTAAAAAGGCGGCGTCACTGGTTCAGGACGGTGATACGATTTTCATAGACAACAGTTCCACCAATCTGGCTCTTCTGAAATATATTGACCCGGCGTATACCGTGACGGTGATCACCAATTCTGTGCGGGTGTTGCTGGAAGATAATTTCAGCATGTCGAACAGCCATACGGTTATATCCCTGGGGGGGATATTCCGCAGAGATTTTTTCTCTTGCGTGGGGGATTTTGCCAATGAGATGGCGAGAAAATTCCATCCTAACAAGGCGTTTCTGTCGGCTTACGGAGTGGGGGAAGACGGCATGATCTGTGACATCAGTATGTATGAGACCGAGGTGAAGAAGTTTTTTATGCAGGCGTCGGACCGGGTGTATTTTACGGCGGATCACACAAAAATCAATCGGAGCGGCGGAGTTATTCTGGCTACGCTGGATCTGGTGGATTATCTGATCTGCGACAGGAATCTGGCGGATGCCCAGATGGAGACTCTCCAGAAGTTTGATGTGGAGCTCATCGTCGCGGATGGGCAAGAGGGGATATGAGATATTTAGGTTTTGATTTAGGAGCAAGCAGCGGAAAAATGATGGAGGGTTTTCTGGATGGCCGCAGGCTGAAGACGGAGATCATTCATCGTTTTTCCAATAGACAGATGAGGATGGCAGGCGGCTTGTACTGGGATATCATCAGCATTTACCGGAACCTGGAGCTGGGAATTAAGAAAGCTCACAGGGAGGCGGAAGGAGCTCTGTTCAGTGTGGGAATGGATTCTTTCTGCAATGATTTCGGTCTGATCGATACCGGCGGCCGCCTTTTTAATCAGGTCAGGTGCTACCGTGACGAGAGGACGGAGCGCCATGCGCGGGAAATTTATAAAAGAGTGCCCAAACGGGAACTGTACGATATCACCGGCAGCCAGATTGCCCTGTTCAACACGTCCATGCAGATGGCGTCCATGTCCTATGAGGGGGAAAGCTTTTTGCTGGATCACTGTGTCCATGCCCTTCTGATTCCGGAGCTTCTTGGTTATCTGCTGACGGGGGAAACCTATACAGAATATACGATGGCATCCGTGACCCAGCTTATGGACTGGCGGACCGGTCGGTGGTCTGACGGACTGATGGAGCGGCTGGGTATACGGAAAGATATTTTCCCCGGGATCGTAGAGACGGGAACCGTTACCGGGAAGATTCGCCGGGAGAGCCTGACGGAAGCGCCGGGGGATGTGCGGGTGGTAGCCGTGGCGGGACATGACACGGCATCCGCCGTGGCAGCATTGCCTACGGAGAAAGAGCATGTGGGCTATATCAGCAGCGGAACCTGGTCTATCGTGGGTACTGAGGTTATGGAACCGCTGCTGACGGAGGAGGCCTTTGAGGCAAACATTGCCTATGAGGGCGGTGTGGACCACAGGTATCGGATGATCAAAAATGTGATGGGACTGTGGATTCTGCAGGAATGCCTGCTGGATTACCGGGAGAAATACGGTCGGGAATTGTCTTACGGGGAGGTAGAGCAGCTGGCTGCAGAGGCAGAGCCCTGGCAGTTTTTTATCGATCCGGATGACTCTGCATTCTATATGCCGGGGGATATGCTGAAAAAGGTTTCGGATTACTGTGTGCGCACGGGCCAGGGGCCGGTGACGTCCATCGGGGCGGTGATCCGCACAGTGCTGGAAGGGTTGGCTTTCAAGTACCGCATGGTGTTTGAACTGCTGGAGCGGATTGGCGGCCATGAACTGGAAGAGATCTATATCCTCGGCGGGGGCGGACAGAACCGTACGCTGGACCGTTTTGTGGCGGAGGCATGTGCCAGGCCGGTATATGCGGGGCCCTTTGAGGCGGCGTTGGCCGGAAACCTGATCGTACAGATGAAAAGCGCCGGGGAGATATCCGGGCTGAAGGAGGGGCGCGGTATTATCCGGAAATCTTTTGAAATTCTGGAATTTGCCCCCAAACAGGAACGTTTATGGGATGAACAGTATTACAGGTGGAAATGCGTATTGGGAAAGGAGAACGGACAATGACGGATGAATTAAAAGAGAAATTTGCCAGAGTCAGGAAACTGATGGGGGAGGAAGGACTTGACGGTGTGCTGCTCTCGGCTATCCACAATTTTTACTGGATCACCGGGGGCAAAGGCGATATGGTGGACAGAAGCTGCGGACAGGCTTCTGCGCGGATTCTGATTATGGCGGATAAAGCCTATGCGGTGTGCAATTCCAGTGAGATGTACCGGGTATTTGACGAGGAGCTGACCGACGGCAGTTTTGAGCTGATCGGCTACCGCTGGCATGAAGATGAGGCCGAGGCTTTAAAGCCCTATATCCAGGGGAAGAAGATCGGCAGCGATAACGGGATCTACGGCACACAGGACATTTCCGATAGAATACAGACACTGCGCTATGTGCTGACGGAGGCGGAAGAAAAACGTATGGACGAGATCGGGCCGGAGGCGGCGCAGATCCTGGAGGATTCCGTGCGGGATATCCGTCCCGGTGAGACGGAACATGAAGCGGCAGGCCGTGTCGTGGGACGACTTCTGGCAAAGGGGTATGCCGTACCGGTGATCCTGGTGGCTTCCGATGAAAGGCTTCTGAAATACCGCCATCCCCTGCCCACAGATAAAAAAATTGAAAAATGTGCGATGATTGCGATCTGTGCTCAGAAATACGGCCTTACCGTATCCATCAGCAGGATCACCTCCTTTGAACCGCTGTCTGAAGAGATACGCAATAAATATGAAGCTCTGCTCAAGGTTGACGCAACATATATCCTCAATACAAAGTCAGGTGTGCCTGCCCGTCAGGTGTTGGAGAAAGGGTATGAAGTATACAAATCCACAGGTTATGAAGCGGATTTCCATCTCCATCATCAGGGCGGCGCGCTGGGTTATCTCACACGGGACTACTGTGCGAATTTCCGGACAGAGGATATCGTATTGGATCACCAGGGATTTTCCTGGAACCCGACCATCGCCGGTGTGAAGCTGGAGGATACCTATGTGGTTCGCGGTGATGAGCAGCATATCATTTCCTACACCGGAAACTGGGTGTATCGTGATGTGACCGTTGACGGAAAGACGATCCGGAGGCCGGATATTCTGATACAGAATTTATGAGGAGGAGCTATGTCGCTGGAACAGGAAAATTATGCTATTGTAAAGAGGCAGGAGGAAAAACTGCTGTTTGATCATTTTGACAATGATGACGCGTGGAAGCTGGGCTGCCAGCTGGTGGAGGATGCCAAAAAGGAGGGGCTTGCCATAGCGGCCGAGATCTGGATCAACGGCTATATGGTGTTCCGTTATGGCTGTAACGGCACCAACAATTATAATGACCTGTGGCTGACGCGCAAGGTGCGTACTGTCAACATGTTCCATCGCAGTACGCTGCGGGCCCATTATATGCCTTTTGTGGGGGAGGATGATCTGTACAGGGACGCCCACCTGGATCCGAATCTGTACGGGAACATGGGCGGCGGATTTCCGATCCGCGTAAAAGGCATCGGGTGTATCGGTGTGCTGGCCGTGTCCGGACTGGCCCATACGCAGGATCATCAGACGGCGGTGAACGCCGTGGCAAAATATTTGGGAATACACGAAATAGAGGCTGTAAAGGAGGCATAGGATGGGAAAATCATACAGGGAAGAGCTGGTAGGCGTGTTTGGGGATCCGATCGATGAAAACCCCACTGTGGTAGTAGCCCAGGATGCGTTTGAAAAATTGGGCATTCCTTACCGGTATATTACGGTAAATGTCAAGGCAGAGGATCTGAAAGATGCCCTGCGGGCACTGACGGCATTGAATTTCAAGGGTATCCATCTGACGATTCCCCACAAAGTGGCGGCGCTTCCTTATCTGGACTCCATATCGGAGGAAGCCGCCATCATGGGCGCGGTCAACACCGTTGTGGTAAAAGACGGAAAACTCCGGGGGGAGAATACGGACGGCAAGGGCTTTATGAAATCTCTGGAAAATGCAGGCGTAGCGTTGGAAGGTAAAAAAGTGACCATGCTGGGCGCCGGCGGAGCCGCCAGAGCCATAGCAGTGGAGCTTTGCCGTGCCGGTATCGGCGAACTGGTAATCCTGAACAGATCCGAGACGAGGGGCCGGGAGCTGTTGGAGACGATCCGGAAACATTTTGACTTGAAAACCTCTTATGAAAAATGGGATCATACGATGGCCATAGACGCGGACACGGATATCCTGGTCAATACTACCAGTATCGGGCTGTATCCCGATGTGGATGCCAGACCGGATATTGTGTTTGATACAATTACGGACCGCATGGTGGTCTGCGACGTTATACCGAACCATCCCCATACGCAGCTTTTAAAGGAGGCTGAAAAACGCGGCGCCAGAACACTGGACGGTCTGGGTATGCTGATCAATCAGTGTGTAGAGAGTATTTACTACTGGACCGGTGAGGTGGCCGATGCCGGGAGCATGAAGGATGCGCTGGCCAGAGAATACGGCATAGACGTCCATTATTAAAGGTTGTAATTATTATACATCTTTATTTACATTTATGCGCAATTTCCCGAAAACAGATGACACTGTTTGGAAAAGCTGATATAATACAGACATCAAAAACTGTGTCAAAGAGGGAGGTTGTGTATGACAAAGGCATATACCCTTGGATTGTATGAGAAAGCCATGCCTTCGGAGCTGTCGTGGGCGGAAAAGCTCACGGCGGCAAAGGAGGCTGGCTTTGATTTTGTCGAGATCAGTATTGACGAGACGGACGCCAAACTGAGCCGTCTGGACATGCCGCAGGAAGAGCGGCTGGAACTGGTGCGGACGATGTATGAGACGGGGATTCCCATCCGCACCATGTGCCTGTCGGGCCACCGAAAATACCCGCTGGGCAGTAATGATCCTGCCGTCTGCAAAAGGGGTATGGAGATTATGGAGAAGGCTATCCAGCTGGCGGACGATCTGGGTATTCGGATCATTCAGCTGGCAGGCTATGATGTGTATTACGAGGAAGGCTCTGACAAGACCAGGGCCCGGTTTGAGAAAAATCTGAAAAAGGCCGCGATGATGGCGGCCAGGGCCGGTGTGATGATGGGCTTTGAGACCATGGAGACGGAATTTATGAACACCACGGCGAAGGCCATGGAACATGTAAACCGTGTGCAATCGGCTTATCTGAATGTGTATCCGGACACCGGTAATATCAAAAACGCGGCCGTCACTTATGGTACGGATGTGCTGGCGGATCTTGCAAGCGGTGCGGGCCATATCACCTCGGTGCATTTGAAAGAGACGGTTCCGGGTGTATTCCGGGAAGTTCCTTTTGGGACGGGCCATGTGGATTTCAAAGCCATGATCCGGACGGCCTGGTCGATGGGGATCCGGAAATATGTGACGGAGTTCTGGTATACCGGCAATCCCGGCTGGAAGGAAGATCTGGTCTTTGCCCATGATATGATGGCAGGGATCCTGGACGGACAGCCGGAAGATTGACAGATAGATTTTGCAGGAGAGTATAAGATATGGGGAAGATAGAACTGCTGCCCTCTGTTTTGTCGGCGGATTTTGCCAATCTGGGGCGGGATTTAAGGGATGTAGAGGAAGCGGGTGTCCATGCCGTGCACATTGATGTGATGGACGGAACCTTTGTGCCGAGCCTGTCCCTGGGGTTTCCGGTAATTTCATCCATGCGGCGGGTCAGCGGCCTGTTTTTTGATGTACATCTGATGGTGGAAGAACCGGGCCGGTATGTGGAGCTGGCCGCGGAGGCCGGAGCCGATCGGATCGGCGTTCATGCGGAGGCCTGCAGACATCTGCACAGGACAATCCAGCAGATACGGGCCGCCGGGAAAGAAGCCTGTGTGGTACTGAACCCGGCCACTCCCCTGGCAGTTCTGGAATACGTGCTGGGGGATGTGGACGCAGTGCTTCTCATGACGGTTAATCCGGGATTTGGGGGACAGGCATACATCCCGTCTATGACAGAAAAGATCTGCAGTTTGCGAAAGCTTCTGGCAGAGAGGGAACTGTCCGTTCCCATCGAGGTGGACGGTGGTATGAAACCGGACAATGTACGGCAGGTCCTGGATGCGGGGGCCAGTCTGATTGTGGCCGGTTCCAGTGTATTTAACGGCCGGATCGGAGAGTCGATCCGGGCATTCCAGCGTGTTTTTGCGGAGTATTCCGCTTAACATATTCATTTAATGAGCCGAAAGGCGAGGAGGTACAAAATGCGTTTTTTTGTTGACACAGCAAATGTGGAGGAGATCAGGAAGGCCAATGATATGGGCGTGATTTGCGGCGTGACCACCAATCCCTCCCTGATTGCCAAAGAAGGCAGAGATTTTAATGAGGTGATCAAGGAAATTGCCTCTATCGTGGACGGAGCCATCAGCGGTGAGGTGAAGGCCACCACCACAGATGCAGAAGGCATGATCCGGGAGGGACGCGAGATCGCGGCGATCCACCCGAATATGGTGGTGAAGATTCCCATGACCGTGGAGGGGTTAAAAGCAGTCAAAGTACTGGCCGCCGAGGGAATCAAGACTAATGTGACGCTGATATTCTCAGCAAACCAGGCCCTTTTGGCTGCCAGGGCCGGAGCTACCTATGTGTCCCCCTTCCTGGGACGTCTGGATGATATTTCCCAGCCGGGTACAGAACTCATAGAGACCATCGCCGAGATGTTCGCGGTGGCCGGTATCGAGACTCAGATCATTGCGGCCAGCGTCCGCAATCCGATCCATGTGACGGACTGTGCCCTGGCGGGTGCCGATATCGCTACCGTGCCCTACAAGGTTATTGAGCAGATGACAAAACATCCGTTGACCGACCAGGGCATCGAGAAATTCAAGAAGGATTATGAAGCTGTATTTGGTGCATAAGAAGAGGAAGAACAGGAGCAGACTATGAATAAAACAGAACTTCAGAAGATGGCCGTGGAGGTGCGCAAGGGCATTGTAACCGGTGTCCATGCCGCCAAGGCGGGTCATCCGGGCGGTTCTCTGTCCGCTGCGGATGTATTTACCTATCTGTATTTTGAGGAAATGAATATTGACCCGGAGAACCCGAAAGACCCGGGACGCGACCGCTTTGTGCTCTCTAAAGGACACACGGCCCCCGGCCTGTATTCCGTGCTGGCCCATAGAGGCTATTTCCCGGTGGAAGACCTGAAAACACTGCGCCATGTGGGTTCCCATTTACAGGGCCATCCCTGTATCCAGCATACGCCGGGCATTGATATGTCCAGCGGTTCTCTGGGGCAGGGGATCTCTGCGGCGGTGGGCATGGCATTATCGGCAAAGCTGAGCGGGGACACCTACCGTGTCTATACACTCCTGGGAGACGGTGAGATCCAGGAAGGACAGGTCTGGGAGGCAGCCATGTTTGCCGGACATCGGAAACTGGACAATCTGTGTGTGATCGTAGATAACAACGGACTGCAGATCGACGGTCCCGTAGACCAGGTGTGCAGCCCCTATCCCATCGATAAAAAATTTGAGGCGTTTAATTTCCATGTGGTCTCCGTGGATGACGGCAATGATTTTGACCAGCTGAAAGCCGCATTTGACGAGGCAAAGGCGACGAAGGGAATGCCTACGGCCATCGTAATGAAGACACTTAAAGGCAAGGGTGTATCTTATATGGAGAACCAGGTGGGTTGGCACGGCAAGGCTCCCAATGACGAAGAGTACGCCATAGCCATGGCAGATTTGGAAAAGGCAGGTGAAGCGTTATGTCAGAAGTAAAGAAGGTAGCCACCAGGCAGAGTTATGGCGAGGCGTTGGTGGAGCTCGGCAAAGAGCATGAGAATTTGGTCGTGCTGGATGCCGATCTGGCAGCCGCTACACAGACAGGTAAGTTCAGGGCCGTATTTCCGGACAGGCATATCGACTGCGGAATTGCCGAGTGCAATATGATCGGCATAGCCGCCGGCATAGCCACCACAGGTAAGGTGCCTTTTGCCAGTACTTTCGCTATGTTTGCGGCGGGCAGAGCCTTTGAACAGGTGAGAAATTCTGTGGGCTATCCCCATCTGAATGTGAAGATCGGCGCCACCCATGCCGGTATTTCCGTGGGTGAGGACGGCGCGACCCATCAGTGCAACGAGGATATTGCCCTGATGCGCACGATCCCGGGCATGACAGTCATTAATCCTTCCGATGATGTGGAGGCGAAGGCAGCTGTTCGGGCGGCCTATGAGATGGACGGCCCGGTATATCTGCGCTTCGGCCGTCTGGCGGTTCCGGTGATCAATGATAAACCGGAGTATAAATTTGAGGTTGGCAAAGGTGTGACGCTCCGGGACGGCCGGGATGTGGCCATTGTGGCTACAGGCTTATGCGTAAACTCGGCTCTGGAAGCCGCCGACCTGCTGAAAGCAGAGGGCGTGGATGCCAGAGTGATCAATATCCATACTATCAAACCCATCGACGCAGAGCTGATCGCGAAAGCAGCGAAGGAGTGCGGCCGGATCGTTACCGTGGAGGAGCATTCGGTGATCGGCGGTTTGGGCAGTGCGGTCTGCGACGTACTCTGTGAGAGACAGCCGGCGCCCGTGAAAAAGATCGGCGTGCAGGATGTATTTGGCGAGTCCGGCCCGGCAGTGAAGCTTCTGGAGAAATACCGTCTGGACGGAAAAGGTGTGTATGAGCAGGTTATGGAATTTGTGAAATAGAGGTTGCCGTTTGGTACAGCGGCCTGTATAATACAGGAGGCATCGGTCATACCAGGTCGGTGCCTCTATGACATAGTGTGCGGTTTTACGGAAAATGTCGGAGGATGCGAGAGATGAAAATCGGAATAGGCAATGATCATACATCGGTGGATATGAAGTGGGAAATGGTAGCGTACCTGGAGTCCCTGGGACATGAGGTGGTCAATTATGGCACGGACACCCGGGAGTCCTGTGATTATCCGATGTACGGGAAAAAAGTGGCCTGTGCAGTGCGGGACGGCGTGGCGGACCGGGGTATCCTGATCTGTGGTACAGGTGTGGGGATCTCGTTGGCGGCTAATAAAGTGAAGGGTATTCGGGCCGTGGTGTGCAGTGAACCCTATTCGGCTAAGCTCTCCAAAGAGCATAATGATACCAATATCCTGGCTTTCGGCAGCCGGGTAGTGGGTACAGAGCTGGCAAAGATGATCGTCGGCGCCTGGCTGGATGCCGAATTTGAGGGCGGCCGTCATAAAAGGCGTGTGGACATGATCATGGCGATTGAGACAGAGAGAGAGTAGGCCGGCGAGAGAGGATTCGTTTATTACCGGGAAAGATTGCGTGGTTGTAACCGGTAAGGTGTCGGATGATTACGAATGGTTTAAAAAGGAGTATCACATTTATGGGCGGATTTTTTGGTGTGGCTGCAAAAAGGGACTGTGTTTTGGAACTGTTTTACGGGATAGATTACCATTCCCATCTCGGAACGAGACGCGGTGGTATGGCAACTTACGGTGAGGGTGGATTTAACCGGGCGATTCACAATATCGAAAACGCCCCCTTCCGCACCAAATTTGACCGGGATGTGGGGGAGATGAAAGGATATCTCGGCATCGGATGTATCTCGGATTTTGAACCCCAGCCCCTTCTGATCCAGTCCCATCTGGGCAGTTTTGCCATTACCACGGTGGGAAAGATCAATAATTTTGAGGAGCTGCTCAAGGAAATCTATAAAGACGGGCCGGCCCATTTCCAGGAGATGACCAACGGCCAGATCAACGTTACGGAGCTTGTGGCGGCCCTGGTCTGCAAGAGGGACAGCCTGGTGGAGGGTATCCGGTATGTGCAGGAGGCAGTGGACGGCTCCATGACCCTGCTGCTGATGACAAAAGATGGTATCTACGCGGCACGGGATCGCTTTGGCCGGACGCCCTGTGTGATTGGAAAGAAGGAAGACGCCTACTGTGTCTCTTTTGAGAGTTTTGCCTATATCAACCTGGGTTACTCTGATTACAGGGAACTGGGTCCCGGGGAGATCGTACGCATCCGTCCCGACGGAGTGGAGGTGTTGTCTCCGGCCGGAAAGGATATGCGGATATGCTCTTTTCTGTGGGTATACTACGGTTATCCCACATCAGCCTACGAGGGGATCAACGTAGAGCAGATGCGTTACAACTGTGGCAGTATGCTGGCGAAGCGGGACAGCGGTACGGTGAAGCCGGATATCGTGGCCGGTGTGCCGGATTCCGGTATTGCCCATGCCGTCGGCTATTCCAATGAGTCGGGTATTCCCTATGCGCGCCCCTTTATCAAATACACGCCTACCTGGCCCCGATCCTTTATGCCTACCAGCCAGAACCAGCGGGAACTGATCGCCCGCATGAAACTGATTCCGGTGCGGGCGTTGATTAAAGATAAAAAGCTGTTGCTGATCGACGATTCCATCGTGCGGGGTACCCAGCTCCGGGACACCACGGAATTTCTGTACAGGAGCGGGGCGAAGGAGGTACATGTGCGTCCGGCCTGTCCGCCGCTGATCTATGGTTGTAAATTCTTAAATTTCTCCCGGTCCAAGTCGGAGATGGAACTGATCACCCGCCGGGTGATCAGGGAGCAGGAGGGAGACGAGGTTTTCCGGGAGGTTTTGGATGAGTATGCGGATCCCTGTTCCTGCCGTTACGCGAAGATGCTGGAGGAGATCCGGAGGAAGCTGAACTTTACCACCCTGCGCTACCACCGTTTGGACGATCTCCTGGCTTCTATCGGGATAGAACCCTGTAAAGTATGTACGTATTGCTTTGACGGGAAAGAGTGAGGGGAGGGGCAAAGACCATGGAGGCTTTGCGGGAACGCAAAAGCTCCGGTATGCCCATGTGCTCACTGTTTGAGGCTTTCGCAGAAGCTGCCTTTCACATCGCTCCAATGTTTATCGGCATAATCGATCAGAGTATGTGCCTGTTCCAGAGACATCTCCGGGAACAGCAGATACATGCTGTGGGAGCCGTATTTCATGACTAGACGCTCCACGTTTTTGATCCAGTCCTCGAATCCGCCGGAGTAGACCTTGACCCAGATGGATTTGCCTGCGGCGATGGCTTTATCATAGATCACGTCCCAGTCGGGCAGGGTGCCGTCGGGGCCCGCATCGCCGGAAGTCCACTGGAGGGCGTCGATGCCGTCGATTTCCATCAGAGCGTCCATGTGGCGGATACATTCCTTGCCGTCCAGGTGGTACAGTACATGGTCGGCATGCCTGGACTGCTCGATCAGAGAGGGCTGGATATATTCCCGGAAATCGTCGGGCCCGATCATGGCGGAGCAGTCGCACTGCAGTTTTACGGTGCGCCCCGGCCCCCAGATCTGGAATACAGTGTAAGCGTTGCCCCCTTGATCGTCCTTGATCAGATCATAGAAACGGTCAAAATACTCGTAGTAGAGATCCGTCACCTGGCCCACCCGGCGTGCGATCTCTTCCGGTTCATCAATGATGTCATAGAGGATGTCCTGGGCTCCCCGCATGGAGGAGAGCACGTCGATATTCTCCATCAGATCCGGCATATCCACGTAGAAATCCCCGTTTGCCAGCTTCCGGCAGTCCTCCACCAATTGGATGTGCTTTTTGAACCACTTGTTGTCCGGGTCAAAGACCAGATCCGGCACGCCTTCCCAGTCTTCAAGGAAATGCTTGAACCACACCGTATCCTCGTTAAATCCGATATCACAGCCCAGGTAGGAGGCCAGGGAGCCCGGGCCGAAATCCACGTTCAGGTTGGGGAAGCTCTCTGCCAGGAATTCGTGGGTCTCGCAGAAATAGCGGTAACGGGCCACGATACGCTCCGCGTTCTGATATTTGTCCTCCATGTCTTTCCATTTCAGTTCCTCGGGCAGATTGTAATATCGCCCCTGGCAGATCTGGTCACGGTAACCGCCCTCCGCGGGGGCGCCGTCGGCAAAGGGCTCCAGTTCCGGCTTGCGGGCAATCACCCCCATCAGCGGCCGGCCAGTGTTTTTGTGCTGCCAGTAATTTGTCCACTTTTCTTTTACGGCTTCCCAGTCTTTTTTATACCGTGTCAGCGGGACACGCATATCTTCCACAACGTTTGTTCTGTGTTCGCTCATAATAAAATCCTCCTGCCTTTTCCTATGCAAATTCATGGGCGGCCGGATGCATGGATACAGCTCAAACCGGAGCTTGGCATTCGGCCGCAGAGTCAGTCAAATCCCCCGCCCTACGGGACATATCAATGCCGCGTTGTTTGGAGCGGGATATCTGGCTTTCATCATAACAGCAGGGAGCCGTTTCCGCGTCTGATAAATTACACAAAATGTATACTATTTTACGATTGTAAGTTGTAGGCAGATAGGTTACACGAGTTCTTTCCTGGGCACATCTCCGTGGATTTTTTTATAAATTCGGTAAAAATTGGACATATTGCGGAAACCGCAGCGGG
The DNA here is from genome assembly GCA_003542935.1 of Lachnospiraceae bacterium. Lineage (GTDB taxonomy): Bacteria > Bacillota > Clostridia > Lachnospirales > Lachnospiraceae > UBA11957. Next base: position 1,870 of record DPJQ01000112.1, on the reverse strand, counting down.
AAGCCACCTCCAGAACATTCAGATCCGTCTCCGTCAGCAGTTTGTCCGCCATGGCTATGCGCAGACTGTTGACATACTCGTTGAAATGGCGTCCTGTGACTTTGTAAAAATAGGCGGAAAAATAGTTGGGGCTCATGAAGGCGATGGCTGCCGCGTCGGCCAGGGTGATTCGCTCCGTAAAATGGCCGTTGATGAAATCAAAGACCGAAGCCAGCCGCGTCATTTTCAGCTTTTTTTCCTGTAAAAGGGCGGCGGATTTGGTGCTGTCCTGGGAATGTCGGATCAGGAGGGTCAGGATTTTCAGGACGTCGGCTTTGATCATCAGCAGATGGCCGGTGGTTTTGCCGATATATTCCTCTTCCACGGAGAGCATCAGGGCGGCGATCTCCCCGGTGAGGAGCCTGCCGCTGTCCAGCCGGTTTTTGAAATTGCTGCCCCGCTCGATGAAGGGTTTCAGATAATCGTAGTCCATGACGGCAAAACCGGCGGCGATAAATTCTGTCTGGAAGATCATGACCAGAAGCTCCAGTGTGTCGCTTCGGACTTCCCAGCCGTGGGGTTCCACGTTGTTAAAAAGGATGATATCGCCGTCCGTTACCTCGTAGGTCTGTTCGTTGACATAGTAAATCCCCCGGCCATGGAGGATCAGGGTGATCTCGAAACAGCTGTGCCAGTGGAAACAGTCGGGCCGGTTGTCGGTCTGACGGAGCGTCCGCCTTTCGATATGGAAAGGACAGGAGGGATCCAGGGGGATGTCGGATTTTATGATTCTCATGTATCATTCCTTGATGATATCGATATCGATCAGATTGATGCCGATGACGTTTAACAGTGCTTTTAGAGCAAGATAATCCGATTTTAATTCCGCATTACCTGGCATAGGATCACCTGCTTTCTGTGCTGTGTATTTGTGAGAGGGTTTCGTCGTTTCATTATAGCAGACAGGGAGCGGAGGTGTAAAGGTTTTCATGGCAGGGGGATATGCTTCCCTGCCGCCGGCATAATTTTTACATCAGATTCTTCCAATGCCGTCACGGGAATTTTGAATGCAGATACATAAACACAAAAAAATTGCCAACGCAAACAGGGTGTGATAAGATAAATAAACCAGATCAATGGCGAGGAGGTAGCTGTTTTGAATCGAATATTTGGTATGGATTCCGGGTTAATGCGTTTTCTGACATTGATTGCAAACCTGGCGATTTTAAATGTTTTGTTTATCGTCTGTTCTCTGCCGGTGGTGACGTTTGGGGCGTCTTTGACAGCACTGAATTATGTGGTTCTGCAGATGATCCGGCAGGAGGATTCCTATATCGTGCGCGGCTTTTTTCGCGGATTTAAGCAGAATTTCCTGCAGGCCACGATCATATGGCTGATCCTGCTGGCGGGGGGAGTATTCCTCTGGCTGGATTACTGGTCGGTGGGCCGGTATTTTACGGGAGCGATGCACACGGTAATGCTGGTGGGGCTGACGGTGCTGGCAGTCATGTGGGTGATGGTATTTCTCTATGTATTTGCCCTGCAGGCCCGGTATGAGAATACGGTGAAACAGACCATGAAGAATGCGCTGTTTATGGCTCTGCTGCGTCTTCCCTACACGGTGGTTCTTGTGCCCGTCAATGTGCTTTTACCTTTGCTGCCCGTCTTCTTGCCCCAGACGGCGCCCATGGTGCTGTTTGTCTGGATGGTCTGCGGGTTTGCGGCGGTAGCTTATGTGGGCGATCTGCTGGTGAACCGGGCTTTTTTGAAGACCTTCAAGGAAGAACGGGAGATGCAGGAGCAGGGAGAATAGGAAATAAGGAAAATAGAGAGTTTTTGCGGAAAAACACCCCGTTTCGGCACGGGATGTGCCGAAACGGGGGGGTTTTTG
>DPJQ01000073.1:17980-18196 GCA_003542935.1 Lachnospiraceae bacterium | reverse complement strand
TAATTTTACCCAAAATCAAAAAAAGTACGATAGCATTAATTTTTTATAGTCGTTATACTATATCCAAGTTAAGAACAAATAAAGGAGGAGAGAAATTTGTCAGAGTATGTACTTGAGCTGAAGGGCATTACGAAGATTTTCCCGGGCGTTAAAGCGCTGAACAACGTACAGTTTCAGTTAAAACCGGGCGAAGTCCACGCGCTGATGGGAGAGAAC
>DPJQ01000073.1:2987-17669 GCA_003542935.1 Lachnospiraceae bacterium | reverse complement strand
CTGATGGGAGAGAACGGCGCAGGCAAATCTACCTTTATTAAAGTTATCACCGGCGTACATAAAGCCGAAGAAGGCGAAATGTATTTATTCGGTGAAAAGGTGGATTTTAAAGGCCCAAAGGACGCGCAGCAGGCAGGTATTGCCGCTGTGTACCAGCATCCGACCTCTTACCCGGATCTCACGGTGACGGAAAACATTTTCATGAACCACGAGATTAAGAAAAGAGGAATCATCCAGTGGAAACAGATGAATGAGGAAGCACAGGGGTATCTGGACGAGCTGGATGCGGATTTTAAATCAACCGCCGAAATGGGGACGCTTTCCGTCGCTCAACAGCAGATGGTGGAGATCGCGAAGGCTATTTCCACCCACGCGAAGATTATTATCCTGGATGAGCCCACGGCAGCGCTGACGGCAAATGAATCCCAGAAACTGTACAAAATCGTAGATAAGCTGAGGGACAGCGGGGTTTCTATCATCTTTATTTCTCACAGATTTGAGGACATGTACCGTCTGGCCGCCAGAGTCACTGTTTTCAGAGATTCTCAGTACATAGGCACCTATGATGTGGACGGCATTACCAACGCCGATCTGATCAAAGCCATGGTGGGCCGCGAGATCAATGATCTGTTTCCGAAACCGGAGGTGACCCCGGGTGAGGAAATGCTCCGAATCGAACATTTTTCCCGCATAGGTTACTACAAAGACGTGAACCTTCATGTAAAAGCCGGCGAGATTGTCGGACTGACCGGCCTGGTCGGCGCCGGGCGTACAGAAGTAGTAGAAAGCGTGTGCGGCATCACAAAGCAAAATGAAGGAAAAGTATTCCTGCAGGGCAGGGAAGTTACCATCAATAATCCTACGGACGCCATGAAAAACGGCATCATCCTTCTGCCGGAAGACAGGCAGAAAACCGGGCTGATCCTGAGCTGGGGCCTTGGCAGAAACGTAACCCTTCCTATCGTAAAGAAGCTGTCTACCAACGGATTCACCAATGACAAAAAAGAGCGCGAGCTTTCCAAAAAATTCCTGGAGGACGTGGATACCAAGGCAGTGACGATTTTTGACCCGGCAAGTTCCCTGTCCGGCGGCAACCAGCAGAAGGTTGTGGTGGCAAAAGCCCTGGCGCAGGATAACATGAAGGTCATTATCATGGATGAGCCGACCAAAGGCGTGGACGTAGGCGCAAAAGCCGAGATTTATGCGATCATGGGCGAACTGGCCCAAAAAGGGTTTGCCATCATCATGATTTCCTCCGAAATGCCTGAAATACTGGGCATGTCCGACAGAATCTATGTCATGTGCAACGGACGTGTCACCGGTGAATTAAGCAAAGATGAAGCGAGTCAGGAAGCAATTCTGGAATTTGCTATGGAGAAGAGCAGCAAGAAACAGAAAGAGGGGGTATGAAATAATGGAAAAAAAATCTTTGCTGAAAAAGATCACAGGCTCCCGTGAAGCCAGCCTGGTTATCGTACTGATCATTTTATGTATCGCGGTAACGATCAAGAGCCCGAATTTCCTTTCTGCGCAGAACATACTGGAAATTTTGAAAAACAATGCCGTTATCATGATCATGGCCCTTGGTATGCTGTGCGTGCTGCTGATTGGCGGTATTGATATCTCTATCACCTCCACACTGGGTTTTGCCGGTATGACCGTCGGCATCATGTTCAAATACGGCATGATCTCAAACACTCTTCTGGGTTTTGTCATCGCAACGGCCATGGGCGCTTTATGCGGGCTGCTGATCGGGGTGATTATCGCATACGGTAAAGTCATGCCGATCATCGCAACTATGGGCTTTATGTATATCTACAGGGGGTTTGCTTATCTGGTAGCTCAGGATCAATGGGCAGGTGCGGATGCGCTGGGCAGCTTCAAAGATTTTGCGCTGAGTAATTCCTTGAGTTTCGGATTGATCAATAACACCGTCACCGTGACAATCGTCTGTTATGTTATTTTCTTCATCGTGCTGAAATGGACGAAATTCGGCCGCAGTATTTATGCGGTAGGTTCCAACCCTGAGGCAGCGGAGATTTCCGGTATCAACGTTGCGGCCATCAAGACGGCCGTCTATACCATCATGGTACGTTGGCGGGCCTGTGCGGCGCCCTCGCAACTTCTGTATATGCCTCCGCTCAGCCAAACATGCAAACCTCCAAAGAGATGGACGTTATTGCGGCCTGCGTCATCGGCGGCGTCAGCATGAACGGCGGCCGCGGCTCCGTCATAGGCGCACTGCTCGGCGCACTGGTGCTCTCGGTTATTTCCAAGGCCCTTCCGCTGGTGGGCATCAACGCAATTGCACAGAACACGGTCAAGGGAGTCATCATTGTTGTGGTTATCGTACTTAACGTACTGACACAGCGCATGATGGACAAGGCAAACCTTGAAAACAGAGAAATGTAAGGAGGAGAGAAGTTATGGCAGGAAAATCAGGAAGAACAATATCCGCAACTCCCGAGAAAACGCTGAAAAAAGCGCTTCTGAGCTGGGAAGGTATGCTGTTTGTTCTGTTTATCGCAGTCAATATTTTTTGCGTATGCATTTCTCCGGTTTATAATCTGACGAACGTGCTTCGTGAAATGCCCAAATATCTGGCTGAAATATTTTTACTGTTCCCTATGGCATACATTCTGCTGATGGGTGAGATTGACATTTCCGTGGGTTCTACCGTCTGCCTGGCGGCGACCATGGCCTGTCTGGCCAGCAACGCCGGCCTGCCGTTTATCGGTGTCATACTCGTGTCCCTGATCGTGGGAACGATCTGCGGTATGATCAACGGTTTTCTGGCAACGGCGTTCAGAGAACTGCCGACCATGATCATAACACTGGGCACACAGATCGTATTCCGCGGTATTGCAGAGATTGCGCTGGGAGACGGCGGCTCCATTTCCGTGACAAACACAGCCGGCTTCAGCGCCATTGCCAAAAGAGTGGGACCGGTTCCGTATGTATTCTTTCTCGTGATCATCTGCGCGGTCATCTTTACCGTGATCGCAGAACGAAGAGTATTTGGCCGGAATCTTTACGCCATCGGCAGCAACGCCAAGACCGCATTTTATTCCGGCGTAAAGGTAAACCGGATGCTGTTTATCTCCTATTCGGTGCTGGGACTTCTCGCCGGCGTATCCGCGCTGTTTCTGACAAGCGCCACTTATGCGGCGAATACCACCACCGGAAAAGGGTTTGAGATGGACGCCATCGCCATGGCGGTATTCGGCGGTATCTCGACCGCCGGCGGCAAAGGAAAACTTGTGGGCGGCATTATTTCCGCATTCACGATCACCTGCCTGCGTGTAGGTCTCGGGCAGATCAATATGAATCCCCAGGTTATCCTGATCATTCTGGGTGCTCTGCTGATTTGCGCAGTACTTCTGCCGAACATTTCACAGAGCATTTCGGACAAAAAGAAAAAGGCTTCCAGAGCCTGAAAACAGGATATCACATCTTAAAGACCGGATGTCCCGACCGGCTGGCAGACAGCCATTCGGGGCAGAGAACTCTTTAGGATTTGATATAGAAATTATTATTTATTTATGGGAGGATCAAAAAATGAAGAAAAAAGTATTGAGTGCTATTCTCAGTGCGGCAATGGCAGTGACGCTTCTGGCTGGCTGCGGCGGCGGCGGTTCGTCGTCAGAAGCTCCGTCATCAGCGGCAAAAGAGTCCTCTGCCGCATCGGCGGCAGAAGAACCCTCAGCGGCATCTTCTGCTGACGAGGGCTCCGCAGCAGAAGGCTCCGCAACGGAAAGTTCCGCAGCAGAAGGCTCCGCGACAGAAGGCGGCGGGGCAGCCGGCGGCGGTACATATGCATTTGTATCCAAATCTGCCGGTAACCCGTTCAATGAGAGAGAGGCTTCCGGTTTTGAAGAGGCTGTACAGGCTCTTGGCGGAACCGCTATTATCCAGCATCCGGAAGCGGCTACAGCCGACGCTCAGATCACCGTTATCCAGTCTCTGATCTCTCAGGGTGTCGACAGTATCTGTGTAGCTGCAAACGATGAGAACGCTCTGCAGGCTGCTCTGGAAGACGCTGCGGCTGCAGGCATCAAGGTTTGCTCCGTTGACTCCACTGTAAACGTAGCCAGCCGTCTGACCCATGTCAATCAGGCCGGTGTTACGGAAATCGGTCAGTCTCTGATGGATGCCGTTTATGATATCGCAGGCGGCGAAGGCCAGTGGGCGGTTCTTTCCGCCACATCCCAGGCTGCAAACCAGAATGCGTGGATCGACTCCATGAAAGAAATCATGGCTGCCGATGACAAATATGCCAATCTTGAGCTGGTGGAAGTTGCTTACGGTGATGACGGCCCCAGAAATCCACAGACCAGACACAGGCTCTTCTGCAGAACTATCCGGACCTGAAAGTTATCTGCGCACCCACCACCGTTGGTATTGCGGCTGCTGCCAAAGTGCTGCAGGATCAGGGTTCTTCCGTTAAGCTGACAGGCCTTGGCCTTCCTTCCGAGATGGCAGAGTACATCGGCGATGATGACGCTCATTCCTGCCCGTACATGTTCCTCTGGAACCCCATCGACCTGGGACGTCTCGGCGCATATACGTCTGCAGCTCTGGTAAGCGGCGACATCACAGGCGCAGCCGGCGAGAAATTCACAGCCGGCGATATGGGCGAGTATGAGATCGTGACAGCCGGCGACGGCGGCACAGAGATCATCCTTGGTGCTCCTTTCAAATTCGATCCGGCCAACATCGACGAGTGGAAAGAAGTATACTAAATCTAAAAAAGTCACCAATAAAAAGCTCCCGGCCATGCAAATGGCAGGGAGTTTTTTTATATCTCAACGCGCTGAAAAGCCTGTCTTACGAATCTCCTCCAGAAATGCTTCCCCGAACCGTTCAAATTTTACCTCGCCCACACCCGTCACCTGCAGCATCTCCTCCTTCGTCCGGGGGAGCTTGCGGCACATATCCGTCAGCGTCCTGTCGGAAAAAATAATATAGGGCGGCACGCCGTTTTCCCTGGCCAGCGCAAGACGCAGTCTGCGCAGACTGGCAAACAGGCCCTCATCGGCCTCTCTTTCGGCGGCCGACATATGGCCCGTACCTTTCTTTTGCCGCTGCTGGATCAGTTTCTCCGTGGGAAGCTGAATCGTGACCCTGAGCGGCACATCTCCCAGAACAGACTCCCGGCCCTTCTGCGTGACAGTCAGGATCGGATAGGGCTCCCCCTCCTGGCGCAGATACTCCAGCACATAGAGGCGGTTCAGGATCTGGCGCAGCCGGTGGATCGTCACATCCTTACACCGGCCGTAGCAGGGATTCCGATCCAGGCCGAACCGGCGGATCTTCTGGCTGGCGCTGCCCCGCAGGCAGTCAAGGATAGCCTGGGCTCCGAAACGGCTGCCGCTCTCGTAGACGCAGCGCATCATCGCCAGGGCCGTATCCGTCACATCCAGTTCCGTAAATTCCCCGGTACAGTTCGAGCAGTTCCCGCAGGATCCCGGGGCCCGTTCACCAAAATAATTCAGCATATAACCCCGCAGGCAATCCTCGGTAAAGCAATAAAAAGTCATTTTCTTCAGGCGCTCCCGATCCTGCTCTTTCACAATCTCCAGTTCTCCGTCCGAGAGTTCATCATTCTCCCTGGCATGTTCGATGAAATACTGGTTCGTCACCACATCCTGACCCCCGTGGAGCAGGATGCAGTCCGCAGGCTCACCGTCCCTGCCCGCACGTCCCGCCTCCTGATAATAACTCTCCATATTTTTCGGCATATTGTAATGGATCACGTAGCGCACGTTGGACTTATCGATACCCATGCCGAAAGCGTTGGTGGCCACCATCACCGGCTGCACATCGTAGATGAAATCCTCCTGATTTTTCGTCCTCTCCTCGTCGGACAGCCCTGCATGGTAGCGGGTGGCCCCTATCCCCTCCCGGATCAGGCGGTCACAGACCTCCTCCACATTTTTCCTGGTGGCACAGTAAATGATACCGCTCTCTCCCTGATGCTCCGCGAGCAGCTTCAGGACCTCCTCCATCTTATCCCGGGGCTGACGAACGCCAAAAAACAGATTCTTCCGGTCAAAACCCGTAGTCAGTGCCACAGGCCGCTGAAGCTCCAGGATGCGGGCGATATCCTCCCGCACCTGCCTGGTGGCCGTGGCCGTAAAGGCCGCCACCACGGGACGGCGGGCCAGGCTGTGCAGAAAATCTACGATTTTCAGATAGCTGGGGCGGAAATCCTGCCCCCACTGGGATACACAGTGGGCCTCATCCACGCTGACCAGGGACAGCTCCGTGTGCAGGGCAAAATCCAGAAATCCGTCGGTCATCAGCCGTTCCGGCGCCACATAGATAATCTTGTAACGGCCGCCCCGCGCCAGTTCCAGGGCTTTCCGGTACTGCCCAGGAGTGAGGGAGCTGTTCAAGTAGGCCGCATGGACGCCCATCTGGTTTAGGGCCGTGACCTGATCCTTCATCAGGGATATGAGAGGCGAGATCACCAACGTGATCCCCGGCAGCATCAGAGCGGGCACCTGGTAACAGATAGACTTCCCTGCCCCGGTGGGCATGATGCCGAACACGTCCCGGCCTGCCAGGATCGCCTCAATCAGCTCCGCCTGGCCGCTGCGGAAAGCCTCATAGCCGTAGTACTGTCTGAGTATTTCTTCTTTTGTCATCTTTCCTCCGTTCCCTCTCTCCCCGGGCATACCGAAGCTGCCGCCGGCAGGCAGTTTCCTTCGGACGCGGAATAACCGAAAAGCCGCTGTGCAGTCCCCTCTGCACAGCGGCCCCATTTTCTTTATCGCAGTAACCGTTCGGACACCCGGACGCCCACTTTCTCTTTCGCTGCAGCAGGGCGTTTACTGCCTCAGCGGGTTAACGTTGCCCGCTGCGCCCAGATGGAAATTGCCGTAGCTGTAGGACAGAGTCTTGGCAATCTCATACTGCTCTTCTGATATCTCTTTCTGCATGGCAAGCCCCTCGTTGATGTCAAAATCCACGATATTGTCACTTTTGACGCCTACAATACGCTTTGTCTGGCCCGCCAACAGAAGATCCACGGCATAGGCACCCATCAGAGATGCGTAGAAACGGTCTTTACAGGTGGGAGAGCCGCCCCTCTGCATATGGCCCAGGATCGTGGCACGGGTCTCGATGCCCGTGGCCGCCTCGATGCGTTTTGCCATACTGGCGGAATGGCCGATACCCTCCGCGTTGATAATGATGTGATGGGTCTTACCCCTGGAGCGGTTCAGGATGATCCTGTCGATCAGCTTCTGCTCGTCATAATCATAATTCTCCGGAAGGAGAATGTCATCCGCCCCGTTGGCAATACCGCACCAGAGGGCAATGTAACCGCCGTGGCGGCCCATGACCTCAATAACCGAACACCTCTCATGGGAAGCGGAAGTATCCCGTATCTTATCGATGGCCTCCATAGCCGTATTGATGGCCGTATCAAAACCGATGGTATAATCCGTGCAGGCAATATCCAGATCGATCGTACCGGGCACGCCGATGGCATTGATCCCCTCATTGGCCAGCTTCTGGGCTCCGGCAAAAGAACCGTCGCCGCCGATCACCACCAGCCCGTCAATGTGGTTCCTGCGGCAGGTCTCCGCCGCAGCCGCCACACCCTCGGGAGTACGCATCTCGGGACAGCGGGCCGTGTACAGGATCGTACCGCCGCGCTGGATGATATTGGACACATCGCGGCTGGTCATTTCCACAATATCGTCATTGATCAGTCCATCATAACCCTTTAAAATACCCTTCACCGCAATATTCTGCGCCAGGGCCCTCCGAACCACTGCGCGGATCGCCGCGTTCATACCCGGGGCATCGCCGCCGCTGGTCAAAACGCCAATAGTTTTTATCTGATTTTCTGCCATATCATCATCCTCCCTATCTGAACAGACGTATACGCGGAATTCTTTTTCAAACCCGAACTGGGCTTATCGTACCACAGATTTCCACGGATTTCAACAGCAACTCTCCAAATGAGCCGCCGCAGCTTTGTGCAACCCGCCTATACCCCCGCTTTTTTCATCTATTATATCCCTTGAAAAACAGAATACGGAATATGCACAGTGATGTCCCACGGGCGCCGTCAATCCCACATCTCTTTCATGTACTGCCGCACTTCATCCGGTTCCGGCATCACCGAGAGCGCCCCCTTCCGGGTGGTGACCAGCGAGGCCGCCGCATTGGCAAATACCAGGATCTCCCCGAGCTTTTCGGCGTCCAGGTTCTCAAGGCCCGCATCCAATACGCCGTTTATGGCACAGGCGCCGAAAGTGTCCCCGGCCCCCGTTGTCTCGATCGTATTCTTATTGACAAAGGGACGTCCTTCCACCACCATATCTTTGTAGAAAGCTTTGCTGCCGTCCTTCCCCATGGTGGCAAAGATCAGCGGGATATCATACTGCTCCCGGATGCGGGCTATACCCTCGTCGATGTCCGCCGTGCCGCTCATAAACTCAATCTCATTGTCCGAGATCTTCAGCACATCGCACCGGGACAGGCCGAAAGTGATCTTCTCCTTCGCCAGCTCCAGGGAACTCCACAAAGGAGGCCGCAGGTTCGGGTCAAAGGAAATCAGCGCACCGCTCTCCTTTGCCGCGGAAAGAGCCTTTTTCGTGGCCTCCTCCACCCCCGGATCCGTCATGGACAGGGTGCCGAAATGAAACACCTTCGTATCCCGGATCAGCTCCATGGGCACCTCATCTGCCGTCAGCATCATATCCGCCCCCGGATTACGGTAGAAGGAGAAATCTCTGTCACCGTCGGGATAGGTGTGTACGAAGGCCAGCGTCGTGTGCACCTTCTCATCCGTCAGAAGCCCGGACACGTCGATACCCAGTCCCGACACTCTCTCCCGCAGCATCGTGCCGAACATATCCTGTCCTACCTTGCCGACGAAAGCCGTCTTTTTCCCCAACCGGTTCAGCATAGCCAGCACGTTGCAGGGCGCACCGCCCGGATTCGCCTCCAGCAGCGGATTTCCCTGGCCGCTCTCCCCATTCTCCGTAAAATCAATCAGCAGCTCGCCCAAAGCAACTACATCATATTTCTTCATATTTACCCTCCTTCACCACAGTTTTCTAAGATTATATCAAAAAATACGGCTGTGTTCCACTGGTAACCGCCATAAAAATCAGTAGCCGTTCAGCCTCTGGCTGAACGGTTAGATGAAGGCGTCCTGCAGGGAATATCTGCCCCCATTCCGGAGACAGCCTCCCCTGCTTTTCATTTTCTGCGCAGCATCCGGGACACCGCAATGACCACGGCTATCGTCACCACATACTGCACCGTCACCACAGCCACGGCCACCCCCACACGCCAGTGCCGCGCCAGCTGCAGAGTCAGCAAAAGCACCGCCACCGTCACCGCTGCCCCCACGGCCCCCGCGACGGCGGCCAGCCGCCCGATCCGCGTCAGGACGTCCCCGGACACCGCTCCCGAAACGGGCTCTTTCGCCCTCCTGCTTCCTTTCCCCATAAAAAATATCCCGATACCGATCCCCACACAGGGCATCAGACAAGTCACCAGCATCAGTCCCAATGTATACATACCGCATCCCCTTCATTCCCTGTCTACCGCCATCACCACGGCAGAGTTCCCGGCGCTCACCGGGCTTCCCCCTGTTTTCCCTTTTATCCCAGAAACGTCCGCAGCCCGTCCATGCGCCTTCTGGCATCCCGTACACCAATCTGATAGACGGCGCGGATTTTCTCCCTGTCCGTCTCCGCCCGGCCGAGTTTCAAGGGCTCCTCCGGCCGTATGACAAAGACTTCTCCTGCTTTCTCCAGACGGTCAATCTCCTCCAGCGTCCCGTTGTACTCCTTATGCCGGTTCATGATCGCCCGCTCGAAAGCCGGATAACGCCGGTACATTACCCGGGCCAGCCGCCGGGTCGTGCTCCCCAGCTTCTTTTTGTAACCCGCCGGACGGGTCAGCACGATCACGTTTTTCTCGTAACCCATCCGTCGAAACGCCTGCACCGGCACACTGTCCGCCACACCGCCGTCTAAGAGCTTCTTCCCTCCGGCGCATACGATTCGCGACACAAAGGGCATGGATGCCGATGCCCGCATATAATCGATATCTTTCCGCATGTCCTTGCAGAGAATATATTCCGCCTTTCCCGTCCGTACATTGGTACAGACCACATAAAAATCCGTCCCCGATCTCTGGAATCCCTGATAATCAAAGGGATCCAGCCGCTCCGGCAGGTCATGGTAACAGAACTGCTCTCCCACGATATTTCCCGTGGTGATCAGGCTGTGGGCGCTCATAAACCGTTTATCCCCGCAGTAACGCAGATAATAGCGGATGCTCCTGCCCCTCTGTCCGGCCACGTAGGAACATCCGTGCACGGCCCCCGCCGACACACCGATGACTCCGGGAAATGTGATTCCCTCCCGGATAAATTCGTCCAATACCCCCGCTGTATAGATACCGCGCATGGCGCCGCCTTCCAAAACTAAACCTGTTGCCATAATTCATTCCCTCCTGATTTGTAAGTATGCCCCTCTTTTTTCCCTCCGTCAAGCATCTGACCCGGAAAATTTTCAGACAAAAACAGACGTGACAAGGGCCTGTACTTTCATACAGGCCCTTAGTCACATTACTTGAAAGGAAAGAGAGAGAAAAATTTTGTGACCCGATCGTCACATCTATATAAAGGAAAGTTGCCAAAAGTTATTTGACGAAGCCGACAGGCGAGAATTGAAACAACCTCACCTGCCGTTGTTGCTTCTTTGTTCTTGATGGTTATACTATACAGGGAATTTGTGTCCTCCGTTTGTCCATTTCCTAAGCAATTCATGAAACAGTAATTAACAGTTTCTTAAAAAAATTAACAAACTATGGGATTGCTTTTTCTGTTTCTAAAAATCGGATTCACTCCCTCAATGCAACGGGGGCCTGCAGTATTACCTGCAGGCCCCCGTCGCATTACTTGAAAGGAAAGAGAGAAAATCTATAAAAATTGGAAAGGTTGTCTGTCATCTGACAATAACTAATATACCCGGAATCTGTGACGATTATTTGTCCATTTCCTAAGCATTTCATAAATTATAGATTAAGGAATTCTAAATCCTCCAAGCCGTTTCAACTTCTGTGTCTATTCTTATGTTCATATTATTTTGGGGCATACTACCGGATAATAGCAACAGGAGGAGGCTTGCCGCTGCCATGATTTCTTACGATCCGCTATGGAAAACCATGAAAAAGAAAAATGTCACCACATATACACTGATCGAAAAATACGGCTTTTACAAAGCCACGATCCAACGGCTCCGCCATAACCGGAACGTGACAACCCGTACACTTGATGACTTATGCGCCGCCCTCAGATGTCCGATCAGTGATGTGCTGGAGATTCGTCTGGAACCCCCGGCGGACGAAGAAGAAACCCCTCCGTCCACATCACCCAAAAAATGATTCCGCACTTAGACGCCGGAAAAATAAATATCCGTCATACGGCCTGGATATCCGGGCCGCTTTCTATTTCCTGCTCTAAATGCTCTATGTAACGCTGTATATCTTCTGCCGCGGCCTCCTCAAAGGTAACCCCCGTCACCCGAAGAAAATCCAGCCATATATCCGCCTGTTCAAAGCAGAAACCCAATTCTTCTTTCAGCCTCTCCATCCATTTGCCTCCATCTACCTGTCTGTCAATGATTATAAACCTTTCTGCCGCGTATGTCTATTTCAAAAGGCATATTTCATCATATTTTTATGCATCCCCGAAAAAAGGCAAAATAAAAAGTCCCACCCCTCGGATTCCCCCTTAGAATAGAACTTTCACTGCGCCTTCAGGGGCTCGAACCCTGGACAAATAGATTAAGAGTCTACTGCTCTACCAACTGAGCTAAAGGCGCTTGCTATTACATTTTCAACGCAAAAGATATATTACACCATATAAAGGAAAAAATCAACCCCTAATTTCTATTTTTTTCACTATTTTTCCTTTTTTCTTTCTGGATTTTTCTGTTTTCTTTCAAATTAGGGGCCAGGCGCCGCCCCCTTACAGGGCGGCATCCATCCTGGCCGCCAGTTCTTCTTTTCCTGTGACGCCCACCGTGGAAAACACCACTTCGCCGTTCTTGAAAATGCATAGCATAGGGATGGACTGTACACGGTATCGCATTGCCGTATTCATGGACTCATCCACGTTGCACTTGCATACCTTCACCCGTCCCTCGTATTCCTCAGCCAGTTCTCCGATCGCCGGGGCCATCATCTTACAGGGACCGCACCAGTCCGCGTAAAAATCCACCAGCACCGGAATCGATGCATCCAATACTTCTGTCTCAAAATTACCGTCATGTACCTTTACTTCCATTTTTTCCTCCTGTTCCGCAGCTTTTTTACTGCTTTTTAGTGCCTTCCGCACAGGCTTCATGCCGCCTGGCGGAAGGATATATTCTGTGAAACGCCAAAAGGCGGCCACTAGTCTTCGCATTTTGGTTTCTGCTTCCGGCAGGTCACGCAAAAACATTCTTTTGCTTTTCTGAGCTGTTTACATAGTTTCAGCAAATGCCGGTCCAGGCCGGAATACTGGCAGTAGCATTTGCTCATCCAGGCCCGCTGTTTTCTGCTTTTCACATGAGACTCCCTATATTTCTTTATTATAACCTATTCCCGCAAAAAAAACCTGCCACTTCCGTATTTTTATCCGCACAGAACTTATCCGGCGCAGACGGCAGCGTCCCCGGCTTAAGCCACTGACATGCCTGTGAAAAGTAACCTGTTTTTCTCCGCGGGCCGCAGAAAGGTCTTCATGGCTGCCGGATCACCATCTTATAGATCGGTTTCCCTTCTGCCGAAAAACGTTCCTCGTATTCCGTCATCACATTGTCCCGCATCGCTTCCCCGTCGCCGTGCAGATCCTCTGTACTGTAGAGCAGCCGCCAGCCCGCCGCCTCACGTTCCTCAAGGGAAAACATGTACAGATCCCGGTTATCCGTCTTGAACTCCACCAGCCCGTCCCGCTCCAGTATTTTCGTATATCTCTCCAGAAACTGCCTTGAAGTCAGCCGCCGCTTCGCATGTCTGTCCTTGGGCCAGGGATCGGAAAAGTTCAGGAAAATCCTCTCCACCTCCCCCGGGGCGAAACACTCCGGCAGCGTCCGCGCGTCGATGCGCAGGAACAGGAGGTTCTCCATTTCCTCCCGCTCTCTCTTCTGCACGGCCCGAATCAACACGCTGCTGTACATCTCCACACCGATAAAATTGACCTCCGGGTATCTGCGGGCCAGTTCCATAATAAACTGCCCTTTGCCCATTCCCACCTCCAGCCAGACAGGATGGCCATTCCCGAACCTGTCCCGCCAGCGTCCCCGGTATTCCTCCGGCGCAAGCTCCACAAAAGGACTTTTCCCAATGGCCTCCCGGGCCCCTTTTATATTTCTCAACCGCATAGATTCCTCCTGCCGTTCCGCCGGACATAACCCGCCGGAATCCCGTTTTCCCTCTTTCCGCAAACTGCACCTGCACTCCCACTGCGCGGGCTTCCACGAACAGATTCTACCATTCTTTCCTCTTAATTTCAACACTCCCATGGATAGCCGTATTTCGAATATCCCGGATAAGCGGATATAAAAAATCCGGGACAGTCTCTTTTTCGGCTGCCCGGATTTTTTTGTTCCACATATATGATTTTATATATCCTTGTCGTATTTTCCCCGGGTGCTCAGCCGATACAGCGTTCTTGCCAGGGTTGCCTGATTGGCATTGTACTCCACGAGGCTCCTGTGCTGACGCAGTTCCTCCTCGGCCATCTCCTCCACTTCCCGGGCGCGGACCGCATCTACTTTCTCCGGATCCTCCACGAAATCTACCAGCACGGTAGCTTCATTGTCCACGAAATGCACGACGCCCAGGCTGACCACACAATGAATCCAGCCGCCCTGGGCTTTCCGCAAACGCAGGACGCCATAGGGAATGACCACTACACAGGCCTGATGGTTCGCCAGAAAAGCGTACTCACCGTCATAGGCAGGAATCACCAGCGACACACAGGGGCCGTCATAAAAAACTTTCTCGCAGGACATCACCTTACAATGAAATTCCTTCATTCCCATGCCTCCCCGCTACATCTGCCTTGCTTTCTCCACCACCTGGTCAATGGAACCCACGTTGAAGAAAGCGGCCTCCGGGTAACGGTCCATATCGCCGTTTAAGATCATCTGGAATCCGCGGATCGTCTCTGCCAGGGGCACATATTCCCCTTTTACACCGGTGAAATTCTCGGCCACATGGAAGGGCTGGGACAGGAAACGCTGGATCTTTCTGGCACGGTATACCACCTGCTTATCTTCATCGGACAGTTCCTCCATGCCCAGGATTGCAATGATATCCTGCAATTCTTTATATTTTTGCAGGTATTCCTGCACGCGGCGGGCAGTTTCATAATGCTCCTCACCCACAATATCCGCTTCAAGGATCCGGGAATTGGATTCCAGCGGATCCACAGCGGGATAGATACCCTGCTCCACGATCTTACGGGAGAGTACCGTGGTGGCGTCCAGATGGGCAAAGGTGGTTGCCGGAGCCGGGTCGGTCATATCGTCGGCGGGCACGTAGACAGCCTGCACCGAGGTGACGGAACCCTTATCCGTGGAAGCGATACGCTCCTGGAGCTCACCCATCTCCGTGGCCAGCGTGGGCTGATAACCTACGGCGGAGGGCATACGGCCC
>DPJQ01000073.1:480-2716 GCA_003542935.1 Lachnospiraceae bacterium | reverse complement strand
GCGGAGGGCATACGGCCCAGCAGGGCGGATACCTCCGAACCGGCCTGAACGAAACGGAAAATATTGTCGATAAATAAAAGTACGTCCTGATGCTCCACGTCACGGAAATACTCGGCCATGGTCAGGCCGGACTCTGCCACCCGCATACGGGCTCCCGGCGGCTCATTCATCTGGCCGAACACCAGGGCCGTCCGTTTCAACACGCCGGATTCCCCCATCTCGGTCCAGAGGTCGTTGCCCTCACGGGAACGCTCGCCCACACCGGTAAATATGGAATAACCGCCGTGCTCGGTGGCGATATTCTGGATCAGCTCCTGGATCAGCACCGTTTTGCCCACACCGGCGCCCCCGAAGAGGCCGATCTTGCCGCCCTTGGCATAGGGGGCCAGAAGGTCGATAACCTTGATACCGGTCTCCAGGATCTCCACCACAGGGCTCTGCTCCTCAAAGGTGGGCGGATTTCTGTGGATGACCCATCTCTCCTCTTCCCCCACATCGCCTTTGCCGTCGATGGGATCACCCAGCACATTGAACAGGCGGCCCAGGGTCTTCGGACCCACGGGAACCGTGATGCCGGCCCCGGTGGCCGTAACCTCCATATCCTTGTGCAGACCCTCGCTGGAAGCAAGCATGATGCAGCGGACCGTGTTGTCTCCGATATGCTGGGCCGCCTCCATCACGCAGCGTCTGCCGCCGTTTTCCACCTCCAGGGCATCCTTGATCAGGGGAAGATCATTGTCTTCAAATTGAACATCAACGACAGGTCCCATGACCTGTACGATTTTGCCTTTTTTCATAGCTCTTACTCACGTAAGTGAGGATTCCTCCTCTCTATAATCAATAACCGTTACTGTTGTTTCTGCCGCTGCGCCCTGGCCCCGGCGATCACCTCGGTAATCTCCTGGGTGATGGCGGTCTGGCGGATACGGTTGTACTGGATACTCAAATCGTGCAGCATCTCCTTCGCGTTGTTGGTGGCGGACTGCATGGCCAGCATACGGGAATTCTGTTCGCTGCAGAAGGAGGCCACCAGGCCCCCGAAGATTACCCCATGGAGATAAATCGGGATCACACTGTCCAGCACCTCCTCCGGTGTGGGGAACAGTTCCACCTCCCGGGGGCCCCCGTCGGGGATATCCTGGAAAGTCTCCTCGTCCAGAGGAAGCAGCTTGCTGATCTTCGTCTCACAGCTCATGGGCGTATTCATACGGGTGTACACCATATACAGCTCGTCGACCTTGCCCTGGTTATAATCCTCCAGCACACGATGGCTCACCTCCCGCACACGCGTCAGGGAAGGATCCTCCACCACATAGTGGAACTGATGCATGACATTCTCGCCCTGCTTCCGGTAGAAATGCCTCCCCAGGCGGCCCGCCACATACAGGGCGTTCTGTCCCGGATGCTTATCCAGCTCTTTCTGCACCAGTTTGACCACATTGTGGTTGTAGGAACCGGAAAGGCCCTTATCCGCCGTCAAAACCAGATAGCCGTAGGTGCGGTCTTTGCCCGACTTCTCCGGCCGCTTGTCATAGTACCGGTTCTGAACCGCCGGGGCATAGTCCTGGATGGCCGCTATAGTCTGGCGCATGGCACTGAAATAGGGGCCGGACACCTCCACCTCTTTTTTGGCTTTCCTGAGTTTCGAGGACGCTATCATGAACATGGCGTTGGTAATCTTCATGGTATCCTGGACGCTTTTGATCCGGTTCTGAATTTCCTTTGCACTCGCCATACGTCAACACCTGCTCTTATATTCTTCTGCCGCCGCCGCGATACGGTCCGCAAGCTCGGCGGCCAAAGCTTTCTCACGCTCCAGCTCCTCGGGAATATCCGGATAATTTTCCTTCACATAATCCAGAAGCCCCGTCTGGAACGGTTTGATCTTCTTTTTTTCTATTCCCAGGAACACTTTACGGGTGGCCGCCACCAGGGTGATGACCTGCTCCGGCATAGACAGGGGCCGGCACAGGGGCTGCTTTAAGAGCTCCATCAGGCCCTCGCCGTAACTGAGCTGTTCCTTTGTGGCCGGATCCAGATCCGAACTGAACTGGGTAAATACCGCCATCTCCCGGTACTGGGCCAGGTCGATACGGATACTGCCGCTGGCCTTTTTCATGGCCTTCGTCTGGGCGGCACCGCCCACACGGGACACGGACAAGCCCACATTAATAGCCGGACGCATACCGGAGAAGAAAAGGTCGCTCTCCAGGAAGATCTGGCCGTCGGTGATGGA
>DPJQ01000073.1:0-142 GCA_003542935.1 Lachnospiraceae bacterium | reverse complement strand
GTTGGTGGGAATATAGGCGGAAACATCCCCCGCCTGGGTCTCTATAATAGGAAGGGCCGTAATGGAACCGCCGCCGCAGGCCTCATTCAAACGGCAGGAACGCTCCAGCAGCCGGGAATGGAGGTAAAACACGTCGCCCGGA
>DPJQ01000272.1:14682-21098 GCA_003542935.1 Lachnospiraceae bacterium | reverse complement strand
AAATATAACAAGATTTTAAGCTAAAAAAAGAAAAAAATCAATAGAAAAGATATTTTTTTGTACAAAATAGTAAAATTTTAAGATTCGCCGGCTAAAAATCCCGGTGCGAAGTGTCATGAAGGTATTCATTGCAAAAAGAAATATCATTGACTATAATAAACAAAGTGTCGGCGTCTGTCGGATGACGGATATGCAGGAGGAGTCATGAACGAGAAACTTTTTTCGCTTATTGGGATACTGGCAAAGAACCATAGCCTGTCTTTGGACGAGTATGAATATCTGATCGTTAACCGATGCGACGAGGCGGCAAAGCTGCTGGCAGAGCAGGCCGACAGCATTCGGAAAAAAATTTATGGAAATGCCGTTTATATCCGGGGGCTCATAGAGATCAGCAATATCTGCAAAAATGACTGTCTGTACTGCGGCATACGAAGGAGCAACCGTCATTGCGGGCGATACCGTCTTTCTCCCGAACAGATCCTGAATTGTGTGGATGAGGGTTACACACTGGGCTTTCGCACTTTTGTCTTTCAGGGGGGCGAGGATTTTTTTTGGGGTGACGATATTCTCTGTAAACTGATCGGAAGGATCAAAGAAAAACACGGCGATTGTGCCGTCACCCTTTCTCTGGGAGAGAGGAGTCGGGAGAGCTATGAACGCCTGTATCGGGCGGGAGCGGACCGCTATCTGCTGCGTCATGAGACGGCGGACCGGGAACATTACAGAAGATTGCATCCGGAAGATATGTCCTTTGAAAACCGTATGAGATGTCTGTGGGAGTTGCAGGATATCGGCTATCAGGTTGGCTGTGGCTTTATGGTCGGTTCACCTTTTCAGAGCTGTGCATTTCTGGCGGAGGACTTAAAATTTATCGAAACCTTTCGGCCGGATATGTGCGGCATCGGTCCTTTCATCCCCCACAGAGATACTCCTTTCAAGGGATATTCCCCGGGAACGGTGGAGCTGACCTGCTATCTGCTGTCTATGATCCGCCTGATCCATCCGCCCGTGCTGCTGCCGGCCACAACGGCTCTGGGCACAATCCATCCCCGGGGCAGGGAAATGGGCATAATGGCGGGGGCCAATGTGGTGATGCCGAACCTGTCCCCGGCGGACGTCCGCAAAAAATATGAGCTGTATAACAATAAGATCTGCATGAATGAGGAAGCCGCGGAGGGTAAGGCCATGTTGGAACAGCGGATGCGGACCATCGGTTACGAGATCGTGACGGAACGCGGCGATATAAAGCAGCCTGCGGCAGCACAGTGCTTTTCCGGACATGCAGATCTATAAAAAACGCAGGAAAGGAAGAAATACAATGGCTGTCTATAACCCCAAATCGCCAAAAGCGGAGGAGTTCATTAATGATGCGGAGATCCGTGAAACCCTCGCCTATGCGGAAGAAAATAAAAATAACAAGGAGCTGATCGCACAGATCCTGGAGAAAGCCCGTCCAAAGAAAACGGAAACGGGCTGCGTCTGTGCCGGGCTGACCCACAGGGAGGCGTCCGTCCTGCTGGCCTGTGAAGATCCCCAGGTGACGGAAAAGATCTATGAGATCGCAGAGGAAATCAAGCTGGCGTTCTACGGCAACCGCATCGTTATCTTTGCGCCTCTTTATCTCTCCAATTACTGTGTGAACGGCTGTCTTTACTGTCCGTACCACATGAAAAACAGGACTATTCCCCGCAGGAAGCTGACCCAGGAGGAAGTCAGGGCTGAGGTGACCGCCCTGCAGGATATGGGGCACAAGCGTCTTGCCATCGAGGCAGGGGAGGATCCGGTCAATAATCCCATAGAGTATATCCTTGAGTGTATACAGACGATCTACAGTGTGCATCATAAAAACGGCGATATCCGCCGGGTGAATGTGAATATCGCGGCCACCACCGTGGAGAATTACCGGAAACTGAAAGAGGCAGGTATCGGCACTTATATATTGTTTCAGGAAACGTACCACAAAGAATCCTATCTCAAGCTGCATCCGACAGGGCCGAAGCATGACTACGATTATCACACGGAGGCCATGGACAGGGCCATGGAGGGCGGCATCGATGATGTGGGCCTGGGCGTACTGTTTGGCCTGGAATTGTATAAATATGAGTTTGCCGGTTTGATCATGCACGCGGAACATCTGGAAGCCGTGCACGGCGTCGGACCTCACACCATCAGTGTGCCCCGCCTCAAACGGGCGGACGATATCGATCCCGATGATTTTGACAACGGCATCGATGACGAAACCTTTGCGAAAATCACGGCCTGTATCCGTCTGGCGGTTCCGTATACAGGGATGATCATATCCACCCGTGAGACTGAGGAGGTACGCGCCAAATTGCTAAACCTCGGCATATCCCAGGTCAGCGGCGGTTCCCGTACTTCTGTGGGCGGTTATACCGAGGAGGAACGCCCCCATGACACGGAACAATTTGACGTCTCAGACCAGCGTTCTCTGGATGAGGTGGTGCGCTGGCTGATGGAAAACGGCCATATTCCTTCCTTCTGTACCGCCTGTTACCGGGAGGGCAGGACCGGCGACCGCTTTATGAGCCTCTGTAAAAACGGCCAGATTCTGAACTGCTGCCATCCCAATGCGTTGATGACGCTGTCGGAGTATCTGGAGGACTATGCGTCGGAGGAGACGAAACAAAAGGGTTACGATGTGGTAGAAGCGGAACTGGAGCGGATACCGAAAGACAAAGTGCGGAATATTGCCCGGCAGAATATCCGGGATATCCGAAATTCCAACCGCCGGGATTTCCGTTTTTGAGGAGTGAAGAAATGGGATTAAATGATACCGTATCAGCGGAGAGAATACATATCGGTTTTTTCGGACTGCGCAATGCCGGAAAATCCAGCGTAGTAAATGCCGTCACAGGACAGAATATGTCCATTGTATCGGAAGTAAAGGGGACAACCACCGATCCGGTCAAAAAGGCCATGGAGATTCTCCCCCTTGGCCCGGTGGTCATTATCGACACACCCGGCCTGGATGATCAGGGGGAACTGGGAGAACTCCGGGTGGAAAAGGCCAGACAGATCCTGGCCCGGACGGATATCGCGGTGCTGGTGGTGGATGCGGTCAAGGGCATGGGAGTTGAGGAGCGAAAGCTGCTTGCCCTTCTCGGGGAGCGGCAAATACCGTGCGTAATCGCTTATAACAAAGCGGATCTTTTGGAGAAACGTCCGGTGATCAGCGGGAATGAGCTGTATGTCAGCGCCGTCACAAAAGAAAACATTGATACATTGAAAGAAATGCTGGCCGATTTTGCGAGAACGGCAAAAAAAGAGAAATACCTGGTCGCCGATCTGCTGTCTCCGGGAGACCGGGTGGTGCTTGTGACTCCCATGGACGGATCGGCGCCCAGGGGCAGACTGATCCTGCCCCAGCAGCAGACACTTCGCGAACTGCTGGACGCCCATTGCGTCTGTACGGTATGCCAGCCGGAAGAGCTGGATCAGATGCTGGCGTTCTCTCCGCGAAAACCGAAGCTGGTCATTACGGATTCCCAGGTTTTTGAGCGGGTGGCAGAGATCGTGCCGGAGGATGTGTGGCTGACATCTTTCTCTATTTTGTTCGCGCGTTACAGGGGGAATTTGAAGATGCTCGTCAAGGGGGCCGCACAGTTATCCCGCCTGAAAGACGGGGACCGGGTGCTGATCGCCGAGGGATGTACGCATCATCGGCAGTGCGGGGATATCGGAACCGTAAAGCTCCCGGGCTGGATCCGGGGCTACAGCCGGGCCAAACCGGAATTTGTGTTTTCCTCCGGCCCGGAATTTGAGAAGAATCTTTCCGGATATGCCCTGGCCGTGCATTGCGGCGGCTGTATGCTGAATAAAAAAGAGATGGAATACAGGCTGTCTCTGGCCGTTGATTCCGGCGTGCCGATCGTGAATTACGGGATAGCCATCGCCCGGATGCATGGGATTCTGGAGCGGAGCCTGTGTCCGTTTCCGGATGTGTGGGAATAGTGAATTTAGAAAAAAGTAGGAGGGTATCAGTTATGTGGGAATACATTATGGCACTGGATCAGGGGACAACCAGTTCCCGCTGTATTTTATTCGATAAAAAGGGGAATATCTGCAGCAGCGCCCAGAAGGAGTATGGACAGATCTATCCCGAACCGGGATGGGTGGAGCATGATCCGGCGGAGATCTGGTCTTCGCAGCTGGCAGTGGCGGTGGAGGCCATGAGCCGTATCGGAGTGACGGCGGACAATATCGCAGCCATCGGCATCACCAACCAGCGGGAGACCACCGTCGTCTGGGACAGGATGACGGGACAGCCGGTTTACAATGCCATCGTCTGGCAGTGCCGCAGGACGGCGGACATGGCGGAGAAACTGGGTCAAGGAGAGTTCGGCGAGTATATCCGCAGCCGCACAGGGCTGATCCCCGATCCTTATTTTTCCGCCACGAAGATCGCATGGATCCTGGAGCATGTAGAGGGAGCCAGAGAGAAAGCGGAGAGGGGCGATCTGCTCTTTGGCACCGTGGATACCTGGCTGATCTGGAAACTGACCGGCGGCGAAGTGCATGTGACGGACTATACCAATGCTTCCCGGACAATGCTCTACGATATACATAATCTTTGCTGGGATCAGAAGATTCTGGACAGACTGCGGATCCCGGCTACCATGCTGCCGGAGGTAAAGCCCAGCAGTTGTATATACGGCTATACAAAAGAAAATATATTAGGCGGCAACATTCCCATCGCCGGAGCGGCGGGAGATCAGCAGGCGGCCCTGTTTGGTCAGTGCTGTTTTGAGGCGGGCGAGGTAAAAAATACTTACGGCACGGGCTGTTTTCTGCTGATGAATACCGGGGAAAATGCTGTGGAGAGCCGGGAGGGACTGTTGACGACCATTGCGGCCAGCATAGGCGGAAAGGTGCAGTATGCCCTGGAAGGCAGCGTCTTTGTAGCCGGAGCAGCGATTCAGTGGCTCAGGGACGAGATGGAAATGATCCCCTCGGCGGCGGATTCGGAGCATCATTGTCTGGCCGTGCCGGATACCGGCGGCGTTTATCTGGTTCCGGCTTTTACCGGGCTTGGCGCCCCTTACTGGGATCCCTATGCGAGAGGAATTCTCGTGGGAATCACCCGGGGCACTACGAAAGATCACGTGGTGCGGGCCACCGTGGAATCTCTGGCTTACCAGGTCAATGATCTGGTGGGCGTGATGCGCGAGGCTTCCGGTATGGAAGTAAACAGCCTCAAAGTGGACGGCGGCGCTTCCGCCAACAATTTCCTCATGCAGTTCCAGTCGGATCTTTTGCGGGCGCCGGTGTACAGGCCGCAGGTGTATGAGACTACGGCTCTCGGGGCCGCTTATCTGGCCGGACTGGCAGTGGAATATTATCGGGATCTGGATGAGATACGGGAAAACTGGCAGGTGGGGCAACAGTTCGCTCCCACATTGGCGGATAATGAGGTACAGCGTTTGATCCGCGGCTGGAAAAAAGCCGTAACCTGCAGCTTTGGCTGGGCCAGAGATCTGTAAATCAACGTAAAAGGAGAAAAAATGGAATTAACAACGGAACGACTGCTTCTGCGTCCATGGCGGGAATCCGATGCGGAAGCTCTATATCAATATGCGAAAGACCCGGCGGTGGGCCCCATTGCCGGGTGGAAGCCTCATACCAGCGTGGAGAACAGCCGGGAGATCATCCGGTATATTCTCTCCGCGGAGGGAACCTATGCGGTGTGTCTGAAAAATGACGGAAAGCCCATCGGCTGTGTAGGGCTTTCCCTGGGGGAAGCCAGTAATCTTCATCTTCCGGATACAGAAGGTGAGATCGGGTACTGGATCGGAGTGCCCTTCTGGGGACAGGGCCTTATCCCGGAGGCGGTGCGGGAGGTCATGCGTCATGGGTTTGAAGATCTGAAGCTGGATAAGATCTGGTGCGGCTATTTTGACGGGAATGATAAGTCAAGGCGTGTCCAGGAGAAATGCGGGTTTGTCTATCACCATACCAATAAGGATATCCACTGGAAGCTGATGGATGATATCCGCACGGAACACGTCACTTGTATCACAAGGCAGGAGTGGGAAAGACAAAAGTAGAGTATAGAAAAACCGCCGTTACCAGGTACGTCTTCGTTACGGCGGTTTTTCTGCATACTATGACAAAGAGAGGGCAGGGTTATATCCGCCCTCTTTATTTATGCATGGGGAATATTCGTATAATCCGAAATCTCCCTGCTGGTTGTTGCCAGATCCTTCACGGACAGATCGTGGACCGAGGAATGTCCGGTGATCCGCGCGAAAGTTTTCAGTTCTTTTGTCGTCACGTTCAGATAGTTGGCCACCCTCCGGGCGGACTGCTCCACTTTCAGACGCTCTCTGAGGGCGGGATCCTGGGTGGCGATGCCCACAGGGCAATTGCCGGAACCGCAGATGCGGTACTGCTGGCAG
>DPJQ01000272.1:14126-14396 GCA_003542935.1 Lachnospiraceae bacterium | reverse complement strand
GATGCGGTACTGCTGGCAGGCCGCCGCGATCAGGGCGGCGCTGGCCACGGCCACGGCGTCGGCGCCCATGGCGAGGGCCTTTGCCACGTCCGCCGATACCCGCAGCCCGCCGGTGATCACCAGGGAAATGTCGGAGCGGACGGCATCCAGATATTTCCTTGCCCGGTACAGGGCATAGACGGTGGGGATCGTCGTGGCTTCCCGCAGGAAATAGGGGCTGGAACCGGTGGCGCCGCCCCGACCGTCGATGGTGATGAAATCCGGTTCGGC
>DPJQ01000272.1:13497-13846 GCA_003542935.1 Lachnospiraceae bacterium | reverse complement strand
GGTGATGAAATCCGGTTCGGCATAGACACAGTATTCCAGATCCCGCTCGATCCGTCCGGCGGCGATCTTGATACCGATGGGACGGCCGTCGGAGCGGTTCCGCAGCATAGACACCATGGCCTTTAAATCTTCTTTGGAATTGATTTCCGGGAATTTGCTGGGACTCTGCACATCTTCGCCCTGCTTCTTCCCGCGCAGCCTGGCGATCTCTTCCGTCACTTTCTCGCCGGGGAGATGGCCGCCCATGCCGGGTTTGGTTCCCTGGCCGATCTTTATTTCAATGGCGTCGGCAGCGCACAGGTTTTCATCGGTGACGCTGTATTTGTTGGGGACATATTCAAATATGTAT
>DPJQ01000272.1:0-13219 GCA_003542935.1 Lachnospiraceae bacterium | reverse complement strand
GGGACATATTCAAATATGTATTTATAGGCGGCTTTCCGTTCATCCGGCAGGATACCGCCCTCCCCGCTGCACATGGCGGTTTTTGCCATGGCAGATCCTTTTGCCAGAGCCACTTTGATTTCTCTGGACAATGCGCCGAAGGACATGTGGGAAATATACACAGGACTGTCCAGGATCATGGGCTTTTTCGCGTTTTTTCCGATAACCGTCAT
The DNA here is from genome assembly GCA_003542935.1 of Lachnospiraceae bacterium. GTDB lineage: Bacteria > Bacillota > Clostridia > Lachnospirales > Lachnospiraceae > UBA11957. The sequence goes on along the minus strand of DPJQ01000272.1, from coordinate 13,007 downwards.
GGTGGATACGGGTGCATCGTCATCCATAGGCGCGGGATTCAGCTGCGCTCCCAAAAGCAGGATATCGTTCCAGCCGGGCATGGGCATGGTCGTTCCCATGGCGGCGCTGATGGACTGGCCGGATACAGCCATCTGATGAATCTCCTCCATATAACGGCAGGACGGGTCGGTTCTGTAGAAAGATTTGTCGTAGCTTAGATCAGAAGATGAAGTATTTGCCGATTGAGTCTGCGGGGTGTTCAGTGAGCCCGCATCTGCAGGTTTCAAAAGTTCTTCCCGGAATTTATCTCCGGGTTGATGACAGACAGGACACTCCGCCGGCGCTTTCTCACCCTCATAGACATAACCGCAGACGGTACAGATGAATCTTTTCATGGGTCGTTACCTCCTGGTATGATTTGATTATAGTGTAATCTTTTGGCTTAAATGTGGCAATAGATTTTTGGCCTTTTTAGAAACGAAAATCCGGCAAATGTGCCAGTTCAGCGTTCCGGAGTAGTTACTAACGGTTTGTGTTGCTATAACGGTTTGAATATGTCAGGCTGTCTACTGCACAAAATGCAACAAAAAGCTCCTTTTTACGGCGGGATTTCCGTAGTTTTTCTTATCCGTGAATTGACAGGCTCTTGTTTCAATAGTATAATCAGACGTGGAATTTTTGGCGTATTTGTACATATTGGTAACAGTTCGGCCTGAGGCTGAACTGTTACATATATCGGGGAGGTTAGGTAGGATGCGGATGGGTTATACGACCGGTTCCTGTGCCGCGGCGGCGGCCAAGGCGGCGGCCACGATGCTGTTTTCCGGACAGCCCGTGGAGGAAGTGCCGCTCATGACACCGAAGGGCGTACTGCTTCATCTGAACATTGAGGACATTCAGATGGGGGAAGAAACGGTTTCCTGTGCCGTCCGAAAGGACGGCGGTGATGACCCGGATGTGACCACCGGCCTGCTCGTCTATGCCGGGGTATCCCGCATGAAGGACATGGGGATACAGATTGATGGAGGTATCGGCGTGGGCCGGGTGACGAAAAAGGGCCTGCAGCAGCCTGTCGGTGAGGCGGCCATCAACGATACGCCCCGGCGGATGATACGGGAGGCAGTCGGGGAAATCTGCCGAAAGTATCAGTACAATCAGGGATTACGGGTGGTGATCTCTGTTCCCGGAGGTGAAAAGGCGGCGGAAAAGACCTTTAATCCCCGACTGGGCATTCAGGGCGGTATCTCAATCCTTGGCACCAGCGGTATAGTGGTGCCTATGAGCGAGGCGGCCCTGATCGAGAGTATCCGTGTGGAGATGCGGATGCTTCATGCCAATGGCGGTGGCTATCTGGTCATCACGCCCGGCAACTACGGCGAGGTATTTTCTCAGGAACAGAAGAATATCCGGCTGGATTACGCCATGAAATGCAGTAATTATGTGGGGGAGACCCTGGATTTCGCCCGGGAACTGGGTGTAAAGGGGATCCTTTTTATTGCGCACATAGGAAAATTTATCAAAGTATCCGGGGGAATCATGAATACCCATTCCAGGCATGCCGACAGCCGTGCGGAGCTGATGGCAGCCCAGGCTATCCGGGCAGGTGCGAGCCTGGAGACGGCCCGAAAGATACTGGATACGATTACTACGGAGGAGGCTCTGGATATTTTATACGAAGAAGGGCTTACGGAAGCTTTTATGGAGGTAATATTGCCGAAGGTAGCCTACTATCTGGATCACCGGGCAGCGGGAGAACTGCAGCTGGGGGCCATCCTGTTTTCCAGCGTCCATGGGAAGCTGGGGGAGACGGAAGGAGTGGCGGAGCTGATCCGTAGAATAAACGCACAGGGTTAGCGGCACGCGGACGCCGCCTGACCCGGGAAAATATCTTTACTACAGGAGAAAGTAATGGCAGGAAAATTGTATGGTGTGGGTGTGGGGCCGGGGGATCCGGAGCTCATGACTCTGAAGGCCCTGCGGCTGATACGGGAGGCGGATGTGATCGCGGTGCCCGGGGAGGTGGCCAGGGAGACGGTGGCTTATAAAATCGTGGTGCAGGCATACCCGGAGCTTGAGGCCAAGGAACTGCTTCCCCTTGCAATGCCCATGACGAAGGATGCAGAGAAGCTGGAGGCAAGCCATCAGGCAGCGGCGGAAACAGTGGCTGCTCTGCTGGATGCGGGGAAAACGGTGGTTTTTCTGACGCTGGGAGACGTGACGGTTTACTCGACATATCTGTATGTTCATCGGAAGATTCTGCAAATGGGATACGAGGCCGGGATCGTGAACGGCATCACCTCCTTCTGTGCGGTGGCAGCCCGGTTGAATACAGGGCTTGTGGAGAAAGCAGAGGAGCTGCATGTGATCCCGGCTTCCTATCAGATCGAGGAGGCGCTTCAGTTTCCGGGAACAAAGGTGCTGATGAAGGCCGGACGGAAAATGCGTGAGGTGAAAGCCGTTCTGGAAAAGACAGGGGCCAGCGCATCCATGATTGAAAACTGCGGCATGGCAAACGAAAAGATTTATGCGTCGGTGGAAGAGATCCCCGAGGATGCGGGATATTATTCGCTGATTATTATCAAAGATAATAAGGAAATGGCACGGTAGGAGGGTAAGATGGTTCATTTTGTAGGAGCCGGGTCCGGTGCGCCGGATCTGATCACTATCAGAGGAAAAAAACTGCTGGAGGAAGCCGATGTAATCATATATGCCGGTTCTTTGGTAAACCCACAGCTTCTGGAGTACAGGAAAGAAAGTTGTGCGGTATATAACAGTGCAAAAATGACTCTGGAGGAGGTTCTGGAGGTAATGGCTGACGCGGAGGAGAAGGGGCTTACGACCGTCCGGCTCCATACCGGGGATCCCTGCCTGTACGGAGCAATCCGGGAACAGATGGACGTACTGGATGAAAAAGGGATTGCCTATGATTCTACACCGGGCGTCAGCTCTTTCTGCGGCGCGGCGGCGGCCCTGGATCTGGAGTATACGCTGCCGGAGGTGTCTCAGAGTGTGGTGATCACCCGGATGGCCGGGCGCACGCCGGTACCGGAAAAGGAGAGCATCGAGTCCTTTGCCGCCCACCAGGCCACGATGGTCATATTTTTGTCCACGACGATGCTGGACGAGCTCAGTAAGCGGCTGATCGCCGGGGGCTATAAGGCCGATACACCGGCGGCTATCGTGTACAAAGCCACCTGGGATGATGAAAAGACGGCGGTGTGTACGGTGGGAACTTTGGCCGAGACGGCCAGAGCCAACAAAATCACCAAGACGGCTCTGATGATCATCGGCGATGTGGTGACCCACACGAAATATGACCGTTCCAAGCTGTATCATCCCACGTTCACAACGGAATTCCGACAGGCATCCGAGTAGGGGAAGAGGGATGGAGGACGTTAAAGGGACGGCCGCAGCGGATCTGCCGGGAGATCGCGGCCGTGCAGAGATTGTCTGCTTCTCTGAAAACGGAAAGCAGACGGCCCGGGAAGCTGCGGATTACCTGAAGGGCCAGGGAAAGAGTGTGCAATTATGGCTGAAAAGCCGGTATGCCGCAGCCGAAAATCTTTTTCATCCTGTGGATGAACCTCTGGCAGACTGGGCGGGTGCCCGCTGGAAATGCGGTCTGCTGGTGTTTGTGGGAGCCCTTGGTATCGCTGTGCGGGCCATTGCTCCTCATGTGAAAAGCAAGAAGACCGATCCGGCGGTGCTGGTGCTGGACGAGGGGAAACATTTCTGCATTCCGCTGTTGTCGGGGCATTTGGGAGGAGCCAATGAGGCGGCCCTGGGACTGGCTGCCCATACGGGCAGTGTTCCGGTGGTGACAACGGCAACCGATGTCCACAGCCTGTTTGCCGTGGATGTATTCGCGAAGAAGAACGGCCTGCAGATTGACAGCATGACGCTGGCTAAGGAAGTCAGTGCGGCTCTGCTGGCCGGGCAGACGGTGGGAATGTATTCGGAGCTGCCGGTGGAAAACACGGTGACATCAGGGATACTCTGTGGATTGACGGTTTACGGGACGGAGCAGGAGGCCGCAGACGGCGGCTTACCGCTGGGTATATATATAGGATATCGGACAGATTGTGCTCCGTTTTCAAAAACTCTGAAGCTGGTGCCGGACGGACTGGCGGTGGGGATCGGCTGCCGGAAGGGTGCGGCGGCGGAAACAGTGGCGGCCCTGTTTTACCAGGTTATGGAGGGGCTGGATGTGCGGGCTGTGGGGCAACTGGCCAGCATCGATCTGAAAAAAGATGAGTCAGGCATCCGAAAGCTGGCGGAATCGCTGGGAGTGCCCTTTGTGACTTATGATCCGGAAAGTCTTGAAAAAGTGCCGGGGACATTTTCCGTGTCTGCTTTTGTCAAGGATATTACCGGCGTGGATAATGTATGTGAGCGCAGCGCCGTGCTGGCCTCCGGAAACGGAACACTGATCAGAAAAAAATGCCCCGGCCGGGGGGTGACGGCTGCGGTGGCAGCCGGGAACAGGAGGATACGTTTTGAATAAGATATTTGTGGTGGGCATCGGCCCCGGTGAGTATGAACAGATGACATTGAAAGCGATCCACGCCCTGGAGGGCAGCGATGTGATCATCGGCTATACGGTCTATGTGGATCTGGTGAAAGAGCATTTTGCCGGAAAAGAATTTATGACCACGCCGATGACGAAAGAGGTGGATCGCTGTGTGCTGGCTTTCGAGGAGGCCATCAAGGGCCGGGTAGTGTCCATGATCTGCAGCGGCGATGCCGGAGTCTACGGCATGGCCGGGCTGATGTATGAGGTGGGCGAGCGTTACCCCGAGGTGGAGCTTGAGATCATTCCCGGTGTGACGGCGGCGCTGGGAGGCGCGGCGGTGCTGGGTGCGCCGTTGATCCATGATTTCTGTCTGATCTCATTAAGTGACCTTCTGACCCCCTGGGAGAAGATCGAGGCCCGGCTTCTTGCGGCGGCCAAAGCCGATCTCAGTGTATGCCTGTACAACCCTTCCAGCAAAAAACGCCGTGATTATCTGATGAAAGCCTGTGATCTGATGCTGGAATACAAATCCCCGGATACTGTGTGCGGTATCGTGGGCAATATTGCCCGGGAAGGGGAGTATGCTTCGGTGATGACGCTAAAGAAGCTTCGGGATACTCAGGTGGATATGTTTACTACCGTATTTGTGGGCAATTCCCAGACCAGACAGATCGGCGGAAAAATGGTGACTCCGCGGGGATACCGGGACGTGTAAGAGGGTGCAGCTATGCCAAAGATTGTTGTTTTTGCCGGAACGGCTGAGGGACGGCAGATTGCAGAGTTTCTGGACAGACATGGGATCGGGGCCCGGGTCTGTGTGGCGACTGAGTACGGGGAGAGCCTGCTGCCCGCCGGGGGCCGTCTGACGGTATCTCATGAACGGCTCGACGAGATGCAGATGGAAACTCTGTTTGCCGACGGCTGTGATTTTGTGGTGGATGCCACCCACCCGTATGCGGCGGCGGTGACGGAAAATATCCGGCGGGCCTGTGAAAAGACGCGGACAGAGTACATCCGGCTTCTCCGGGAATCCGAGGGCTGGGAGGACTCGGAAGTCATAACCGTGGATTCCGTGGCAGCAGCCGCTGAGGCCTTGTGCGGTACAAAAGGAAATATACTGGCTACCACCGGGAGCAAGGAGCTTAAAGCTTATACAGTGATACCGGATTATGAACAGCGGGTATTTGCCCGGGTGTTGTCACTGCCCGACGTGGTGCGTTCCTGTGGGGAGCTCGGCTTTGTGGGACAGCATCTGATCTGTATGCAGGGACCGTTTTCCCGGGAACTGAATGTGGCTATGATGCGTCAATATGATATCCGTTATCTGGTGACCAAGGAGTCGGGGAAAAACGGTGGTTTTCCGGAGAAACTCTCGGCGGCCCGGGAGGCCGGTGCGAAGCTGGTGGTGGTGGGGCGTCCGCTGCGGGAGGAGGGGTATACCCTTTCCCGGTGCAAACGTCTTTTGCTGGAACGGCTGGCCATCACTCCCAGACAGAAAATCTCTCTGGTGGGCATTGGCCCGGGAGGGGAGGGAACCATGACCGGAGATGCGGAGCGGACGATCCGGGAAGCGGAGCTTCTGATCGGAGCGCAGCGCATGACGGATGCGACGGCCGTGCCGGGACAGGAAGTCTTTCATGCCTACAGGCCCGACGAGATCAAAGCCTGCATAGACGGCCATCCCGAATGCGAGAAAGTGGCCGTGGCGCTGTCCGGTGATGTGGGATTTTTCAGCGGTGCCAAAAAGCTTCTGGAAGTGCTGGGGCCGGAGGTGGAGATTTTGCCGGGGATTTCCTCCATGGTGTGTTTCTGTGCGAAGCTTGGCATTCCCTGGGAGGACGTGCGTCCCTACAGCGTCCACGGAAAAGAAGAAAATCTGGTGGGGCGTATCAAATGCCATCCGAAAGTATTTGCCATACTGGGCACAGCGGACGGTGTGGCCGGACTGTGTGAGAAACTCCATAAATACGGTATGGATGAGGTGCATCTGACGGTGGGTGAGCGTCTGACCTATCCGTACGAAAAAATCACGCAGGGATATCCGAGAGATTTTCTCGATTTGAAGACAGATCCCCTCTGTGTAGTCTATCTGGAAAATCCGGCTGCTGCCGGCAGGGTAGTGACCCACGGCATGTCCGACGATCGTTTTCTTCGGGATAAAGCGCCGATGACCAAGGAGGAAGTGCGCACGGTTTCCGTGGCTAAGCTGCAGCTTCGGGCGGATTCGGTGGTCTATGATGTGGGAGCAGGCACGGGTTCTGTCTCTGTAGAGATAGCCCTGGCGGTTCCCGGAGGGCAGGTCTATGCCGTGGAGAAGAAACCGGCCGCCGTGGAGCTTCTGAGAAGAAATAAGATTCATTTCGGCGTGGACAATCTGACCGTCATTGAGGGGCCGGCTCCGGAGGCGCTGGAGGATCTCCCCGTACCGACCCATGCGTTTATCGGCGGCTCCTCGGGCAATCTCCGTGAGATCGTGGCCTTATTGCTGAAGAAAAATCCTGCCATCCGAATCGTGGTAAATGCGATCACTCTGGAGACCGTAGAGGAGACGCTGAGGGTGATGCGGGAGTTTCCCGTCACGGATACGGAGGTGGTATCCCTGTCCGTGGCAAGATCCAGGGAGGCAGGCGCCTATCATATGATGATGGGGCAGAATCCCGTGTATATTTTTACTTTCTCGGGGGAGGCACAGCCATGAAGCTACCGAGAATATTGATCACGGCGGCGGCCAGCGGCAGCGGGAAGACGCTGTGTACCTGCGGACTTTTGCAGGTGTTAAAAAACCGGGGCCTTGAAGCGGTATCCTTTAAGTGCGGGCCGGATTATATCGATCCGATGTTCCACACGAAGGTGATCGGGACTAAGAGCCGTAATCTGGATACATTTTTTACCGGCAGGGATGTGACACGGTATCTGCTGCAAAAAAACGGCGCCGGAGCTGATGTGGCGGTCATCGAGGGCGTCATGGGTTACTACGACGGCCTGGCGGGTATATCCGCAGAGGCCAGCGCATGGGAGCTGGCCGATGTGACCGACACTCCGGCGGTACTGCTGGTGAACTGCAGGGGGATGAGTGTGTCTGTCGTCCCCATGATCAAGGGATTTCTGGAGTACAAGGAGAACAGCCATATCCGCGGGGTCATCCTGAACCGGATCTCTCCGATGCTGTATCCGCGGGTCAAGGCCATGGTGGAGGAACAGCTCCCGGTCAAGGTCTACGGTTATCTCCCGGAACTAAAAGACTGTCTGCTGGAGAGCCGTCACCTGGGACTGGTGCTCCCGGAGGAGATCCGCGATCTGCAGAGGCAATTGGATACATTGGCGTCGGCCATGGAGAGATCGGTGGATATCGACGGACTGCTGGAACTGGCACGGGCGGCGGAGGAGATAGCGGGAGAGGCGGAGAATCCCCGTGGGAAGGTGATTTCCGAACCGATCCGTATCGGTGTGGCCATGGACGAGGCTTTCTGTTTCTTCTATGAAGATAATCTGGATTATCTGCGGGAGCATGGCGCGTGTCTCGTTCCCTTTTCGCCGATTCGCGATACCGGGCTTCCGGAGGGGCTCTGCGGCCTCGTTCTGAACGGTGGTTATCCTGAACTCTATGCCCGGGAGCTGAGTGAAAATACAGCAATGTGCCAGGCTCTGCGGGAAGCTATTTTGGGAGGAATGCCTACAACGGCGGAGTGCGGCGGTTTTATGTATCTCCATCAGACCATGGAGGATATGGACGGTAAAGCGTGGCCTATGGCCGGGGTGATTCCAGGTCGGGTGTGGAAGACGCCCCGGCTGACCCGTTTCGGCTATGTGATCCTGCAGAGGGGGACGGCTTTTGGCGGGGAGGTGGGCAGTCTGCCTGCCCATGAATTCCATTATTTTGATTCGGATGCCTGTGGTGCAGACTGGAAAGCCCAAAAGCCGCTGAGCAATCGGAGCTGGGATTGTATACACAGTACGGACACGTTGTTTGCCGGATTTCCTCATATATACTATTATGCTAATATAAAATTTGCAGATGCTTTTTTGGACAGGTGCAGAAAATATACGGAGTTGCCGGGCCGATAGAGTGTATACAGCCCCAATGCTTCAGAAAAAGGACAGGTGATAAGATGACATTGCAGGAAACCATAGAGAAGATTCGGCCCCTCTCCCAGGAGGCCATGGATGCGGCCTGGGAGCGGTGGAACGACACTTCGATCCCGCTGCACAGCCTGGGTAAGCTGCAGGATGCGGTGGTGCGCATAGCCGGTATGCTGCGGACGCCGGCGGTTTCTCTGGATAAAAAGGCGCTGGTGGTGATGTGCGCCGACAATGGTGTGGTGGAGGAAGGGATCTCCCAGAGCGGCCAGGAGGTCACAAAGATCATTGCCGAGAATTTTCTCAAGGAAAAAGCCACGGCGGCGATCTTCTGTAAGAAATCCGGCGCGGACGTATTTCCCGTGGATATCGGTATTGCCTCCGATACGATCCTTCCCAATCATAAAGTGGCCTACGGCACGAAAAATTTTGCGAAGGAACCGGCCATGACCAGGGAACAGGCGGTACAGGCCATCGAGGTGGGCATACATATGGCGGAAAAGCTCTACGATCAGGGCTACCGCATTTTGGCCACCGGAGAGATGGGGATCGGAAATACCACTACCAGCAGCGCCATGACGGCGGTTTTCACCGGTGTTCCGGTGGAGACGGTGACAGGCCGGGGCGCCGGGCTCTCCAGCGCCGGGCTGGACAAAAAGATTCGGGTGATCAAAGATGCCCTGGAGCGTTATCAGTTGGATGCGAGAGATACCCTGGGGGTGCTCTCGGCGGTGGGTGGATTTGATATTGCGGGTATGGCCGGAGTATTCCTGGGCGGCGCGGCCCTGGGTATCCCGGTGGTCGTAGACGGGTTTATCTCCGGGGTGGCGGCCATGACGGCGGCCGGGTTCTGTCCCGAATCAAAATCCTACATGTTTGCCTCCCATCTGTCCCAGGAACCGGCCTCGGCTCTGGTACTGGAACGGCTTGGCCTGGAGGGATTTATGGACTGCCGGATGCGTCTGGGGGAGGGGAGCGGCGCGGTGCTGCTGTTTCCCATTCTGGATATGGCGATCGAGGTCTATCGCGGTGTGGCCTCCTTTGAAGAAAACAGCATGGAACATTATGTTCCGCTGACATGATGGGGCTGCCTATGTTTCATGTGATTACAGGAGGAAGCGGAAGCGGGAAATCCGCTTATGCCGAACAGTGTGTGCTGGATCTCGGCCCGGCGGAGAGGATCTATGTGGCAACCATGTATCCCTACGATGAAGAGTGCCATGCCCGCATTGCCCGCCACAGGCAGATGCGCAGCCGCAAACAGTTTGCCACGGTGGAATGCTATACCGGCCTTGCCGGTCTGCGGGTGCCCGCGGGCAGCGTGGTACTGCTGGAATGTATGTCCAACCTGGTGGCCAACGAGATGTACCAGGAACAGGGAGCCGGTGAGGGCACAGTGGAGGCCGTGACAGACGGCATCGACAGCCTGCTGGGGCAGGCCGGCCATTTGGTGGTGGTTACCAATGAGATTTTTTCGGACGGTTTGCAATATGATGAGGAGACGGCACGTTACCAGCGGTATCTCGGTGAGATCAACGCCCGGATGGGATGTCTGGCCGATGCGGTGACGGAGGTGGTCTGCGGGATACCTCTGACTGTAAAAGGGGGAAAAAGCTCTTGAAAAAATTGTACCATAGCTGTGTGATAGCTTTTTCCATGTTTTCCAAGATTCCGGTGCCGAACTGTGACTGGAGTGAGGAGAACATGGCCTATATGATGTGCTTTTTTCCCTGGGTGGGCGTGGTGGTCGGAGGACTGACGGGCCTGTGGGGAATCCTGGGCAAATATTTTCCCTGGAACGGCTGTCTCTATACGGTGATCCTGATGTTGATTCCCTTTTTTGTCACGGGGGGGATTCATCTGGACGGCTTGCTGGACACGGCAGACGCTTTGAGTTCCTGGATGCCGCGGGAGCGGCGGCTGGAGATACTGAAGGACGTACATACCGGGGCTTTCGCAGTGCTGACCGGTATCGTATATTTTGTCCTTTTATATGGCGCTTACAGTGAGGTTACGCCGGAGATCCTGCCCTTTTTGTGTCTGAGCTTTCCGATGACGAGGTGCCTTTCGGCTATGTCTATTGTGTCTTTTCCAAAAGCGCGGAAAGACGGTACGGTGGCAGCATTTTCCAAGGATGCCAGTACCAGGCGGGTGCAGGCGGTACTGATTTTGTATATGGCACTTCTGGCGGCAGTGAATCTGTACCTGCATCCGGTGTACGGTGCGGTGAACTGCGGCACGGCGGCGGCGGTTTTTTTCTGGTATTATCGGAAGGCAATGAAGTACTTTGGCGGTACTACGGGGGATATCGCCGGATATTTTCTGAGCATCTGCGAGCTGGCGATGCTGCTGGCGCAGGTGTTTGTGCAGATCTGGAGAGGAATGTTACTATGATTCTGGTGATTGGCGGTGCTTTTCAGGGGAAGCAGCAGTTTGCCCGGGATATTTCCGGACTGGAAGATTGGGCGGACGGCAGAACCTGTGGGGAGGAGGAACTGGATACCTGCAGCGGGATGATCCACTTCCACGAATATATCCGAAACCGGTTGGCAAAAGGACAGGACTGTACCGGGATCGCAGAGCGTGTGGCACGGACGAATCCGAACGTGGTGCTGGTGGCCAATGAGCTGGGCTGCGGCGTGGTGCCGATGGATGCTTTTGACCGTCGTTACAGGGAGACGGTGGGACGTATCTGCACCGGTCTGGCGGCGGAGGCGGAGGCGGTTTACCGGGTGGTCTGCGGCATCGGGGTGAAGATCAAATGAAAGTACAGATCCATCTGATCCGCCATGGCCGGACGGCGGGGAATGGGGAGCACCGGTATGTGGGGCGGACGGACGAGCCGTTGTGCGCGGAAGGTGCAGAGGCTCTTGCGGATGTGAAAGCGCCGGAGGCGGAGCTTCTCTTTGTGAGTCCGATGCGGCGCTGTGTGGAGACGGCCCGCATCCTTTACCCACAGCTGGAGGCGGTATCGGTGCCGGAGCTTTCCGAGTGTGATTTCGGAGCCTTTGAGGGGAAAAACTGGCAGGAGCTATCCGGTGACCCGGATTACCAGCGGTGGATAGACAGCAACGGTACACTGCCTTTTCCCGGTGGGGAGAGCCGGGATGGATTTTGCGGCAGATGCTGTGCCGGATTTTTGCGGGTGATGGAGAGAATCCGCGCTGCCGGGTGCCGAAAGGCGGCTGTGGTGGCCCACGGGGGAACGATCATGGCGGTGATGGATGCCTGGTCGGAGCCCCACAGGGATTACTACGGCTGGCAGATCGGGAACGGCGAGTGGATCACGGTCCGGACGCAGACGGAAGAATGGGGAGCAGATCCGAAACTGATACCCATTCGCTGAAATGAACACATGTGAAGAAATACATGAAGGTGAAACAATGTTCTTGCATATAAAATATACGCTGACAGCGGTGGCGGCCGGTTTTCTGTTGGATATGCTGCTGGGGGATCCCCACGGGCTGTATCATCCGGTACAGGCGATCGGGAAATGGATCTCTCTGGTGGAAACGGCGCTGCGAAAGATTCTGCCAAAGAATAAAGGCGGTGAAAGGCTGGGCGGCATGTGCCTGGTGATCCTGGTGACGGGGGTCAGTACGGCGGTACCCTGGGCAGTGCTGTGGGCTCTGTACCGGCTCCACTGGGCGGCAGGGCTGGTTCTTGAAAGTTTCATGTGCTATCAGCTTTTGGCGGCACGTTCCCTGAAAGATGAGAGTATGGATGTGTATGACCGTCTGGCGGAGGGAGACCTGGCCGGGGGCCGGTACGCTGTTTCCATGATCGTGGGACGGGATACAGAGAACCTGACGGAAGAAGGGGTGACCAGGGCGGCTGTAGAGACGGTGGCGGAGAATGCTTCGGACGGGGTTCTGGCACCTCTGTTTTATATGATGATCGGCGGCGCGGTGTTGGGGTTTGCCTACAAATCCATCAACACCATGGACTCCATGGTGGGTTATAAAAATGACCGCTACCGTTATTTTGGAACGGCAGCGGCTCTGCTGGATGATGCGGTGAATTTTATACCGGCCCGTCTTTCGGCTGTGGTCATGACGCTGGCGGCTTGTTTTTGCGGCATGGACGGGAAGAGAGCCTGGAGGATTTTTCTCAGAGACAGGCGAAATCACGACAGCCCCAATTCTGCCCATACGGAGGCTGTGATGGCCGGTGCGCTGGGGATCCAGTTGGCGGGAGACGCCTGGTATTTTGGGAAATTACATAAAAAGGAGACCATCGGTGATCCGTGCCGTCCCGTAGAGACGGCAGATATCCCGCGTGCCAACCGCCTTTTGATGGCAACGGCCTGGCTGGCTTTGCTGGTTTTCGGAGGGGTACGGCTGGGAATCATGTTGTTGTGGCAGGTAAGGTGATAGTAACTGTTCATGGATTTTGCATCGTACTGTGAAGGTACTGAACCAATGTCATTTACTTAAG
>DPJQ01000009.1:4022-4538 GCA_003542935.1 Lachnospiraceae bacterium | reverse complement strand
TAATAACTCCTGAATATAATTAGGATCATATGTTTCTCTTTTAAGAGGCATTTCAATATTGGGATCAAAAAGAAACTTTGATATATCTTCTTTAGAGAAACCTTTAAAATACATCATACCACGATGTTTTATGCTATTATATATGCTTCTAATGTCTCTGACTGTCTTTTCATCTCCAAAGCATATTATCAAGTCCTTTATTCTTTTTGCTTTATCTACATTTTGTGCTATTGCACAATTTAATTGTGAATGTACATTGTCTTCTGTACATAACTTTTCCATTTCCTTATATTTCTTTTGAACCAAATAAGCAAAAGAACTGGGCTGAATATAAGCCCATACCACTTGCCAACTCAAATCAAGACATATTGCATATTCCATAAGAGCATCTTTTAAAAATTTCGTCTTTATGTATAATCTACTGATCTCATTATCGGCACACAAATCTCCATAATTTTTGTAATTGGCTTGTAGTAATGAAGCTCTTGCATCACAAAATGTATGGTATACATCATT
>DPJQ01000009.1:3414-3737 GCA_003542935.1 Lachnospiraceae bacterium | reverse complement strand
AAAATGTATGGTATACATCATTGATTTTATGCCCTGCAGCCAATACAGAAGGATCCGTTTTAATATATCTCACATATTGAGCATCCATCGGTTCGTATTCATGCCAGTTTTCAAATTTTTTATCATTTCTCAACTCTTGAATATCCATCATATTTTCTCCCCATCTCAATTTGCTCTACTCTACATTAAAAATAAGGGATATTTCTCCCTACTCAATTATAGCAAGGATGAGAACTATAAACAATCAGAACCTATCAAAATCCTCCTGCGTGGCCACTACCGCATACTTATGCTCATCGTTCCGGCTCTCCACATACATATCA
>DPJQ01000009.1:400-3113 GCA_003542935.1 Lachnospiraceae bacterium | reverse complement strand
ATACATATCATTCACCATCCCGATGGTCAGCAGATCCAGATCCCGGATGGACAGCCCCAGCTGCACGCACCGCAGGAGGAACAGAGGTGTTGTCATTTCCCGGTCAGTCGGGCGAAGTTTTTTTTAGCCTGCACATCCGTCTGGGTATTCAGTCCCCACAGTTCAATGATCTGGGGCAATACCTGATAAATGGAAAAAGTATTAAACCCGTCCAGCCATTCCTCCGGCGTATCCGGGATGGAAGGGTCCGCATGCTTCGCCATGACATAGGCGATGTTCTCAAACATTTCCAGGGAGAACAGATCCAGATTGGAATTCTCCGGGTCATTCTTATCGATCCCCTTTTCCAGATCCCGCAGGTCTTTATAAATATCCCGGTGAAACCGCATCCGGTAGATCCGGGGGATAGCGGCGGAGGCCTTAAAAGGGACCTCCTGCCCGTCAATCATGATATTCCGTTTCATGCTCATAAGGTCTCCCCTCCTATCTCATCGTCCGTCCCCTGCTGGTCGGACTGCTGCGTCCCGGAGGTTTCCGGCGTCACCTCCGGCAGATACACTGCCGTATACCATCCCGTATAGACCGTATCCGTGGTGCTGTCCCCGGTACGTGCCTTCACATACCCATTGGCCAGGGGCGCCGCCGTGATAGCCAGCGTTTCCGTCTGTACCTCGATCTCCTCCTCATTGGTCGCGGACTCGATGTTGGGCCTGGCCGCCGAGCAGTTATACAGCACATGGCGGATCTTCTTCACATCCCCGTCAAACTCAAAGAGCAGGGCAAAGTTCGCCGTCTCCACGTTGGCGCTCTCCACCAGCACGCTGTTGTCATCCAGGGATTCCTTCAGCACATCCGTCCGGAAACTCTCCGGCACCATAGCCAGTTCCAGATCCCCTTCATAGCCCATGTTATTGGAGATCGTATAATAGGCGTACCCATCCGCATAAAAATTGGACGGCTCGCCGTTGGGTTCCAAGGACAGGGATACCGCACCCGGCATAGCCACCGGCGTCCCAAAGGTCACCTCCCCATCATCATCCACCGTAATCAACGCATAATGCACGTTGCAAATATTAAATTTTACCTTATTCTTCTTCGCAGACATATCCTGCTCCCTCCATTTCCTTATCCGTCCTGCCCTGCGCTTTCCTCCCCTGACGGCATCTCAAACACATACAGGACTTCATACAGCTTTTCGCTGTCAATCCAGGTCTCCGATTTCTCATAAAAAATACCGCAGGCATCCAAAGCATCTTCCAGCTTTCTCTCCGCAGCTAAATCCTTCTGGTCCGTATATAATTCCACCCGCACCTCACTGATCCGGTAATAGACTTTCCCATCCGCGGAAAAGTTATCGCTCCCCGGCAGCAGGTAGCAGAGGAACGGCGGATCCGGCGCTTCCCCTTCCGCGAAATGGTCATAGGCATAGGGAAAGCCGGTGCTTTTCAAAATATCCAGAAGTTTATCCATTCCTCAGGCTCCTTTCGATCTCTTCTTCCAGCTGCCGGATCCCCTTCTCCTCCGCCGGGGCGATATGGGCTTTGCCCTCCACCCGTCCGCCGCCCCGCTTTGCGTGGCCATACTCCAGCAGATGGGCCAGCTGGTAGCGGTTTTTGGAATGGACGGTCAGCGTCAGGCTGGCGGAAGTTTCTTTTGTTTTCTTCACCGCCCAGCTTTTGGCGTAGTCCCCGGTATCCTTTGGGGCGTTGGCACGGATCTCCTTTTTTACCGTCTCCCCGGCATCCCGGACCGCCTGTTTCACATCCTCGGCAGCCAGATCCGCGTATTCGTCCAAAGTCTCCATAATGGCATCCGCCAGTTCCCCGATCTGTACCGTCTGTCCCATGTTTACCGCCTCGCTTTCTCACACCGGAACTTCAGCGCTTTCTTCTTATAGTTCATGTGGTCCACAGCCGTGATGTTGTAGATTTCCCCTTGAAACAGGATA
Organism: Lachnospiraceae bacterium; assembly: GCA_003542935.1. GTDB lineage: Bacteria > Bacillota > Clostridia > Lachnospirales > Lachnospiraceae > UBA11957. Next base: position 1,165 of record DPJQ01000009.1, on the reverse strand, counting down.
CGGAACCCGTCCGCTGTCACCTCCGCTGCCCGTTTACAGAAACGGATGGTAAAAGCAATGTCAGAATCTGCAACCGTCAATCCGGCCGCGGCCTTTTCCTGCCCGCTCTCCCCACTGACTGTGGCATGGCAGGTATAATAATCCTCCCAGACATTCCTGCGGTTTCCGATATCGTCCGCAGCTACAGAATTTTTCTGGAAGGTCACTTTTACATTCAGAAGAGCGATCTCCATCAGAACGCCTCCTTCCGGCTGCCGAAGAGCAGGGAACGCAGCGTCAGGACCAGGGCATGGTGGTCGGCTTCCTCCCGGTGTTCATACAGATAGGCCACGGTATACATCACCGCCGTTTTTCCATTCTCTGCCTCCTGCAGGCCGCTTTCCTCATCTGTCCGCAGGATATCCATGCACATCCGCTCCGCTGATGCCAAAAGCGTGGTGATCAGCCCATCGTCTTCATCGTCATCCACCCGGAGGTAATTCTTCATTTCTTCCAGTGTCACCAGCATCCCATTGCCCTCCTTCCTTGTCAGCGGCGGCTCCCCACTCCTGGGGACGCCGCCCGCTTTTTCACATCAGATAGCTCAGGCGCTGGCCTTCTGCGCCAGCACCTTCACCGCCTCGGACAGCACCAGCTTCCCATCCACTCTCTGGGAGCCAAGGAAGCCCACCTGGCCGTTGGCGGCGTACAGTTCGTTCAGCCGCTTGAAGGAACGTCCCTGCCGATCTGCGATCCAGTAATAGCTGAAATCGCCGAAGGCAATGG
>DPJQ01000009.1:0-129 GCA_003542935.1 Lachnospiraceae bacterium | reverse complement strand
AGCTGAAATCGCCGAAGGCAATGGTCTTCGCCCCCGCCGCGATCACCGGCATATAGGCGGAGGTCTTCACCGGCCTGCCAAGCAGGGTATCCGGCGTACCAGCCATCAGGGACGGCTGCCACAGGTACT
>DPJQ01000042.1:10879-11188 GCA_003542935.1 Lachnospiraceae bacterium | reverse complement strand
CAGGATATCCATCTTGTTGATGAAGGCCATACGGGGTACGTTGTAGGTATCGGCCTGCCGCCATACATTCTCCGACTGAGGCTCCACACCGCCTTTGGCGCAGAACACGCCCACGGCGCCGTCCAGAACACGCAGGGAACGCTCCACCTCAACAGTGAAGTCTACATGGCCCGGAGTATCAATGATGTTGATACGGTGCTCTAACGCACCCGGCTTCGGCTTGTTATCCTCCTGCAGCGTCCAGTGGCAAGTTGTAGCTGCGGAGGTGATGGTGATACCGCGCTCCTGCTCCTGCTCCATCCAGTCCAT
>DPJQ01000042.1:2412-10598 GCA_003542935.1 Lachnospiraceae bacterium | reverse complement strand
CGCTCCTGCTCCTGGGCCATCCAGTCCATGGTAGCAGTGCCCTCATGGGTATCGCCGATTTTGTAATTCACACCGGTATAGTACAGGATACGCTCGGTAAGAGTGGTCTTTCCGGCGTCGATATGCGCCATGATACCGATGTTCCTGGTTCTATCTAACGGATATTCTCTTCCAGCCAATGAGATTTCCTCCTCTAGAATCTGTAATGAGCGAATGCCTTGTTGGCCTCTGCCATCTTATGCATGTCTTCTTTACGCTTTACAGAAGCTCCCGTATTATTCATGGCATCCAGAAGTTCATTCGCCAGCCTGTCTTCCATGGTCTTCTCGCCTCTCTTGCGGGAGAACATGGTGATCCAACGAAGGGCCAGGGCCTGACGCCTTTCGGGCCTTACCTCGATCGGAACCTGATAGGTAGCACCGCCGATACGTCTGGCTTTGACCTCCAGCACCGGCATGATATTGTTCATAGCTTCTTCGAATACATCCAAAGCCGGCTTCCCGGACTTTGCTTCCATTTTAGCAAACGCGCCGTACACAATCTTCTGGGCAACACCCTTCTTACCGTCCAACATGATGTTGTTGATAAGCTTGGTGACCACTTTGCTGTTGTACATCGGATCTGCTAAAACATCTCTTTTTGGGGTATGTCCTTTACGTGGCACGTTACTTCCCTCCTTAACCAAAATGATTATCTCATCGGTACTCACATGACGGGGGTATGCAGTTTACCTCCCATCGTCTTGTGTTCGCACGAGTAAAATTCTCTATATGACCCGCAACCGACAGGGTATATGGAATACCGTACAAAACAATTTTCTGTGATACTCTCTATGATTACCTGTTACAACTGGAAATCCGATTTCCTTGAACTATTTCTTTTTAGGTCTCTTGGCACCGTATTTGGAACGGGCCTGTTTCCGGTTTGCAACGCCTGCCGTATCCAGAGTACCTCTGATGATGTGGTATCTCGTACCAGGTAAATCCTTGACACGGCCGCCGCGGATCAGCACAACACTGTGCTCCTGCAGATTGTGGCCCTCGCCCGGAATGTAGGATGTAACCTCGATCCCGTTGGAAAGGCGAACCCTGGCGATCTTTCTGAGCGCGGAATTCGGCTTTTTAGGAGTTGCCGTCTTGACTGCCGTGCATACGCCCCTCTTCTGGGGAGAGGACATATCCGTAGTCTTTTTCCTCAGAGAGTTGAAACTTTTCTGAAGAGCCGGGGCATTGGATTTCTTTACTGATGTCTGGCGTCCCTTTCTTACTAACTGATTAAATGTGGGCATTCCTTTCACCTCCTGTAAAAGTTCTCTGCGGTTGCTATTCTTCTTCATCAAACGCACACAAAAATAACTGCCTGTTTTGTGCACGCATGGGTTATTATACGTTCAGTTTGTGTGGCTGTCAAGGGGAATTTTTTCTTCCTTTCCATTTTCCGGCCAGTATAGCCAGCAGGATCGCAGCGAAAGCAGCCGACAGCACGATATCGGCCGACAGCGGCACATTATTTACAAATTGTACTAAACCGTCGGCGGTTATCAACACCCTGTAGGATGCCTCTGTCTGTTCGCGGGCCGCCGGGTCATAGGCCGTCCTGCCGACATTGCCCGCCTTATCGCCGGATACCAGCGAGATCGTCTGATAGTGGCTGCTGCTGCCGACAGCCAGACGGAGCTCTCCCCCTGCCGCCGTCAGTTCATCGTCCCTGTAAGTATGCATCAGCCCGCCGTCCAGCCAGACCTCCACATAATCCAAAAGAATATTGTCCCTGACATTCAGAGTGAAGGAATGGCTCTCCTCTTTATATCGGCCGCCGTCTTTCAGATTGGACACGGCCATGGTGGGGGCCGTCTTATCTATGGTAAATTCCAGTGTTTTTGCCTCAGACTTATTGGACGCCCTGTTATGGGCTGCATCCTCGGAATACATATTGACCACATATGTACCCTCCGCCTCAAAGCATGCCCTGCGGATCCGGTAAATATACTTTTTCCACTGTTCTTCCCGGCCGCTTTTTTCCACGGTATAATCCGCGCCCTCTTTCAACGCAGTGATTTTTCCGTCCCGACTGCAGCTGAGTTCAATCAACATAAGCTCATCCACATTGATTTCCGTGATAACGATATCCTGCGGCCGGTTGGTATATTTTCTGTCCAGCAGCTCCTGTGTGGCTTCATCAACCTCATAGGCCGAGCCGTCGCGGTTTACGGAAAAGCGGATGGATGCCGCACGCTCATTACCTGCTTTATCTACGGACCTGCAGCTCAGTGTATAAATATCGTCCATACCCTCGGCGAAGTTTTTAAATTTCACCGTCATACCGGACCCATCCGGGCTGGCCGCGGCCATCTCATCCACCTTCTGTTCCCCGCAGCCTGCACCTGTCAGCGTCACTTCCGTACTCTCGGCCGCAAAGTTTGTATCCCGGATCCGCACCACGGGCGCAACGACTCCGTTATTGGCTGATCTGTCTTTTATGCCTTCAAACGTAATCTCCGGCGCCGTCAGGTCGACCGTAAATTTTTCCGGCAGGATCCCGGCTGACCGGTTGCCCGCCAGATCCACGCCGCCGACGCCGAAAGTATACTCGGCATCGCGGGAAAAGCTGATCTTCGCCGTATGGATGTCGCCGGAACCGGACCAGCCGCTGATCTTTGGCACGTCGCCTGATACGGCCGCCGTCGTCACCGCAATCTGCGACGGATCGAAATTATGCTCGGTAACTGTGACCGTGGCCGTTCGCGCCGCCCTGTAGTAACTGCCGTTTCGGACATCATGATTATCATATGCCACCCGAATGACCGGAGCCGTCTTATCCACGGTAAATGTCCGGAGCTTTTCCGTATTGGATTTGTTGCCTGCCAGGTCATAACAGCCGTAGCTTACTGTGTAATCGCTGTCACCCGTAAAAGTCAGAACCGCCGTATGGGTCTCCCCCCGGTGTATCCATTGGCCGATTCTGTAACCGCCCCCCGCCGAAGATGTCACTTTCGGATTGTAGGACGCGTCAAAGTTTCTTTCCACCACCGTAATCCTCAGTTTCTTGTCATTATGATAATATCTGCCGTTTTGGACGTCGCTTTCATCAAAAGAAAATCTGACTGCCGGAGCTTTATTGTCTATCCCCATGCTGATCTCTTTCGATACGGCATCGTTACCCGACCAGTCCTCGGCCGTTACAGTGATACGGACGTCATTGGAATAGAATCCGGCCGGATCCACACTGACATGGCCCGTCCATTTTTGTCTGTGCGCCGTTTTTTTCAGCTCCGCAAGGGTGCCTGTCTCCGTATAGCCGCTCGTTCCGTTGACAATCTTATAAACAATTTTTTTCAGTCCCGCATATGCTCCCCTGACCGGAGTATCCGTAACAGACACATCAAATCCGGGAGTGTCCGCCGCACCGTATATCCCCTTACCCCAATCCGCCTTTGCCGGTGTGATTACTATCGCCGGTTCCGGGGCCGTATCATCTACAATTATGCCATCGGAGCTGATGTACCGGACATTACCGGCTTTGTCAACAATCTTTCCGTACACGGCCAGACGCCTGTCCGCTTTGAAACTCTTCTTATTTTTATATTTCAGCCAGTCTGCTCTTCCCTCCAGGTCGCTTTTACTCAGGGAGGTTTCGGACGTCAGGTACCAGACAGAAGCCACGCCGGCGGTCTCATCCGCGGCCGCCAGGGAGACCCTGACGCGGTTTTTCCCGAAAAATCCAAAAGTTATGGCATGCAACAGCTTTTCCCATGTCATGGTCCGTGGGCCGTTCACAAGCCCCTCAACGGTCACCGCACCGGTGGGTTTGACGCGGTCCAGCGTGAGGGCGTGTGTCAGCACGGTTTCCAGCTCATTGCCTGCCAGGTCGGTACAGCTGTATGTAAAACCATAGTCGGCGTCCACGCAGATCGGCGGCAGCGCCAGTTCATAGACATAACGGTTGTCCGCATCACTGACACGCCCTTTATTTGTCCAGCTGCCGCGGATGGCCGCACCGTAGTCGGCCACCTGCACTTCTCTGTTCCTGCTGTCTGTGGCCCTGACCACAAGTCCGGCCCCTTTGGGATCGAAATTGCGCTCCGTCATTTTGGCTGTTGCAGCCACACGGGAGACAGTCTCATCCGCATATACACGATCTGCGGACATATCCAGAGCGGTCTGCGTGCCATCCGTATGGACGGCCGTATAGGTAAGCTCCAGTTTCGGCCGTACCGTATCGATCACAAAACGGAAAGGGGAATCCTGGCCGCTGTTGCCGGCGGCATCCACGGCCGTCGTCTGCACCGTATACTCGCCGTCCGCCGCAAAGGTAATGCAAAAATGATAGACCGTCCCGTCCGTTGACTGTGAAATATCCGTCTCCGTATCCTTTGTGACGGACAAAATACCCAACGAATCCTTTTTCGCCTCCAGTTCGTCCAGCGTGCAGGATATGTCATTGATATTTACCCTCAGGTTTTGTAAAAAACGTTCCCTGACGGCAACGGTATAGGTCACTTCGCTGTTAGCATAAAATCCGTTTAAAAACGCGCCCCTATGATTTACCTGTGTGTGGGAGGACGTGACCTCCGGACGGACCGAATCCAGCACGATCGTATGTTTTGACGGACTTCCCATCACATTGCCTGCATGATCGCCGGCTTCTGCACTGACGGTAATGACCTGGGATTTTTGCGGATCACCGGCAAATTCCAGTGTCTTCGTGATCGTACAGTATTTCCTCAGCCCGGCCAGTGTGACCCCTTCCGGAAATGCAGGTAAAACGGCATGGTCCTCCGTCTCCCTCGTTATGATTGTTTTTTCACGGTCCGTCACGGTCTTCCCGTCACCGGAATATCTGGTAACCGTATACGCCATATTTTTCAGCCCGGAAAAATAACCGCTCTCACCGGCGTTTTCTTCTGCTTTCAGGGTCAGTATGGCATCGCCGGAATAGTAAGTGAGGCCATTCCATGTTCCGGCAGACCCGGTTCCCGCTCTTTCCGTATAACTGACGGAGATATCATGGAAATTTTCCAGCACGACGCCATTGGAACCGTAGATACCGGTGTTCCCCACACGATCCGTCACTTTGACAAATACAACATAATTGTTCCCCTCTTCCAAAGACTGCCCGTCTGACAGCGTACCCACCGGGATCCTGCCGTCCTCTGTCCCTGCCTGAAACACGGCATTTTCCAAAAGTTCCTCATATGTACCGTCTCTGTCCGTTTCGGCTATAAAATAAGACCAGCTGTTTACTCCGGCCACGGCATCGTCAAAGGACACCTCGGCCACAATCTGCTTTTTATCATAAATCCCGAAAGTAACCATGGAAGCCAGATCGGATATGACTCTGTTTTTCACGCCAAAAGCGATTTTTGTACAGTCTGGCGCATCCCGGTCATAAATGAAAAAAAGACGGAAAGGTTTCGTTTTGGCCCTGACCGTTCCCGCAGCAGCGCCGCCCGCGGCCGCAGGTTCCTCCCTGGCAAGGTAAAAACTCAGCTCACTGACACTGCCGGAAACACCGGCGTCAGGAACGGGGCCTGCGATCCCCGTGTCCGTGACATCCGTGCCGTCGGCAAGATAGATCTTATTGTAACCGCCGGCCAGAGCAAATCGGATCCACGCATCCCGGCCGAAACAGCAAACAGGTTTCCCGTCCCTGACAGCCTCCCATACACGGGTACTGGAGACGCCGTCTACCGTTACATAAGCTTCGGCATCCGTCTCCTCCGATATGGTCAGAGTGCCCCTGGTATAGTCCTGCAGGTCAAAAACATAATTGTCCGTGGCATTTCCGGTGGCGATATCCAATACCAGTCCTCCCTCATGCGCACCGTAAACCGCCGTATCCTCCGCTCTGACATTCTCCTCCGTCAGCCCCTTTGCCGTGGTATCCATAACTACCGGAAAAGAAAATCCCTCCATTTCCGCGGAATCCGTCCCCGCAAAACCCGTATCTTCCCCTGCTGCGTCTACACCCACCAGCGTCTGCAGCGGTTTTGTATAGTCAAGGCTCCTAAAAGGCCTCCCGCTGTCCGCAACGGTCAGATGCAGTGTTCTCTTCTCAATGGCCAGAGGAATATCCGCCGCTTTTTCCCCGGCTTTTATGGTATAGCTGTCTCTGAGTGACAAGTCTGTGATATCCGTACATGAGGACAGATCTTTCGGGGCAAAGCAAAATGACTGCGTTTCCCTTTCCCCCTGTGCATTTACCAGGCCGCTGGCATAATTACGAAAAACCACATCTGTAAAATACTGTTTCACCTCCCGCTCCGTTTGGGCCGTTACAAAAAAGTCTCCCGTCGTTTTCAGGGTGGCTTTGACATCCACTCTGTCATCGGCATCGTAAATTTTCGAATTTGTATAGTTTCCTTTCCCCGGTGCGCTGACGGCAATACTGTCGGCATCCATGACCAGCGGGAGCGGCGCCACTTCTATATAAATAATCTTTTTAAATCTGTAATTCTCCGATTCCACGGACAACACCGCCCTTACTGGCTCCCCGGAAACTTTTTGGGGCGTAAATGTGACGGTCCTGTTCTCCGAATCTACGGCAGCATCCAGCACATCTTTATCCTCCACCTTGACGGAAGCATCGGATAACACTTCATCTGCCAGGTCTTCGCCCTCATACTTGAGTGAAAAAGATTCTGTGGCCCCCACCGTCCCATATAGCAGTGTCAAAGGCTCCTGTTCGGTATACTCTTCGGAAAAGCCAATCTCCCCGTCCTTCCGCTCCTCATCACAGACTTCGGCCTCTTCAATCTCTTCATCGGCCTCTTTCCCCAAAGGATCCGTAGAAGAATCATCGCTGTCTTCTTCACTGCTTTCCGTTTTTACCTCCGTCTTCTCCATACGGTCTTCTGTTGCCCGCACTCTGTACAGATTGGGCGGCAGGCATTCAGAAAAAATCAATCCCATAGCCAGCAAAAGAGCCGCTATTTTTTTCGTTTCCTGTTTCTTCTTTTTCATATTTTTATCTCCTCCCGCGGCAGCGCGGCTGTCTCCATTTCCTCCTGCGGCAGCGCGGCTGTCTCAGCCGTAAACGTAACCGGCGGCCTGTCCCTTTGCCTTTTGCTGCCTGTCATACGCCGCACCGCTCTGCGGGCTGTTCTCCCTGTGAACTCCCCAAACACCTGCGGAATATGTAATGTAACAAAAAGGATAATGGCCAACACCAGGAAAATGACGGCTGCAATGCCGCAATACAGACAGATTTTCTCATATAAACAGCAGCGGCTTTCAAAATTTTGTATCATCAATTCTTCTGTCATCTCACCCCGCCTCCCTTTTCCGCGGCGTCCCCGGCGATCCCCGTCCGTGCATTCGCCAAAACAGCCTCCACCTGTTTTCTTCCTATTAAAGCCGCTTTCAGAATTTCCTGTTTCAGTTCCTCCGCCACTGGATTTTCCGTGATATACAATCCGCGGATACGGTTTTCCACATCGTTCAAGGCCCGTGCCATGTCCTCCCCGGCCACTCCCGCTTCATAGAAAGCATCGCAGCGGGTACAGATCTGATATACAATCTCGTTATAGAGGCGCAGCTCCGTAACCACATTATCCCGGCCGGCAACATCGTTATCCACAAGGAGCATCAGGTCATTCCAGTAATCGAAATAAGTGGTCTGTGCGTCGCCGGCCTGATTGGTCTTTCCGATCCTGCTGCTGTAGCCGCTGATTTTTCCCAATATCTCCGCACGGGCTTTCCAGGCTGATTTTTTATCGTCATCCGGCCCCAGATCCAGATTGGACAGATCCGCTTTGCAGACAACGTCAAACCAACCGCCGGCGGATGCCTTATTCTGCCCCCTGCCTTCCGCATAGTAATACAGCATGCCCAGATTGTAGGCAAAACGAATGTATCCGGCTTTATTCCTGCGGAAGACCGTCTTATTATCCTGACTCCTGCCGTTGTCCCTGGAACTCAAAAGGGAGAGGATACAGCCGTCTTCCTCTGTGGTAAAAATACCGTCCGCCCCCACTGCCTCCACAATTCCCAGCCATCCCTCCTCCCGCCGGGGCTCAAGGGCTATGGACTTCCGATACAACTCCAGTTTGTCCCGGCCTGCCGCTGTTGAAGCACTCTCAATATAATAATCAAAACCTGTGGCCTTCTCCCGTCCGGACAAAACGGCACCGGCCAGCGAACCAACACCCATGAGCAGCCCCATAGCGGCGCTGACCATAAACGCCA
>DPJQ01000042.1:0-2139 GCA_003542935.1 Lachnospiraceae bacterium | reverse complement strand
TGACCATAAACGCCAGCAGTTTTCTTTTTAGTTTTTTCCTGTAGGGAAATCCCAGCTCTTCCGGATGCTCCAGGGCATATTGCAGCTGGGCACAATTTTGATAACGCTCTTCCTCTTTATACCGGGTACATTTTTCAATAATAATTTCCAGTCCCAGCAGGGCATTTCTCAGTTCCCTCGGCGTTTCTTCCAGAAGTGCCGGCCTGCACTGAGTGATCGGCGGGAAGTGAAAGGGAGTGGCCGCCGGATTACGTCCTGTGACCAGGTGATGCAGCGTAGCACCCAGGCAGTAAATATCACTCCGGGGGCCGGACTGGCCGTTCCCGCCGTACTGCTCCGGCGCCGCATAGCCGGGCGTCCCCAGACAGGTGGTGTCATCGGAATTGCCCTCTTTAAATATTCTGGCCGTGCCGAAATCAATCAGGGAAATCTTCCCGTCCGGTTTCAGCATAACATTGGACGGCTTCATATCCCGATAAATAATGGGCGTCTCCCTGGTATGAAGATAGCGCAGCACCTCACAGAGCTGAATCCCCCAGGAGATCACGTCTTCCGCGGCAATGGGAAGACCCTTCTCCCGCAGATTTTCCTGCAGTACCCCATCCAGCGGGCGGCCCTCTATATAATCCATAACAATGATAAACGTGCCGTCATCATCAAGGATATCGATGATACCGGGCAGATATTTATGGTTCAGGCCCTTTAAAATATCTATCTCCGCGATCACTCTCTGCTTTATTGTGGCAAAGTCCTGCACCCCGTCTTTCCGCACCTCTTTGATGGCCCAGGTCTTATTGGCCCGTTCATTCAGTGCCAGATACACGACGCTCATGCCGCCCTGCCCCACTTTGCTGAGGATTTTATATTTGCCGTCCACAACAGTTCCTATTTCCAGCATCGCCACTCCTCCAAACAGGCTCCGTCAGCCGTGGCAGACATTCCGCATACCAGCCCGCGCAGGCTCCGGAGGCCATTACCATATTCACTTTTCATAAAATGGGAAAATTTGTCGAATAGACAATAGATAAATTGTATCTTTAGTATAACCACTTTTGTCTACATATGCAAGAGTTTTTTTATTTTTTGTATGATAATGGTTACTTTTCGGTTCCGGCCGGATATAAAGAAGACCTGCCGCCCCGTTCATATCCGGGCGGCAGGCCTTTTTTATTTCTTATTCTTCATAATCCCCATCCAGCAGCGGAATGGGTTCTTCTTCTGCAAACAGGGCCTCCTCTTCTGTATCCGAATCCTCCCCGTCGTCAATATATTCCTCTTCGGCCAGCTCCTCATCGTCGTCCTCCTCGGACACATAGAGAAGTTCGTCGTCCTCGCTGTCCTCCTCGAACATCAGTTTATCCTTGATGCTGATATCCGTATTCAGCCGGACATCGGAGTAACACTTCATACCTGTACCTGCCGGGATCAGCCGACCGATGATGACATTTTCCTTGAGTCCCACCAGATGGTCAACCTTGCCCTTGATGGCAGCCTCTGTCAGCACCTTGGTGGTTTCCTGGAAGGAAGCGGCCGACAGGAAGGAATCCGTGGCAAGGGCAGCCTTTGTGATCCCCAGAAGGATCTGTTTGCCTTCGGCAGCCTCCTTGCCCTCTTCCAGCAGCCTCTCATTGGCATCTTCGTAATCCAGCACATCTACCAGTGTACCCGGAAGCATATCCGAATCACCGTTATTCTCGATGCGGATCTTCTTTAACATCTGGCGGACGATCACCTCGATATGCTTATCGTTGATCTCCACACCCTGCAGACGGTACACCCTCTGCACCTCCCGCAGCATGTAATCCTGCACGGCGCGGACGCCCTTGATCTTCAGGATATCATGGGGGTTCACACTACCTTCGGTCAGCTCGTCGCCGGCCTCCAGCACGGCCCCGTCGGGCACCTTGATGCGGGAACCGTAGGGGATCAGATATGTCTTGGAATCGCCGGTCTCATCGTCGGTGACGATGATCTCCCGTTTCTTCTTCGTATCCTTGATCGTGGCCACGCCCTTGATCTCAGTGATGATCGCCAGGCCCTTCGGCTTACGGGCTTCAAAAAGCTCCTCCACACGGGGAAGACCCTGGGTGATGTCCTCTGCCGATGCGATACCGCCGGTGTGGAAAGTACGCATGGTCA
>DPJQ01000003.1:9396-16633 GCA_003542935.1 Lachnospiraceae bacterium | reverse complement strand
CAGGGGCTCCGGATCATTGAAGTCTATAAGCACCAGTTTAAATATTTGAATGATATCATCGCCCAGATTAAAAACAGAAATTACCGGTTCATTATTTACATGGATGACCTATCTTTTGAAGAATTTGAGATAGAATATAAGTATCTGAAAGCAGTGATTGAGGGCGGCCTGGAGAAAAAACCGGAAAATATCCTGATCTATGCCACGTCCAACCGGCGCCATCTGGTTCGGGAGACTTTCAGCGATAAGAACGATGTGCGCACCAATGAGGAACTCCATACCACTGACACCGTGCAGGAGAAGCTGTCCCTGGTGGCCCGCTTCGGTGTGACGATCTATTTCGGCTCGCCCACACCCAAAGAATTTAAAGATATCGTCCGGGCGCTGGCGGCGCGTCATCATGTGGAGATGCCCGAGGAGGAGCTGCTTCTGGAGGCCAATAAATGGGAGCTGTCCCACGGCGGCCTGTCCGGGCGTACGGCACAGCAGTTTATTGATCATTTGCTGGGTAAAAAACATCCATAAAGGAGATGGAATACAATGCAATATAAGATATATGGCGTGATTGAGGTGAGCTCCTATGGGGTGAGCCTGGAAATCTATGAGATCTCGCGGAAGAACGGGATCAAGCAGATCGACTATATCCGTTATCCCCTTGAGCTGGGCAAGGATTCCTATGTCCACGGGAAGATCCGTCAGCCCATGGCGGAAGATTTGTGCCGGCTCATTTCCGATTTTGTCGTGAAGATGAAAGGCTATCAGGTGGATGACTACAAGGCGGTGGCCACCAGCGCCATCCGGGAGGCAGCGAATTCCCGGCTGGTACTCAACCTGATCAAGCAGCGCACAGGGGTGTCGGTGCAGGTGTACAGCAATTCGGAACTGCGGTTTATCGGTTACAAGGCCATTGCCTCCAACCAGGCCGATTTTGAGAAAATTATCCAGAAGGGGACGGCTATTGTGGATGTGGGCGCGGGCAGTATCCAGGTGTCCCTTTTTGACAAGGACAATCTGATCTCCACCCAGAACATCGTTTTCGGTAATCTGCGGATCCGGGAGCGGCTGGCGGCCCTGCGCAGGGAGACGAACCACTATGAGACCCTGGTGTCGGAGATGATCGCCGCAGAAGTGACCAGTTATAAGAAGATGCATCTGAAAGACCGGAAGATCCCCCACGTCATTCTGACGGGAGATTTTCTCTCGGATTTTCTGGCTCACAATCCCACCTCGGATCTCAAGGATACCATGTCGAAAGACGAGTATATGGCCTGGTATGAGAAGATCGTCCATATGCCGCCTCTGGAGCTGGCGGAGGAGATGGGTATCGCTGCGGAATACGCCACGCTTCTTGTGCCCACTGCGATTCTCTACAAGATCTTTGTGGAGGAGCTGGGGGCGGAGCTGGTCTGGATTCCCGGAATGGAGCTGTCTGACGGCGTGGCCTATGAATATGCGGAGAAAAATAAGCTGATCAAACCCTCCCACAACTTCGAAAATGATATCCTGATGGCGGCCCGCAATATCGGTAAGCGCTATGCCATCAGCAAATCCCATATCACCACTATGAATCAGGCGGCGCTGGTAATCTTTGACAGCATGAGGAAGGTACATGGACTGAATAAACGTCACCGGCTGCTGCTGGAGATCGCCGTTCACCTGCATGACTGCGGAAAATATATCAGCCTGGCCCATGTGGCGGACTGTTCCTACAATATTATTATGTCCACGGAGATCATCGGCCTTTCCCACAGGGAGCGTCAGATCATCGCTCTGGTGGTGCGGGCGAATACGCAGAAACTGGGGAATTATGATGACGATGAGTACCGCGTGATCGGCGTCAGTGGAGAGGATTACATACTGATAGCGAAGCTGACGGCTATTCTGCGGCTGGCTAACGCCCTGGACCGTACCCATCAGCAGAAGATTGAAGAGATCCGGGCCATGCTGCAGGACCGTAGGCTGGTGATTCGTCTGACAACGAAGAAGGATTATACGCTGGAGATGGGACTTCTGGAGGATAAAAAAGATTTCTTTGAGGAAGTATTTGACGTCAGGCCGGATATACGTCTGAAGAAATTGGTTTAGGAGGGATAGAATGGATTGGGAAATATTTAAAAAACCGGAATATTATTGGAACCGCGAGATGAGCTGGATCAGTTTTGACGAGAGAATCCTGGAGGAGGCCCGGGACCGTTCGCTGCCTCTGTTTGAGAGGCTCAAATTTCTGTCAATCACGGCCTCCAATCTGGATGAATTTTTCATGGTCCGGGTGGCGTCCATACGGGATATGATGCAGGCCGGAATTGAGAGAAAAGATATCGCGGGGCTCACACCTAAAGAACAGCTAAGACAGATCGTGCCCAAACTCCAGGAGCTGATGCAAACTCAGTACCAGACCTATAACCGCTCGCTGTTGCCGGCTCTGTCCGCCATCCATCTGGAGGTGATCAGCCACTATGATAAGCTGAGCCCATCCCAGGCGAAGGTGGTGGATGCGTATTTTGAGGAAAATGTCTATCCGGTGCTGACTCCTATGGCCATGGATTCGGCCCGGCCGTTTCCGTTAATCCAGAATAAAGCGTTAAATATTGGTCTGCTGATCCAGAAGAAAGACGCGAAGAAATCCGACGAGCTGGAATTTGCCACGGTGCAGGTACCCTCGGTACTGCCGAGATTTTTTGTCCTGCCTGATGAGGGCGACGACTGGCAGCGGGTGATCCTGCTGGAGGAGATCATCCGCAAGAATATCGGTAAGCTGTTTCTGGGAAATAAAGTGATCTGTGCCCATCCCTACCGGATCACCCGGGACGCGGACATGGAGATTGACGAGGATGATGCGGAGGATCTGCTGAAAGAGATCCAGCGTCAGCTTAAGAAACGCCAGTGGGGCCAGGTGATCCGGATGGAGGTGGAGGAGGGTATCCACAAAAAGCTCCTTAAGATATTGAAGGAAGAGCTGGATGTCAAGGAGGAAAATATATACCGTCTGGCCGGGCCCCTGGATCTGACTTTCCTTATGAAAATGTACGGAATGCGGGGATATGACGATTACAAAGTGCCTGGTTATACGCCCGCCGCCGTGCCCGCCTTGATGAACGAAGACGATATATTTGCCAATATACGGAAAAAAGATATCCTGCTGCATCATCCCTACCAGACCTTTGATCCGGTGGTGGAGTTTATCCGTCAGGCATCCGTGGATCCCCAGGTGCTGGCGATTAAGATGACCCTTTACCGTGTCAGCGGCCATTCGCCCATCATTGCGGCTCTGGCCCAGGCGGCGGATAACGGCAAGCAGGTCACGGTGCTGGTGGAGCTGAAAGCCCGTTTTGATGAGGAGAATAATATCGGCTGGGCCAAGATGCTGGAGAAGGCGGGCTGTCATGTGATCTACGGTTTGCTGGGATTGAAGACTCACAGCAAGATCGCTCTTGTGGTTCGCAAGGAGGATGAGGGTATCCGGCGTTATGTGCATCTGGGAACGGGCAACTACAATGATTCCACGGCCAAGCTGTATACGGACTGCGGCCTTCTGACCTGCAGCGCACCCGTGGGTGAGGATGCTACGGCGGTATTCAATATGCTCTCCGGCTACTCGGAGCCTGCCAGCTGGAATCGTCTGATCGTGGCGCCGATCTGGATGAAGAAACGGTTCCTGCAGATGATCCGCAGGGAGATGGACAATGCAAAGGACGGAAAACCGGCCCACATCATTGCAAAAATGAATTCCCTGTGCGATCCGGAGATCATAGCGGCCCTGTATGCGGCTTCTGCCGCGGGGGTGAAGATCGAGTTGATCATCCGCGGTATCTGCTGCCTCAAGGTGGGCATTCCGGGTATCAGCGAGAATATCACCGTGCGTTCCATTGTGGGTAATTTCCTTGAACATGCCAGGATTTTCTATTTCTATAACAACGGCTTGGAGGATGTCTATATGGGCAGCGCGGACTGGATGCCCAGGAATCTGAACCGCCGGGTGGAGATCGTTTTCCCGGTGGAGGATCCCGAGATAAAAGCCGAGGTCATGCATATCGTGGAGATCCAGCTGGAGGATACTTTAAAAGCCCGTATCCTGCAGCCGGACTGCAGCTATGACCGGGTGGACCTGCGAGGCAAAGAAAAGCTCTGTGCCCAGGATTTCTTCTGCAGGGAGGCGCAGCATAACGCGCGCAGGCCCAATCCGCTCAAGGATAACCATATCTTTATTCCGGCGGAACCGGCGGAGGAATAAGAAGAACAAGGTATTTCGAGGATATAAAAAGCATCAGGCATATCGTATCAGCGATATGCCTGATGTGCTTTTAGGGAAAGCCACAGTTCATAAGGGATTTTCAAATTCCCGTGTCCTACACCCAGATCAATGTCCGGCTTGTTGGAACCGTGAAAATCGGAACCGCCGGTGATGGACAGTCCGTGTTTTCGGGCCAGTGTTTTGATATGGGTTTCGTCGTACCAACGGTAGGTGGAATAGATTGCCTCGATCCCGTTCAGACCACAGTTTTTTAGCTTAAATACCAGTGTATCCAGATCTTCGTCGGACAGATGATACAGTACCGGATGGGCCAGCACCGCCAGGCCGCCGTTTTCCCTGATTAATTCTACAGCCTGGAAAGGCGTGACTTTTTCCCGGGGAACAAAACAGGGGGCATCATCACCTACATAGCGGGCAAAGGCTTCCCTGGTGCTTTTGGCATATTTCCGATCAACCAGATAGCGGGCGAAATTGGCCCTCGTCCAGGTGCTGTCCGGGAAAGCCTCCTGCATTTTTTCATAAGTGATATCTATGCCGCAGCCGGCCATGCGTTGAATCATTTTCCGGTTGCGCAAGTCGCGGGAATCCTGAAATTCCCTCAGCTTTTTCAGAAACCGGGCGTCTTTCCAGTCGATACCGAGCCCAAGCACGTGGATATCTTTTTCACGGTAATTGGTGGAAAACTCGATGCCGGGGATCACCTCGATCCCCTGGGCCTTTCCTGCGGCCATGGCCTCATCGATGCCCAGGATTGTGTCGTGATCCGTCAGGGCGAAGGCTTTCAGTCCCTTTTCTTTTGCGTAAACTGCCAGTTCTGTCGGTGTGTAAGTGCCGTCGGAGCAGCAGGAATGAACATGCAAATCGGTTAGTTCTTTCATAAACGGTAATCCCTCCATGAAGTCATAGAGCCATTATACATGATTTTGGAGGAGTTTGCAGGGAAATATTTCAAGAAGAGGGAAATGGTTACTGACATTGGATGTAAACAGTAACAGGAGATGAGCGGCTGTATGAGCTGGGACTATACATATTTGGAAAATAATAGTACAATCAATAGGGTTATTTGATCTATACCGGAATTGTTTGACGGGCCTGTGCATTTCCCGGGGGATGTTTTCGGTGTGTTGAGATTTGACCAGAGGAGGTGAAGTATTCCTGATGCTGCATATAGCAATATGTGATGATGAGGAGGACATGGTGCAGAAGAATATGGCCGTCACGGAGGAATGCCTGCGGCAGTGCCGGAGTATGGGAGAACTGTTCCCCTATACCGGGAGCGATAACCTGCTTTACGATATCACGGAGGACGGTTTCTTTTTCGACTTGATCCTGTTGGATATCGAGATGCCGGGCAAGGGCGGCATGGAGATTGCGGAGCAGATCCGGCCGTTTCTGCCGAATGTGAAGATCATTTTTATCACTTCCCATATAGAGTATGCCATAGATGCTTTTGAACTGTCTGTCTTCCGCTATGTACCCAAAACGGATCTGGATAAACGGCTCCCGGCCGCAGTCACGGACGCGGTGCGGCTGATCGGGCTGGAGGAGGGGAAGGTCTATACGATCCGAACGAACAGCAGGCTGGAAAAAATACCCTACAAAGAGATCCTCTATATCGAGCGTGACGGCAAAAATGCCAGCATTATTGCCGTGGGCGGCGTGTCAAAGGTGAGAAAAAGTCTCCAGCAGGTATATGAGGAGCTGGGCTCGGAGGAATTTCTCTATATTGACCGGGGATGTATCGTCAATATCATACAGATCATGCAGGTCAAAGCCGGGATGGCGGTCTTGAAAGACGGGAGTACCCTGCCGGTCAGCCGTTCTCATCTGCAGACGGTGAAGGAGCAGATCAACACGTATTGGGGGATGCATATATGACGGAAGGGGTTCTGTGGATTTCCGGCCTGTCGGCCGGTATTTTACGTTTTCTGGCGGGCTTGTTTCTGATCCATCGGCTTCTGTCGGCAGAAAAACCGGATCGAAAATGTATTCTCTGCGGTCTGTCAGGTGTGCTTGTAATCACAGCGGCCTGTGCCCTGTTTCCAATGTCGGAATTTTACCGGGCAGGCGGGGAAGCGGTCTGGCTGGCCGCCTGCGCTCACAGATTTCAGAGGGCGGATATTCGGATGAGCCTGTTTGTCAGCGTTTTTTATAGAATGGCGCTTTCTCTGTGGCAGTTTCTTCTCCTGGCGGGGCTGGGGATTGTCTTTCGGGCGAAGGTGCTTCCGGAAAACGACAGTCTGTATGGACAGGCAGCCCTCTGGCTGCCGAGTCTTTTGCTGCCGGCAGGAATGGCTTATCTATTGATAAAGCGGGAGGCAGAGAGAAAGGCAGGGTTCCGCCTGGCGTCCATGATCGCTGTGGCCGGATTTCTGGCTGCGGTGTCGCTGTCGGAGCAGACGATCCTGGTGATTCCCGACGATACGCTCACGATGTGGATAATTCTATCGGTGGTTCTGATGATGGCTTTGATGATATTCAATATAAACCGCCGGTATGAGGCGGAGAGAGAAGTGGCCCGGCTCAAGGCAGAGCAGGCGGAGCTGTTGGAACGGGATTATACGGTTTTGAACCGGGCATATGGAGTGAACGCCAGACTTTTTCACGATTTCCATAATCATGTAGGCGTGTTGAGACAGATGTTAGTCCGGCAGAATTATGACGGCGCGGTTCAATATCTGGACGAGCTGCAGGGGCCGGTGCGGGATATGGCAGATACGGTCTGGACCGGGGAGGAAACGGTGGATTACCTGATCAACAGCAAGGCGGCGGCTGCCGCGGCGGATCAGATCGCGATGCGGGTGCAGGTGGAGTTTCCCCGCCATACCGGCATACACGGCGCGGATCTGTGCGCGATCCTGGGAAATCTGCTGGACAATGCGCTGGAAGCGGCCCACAAAGTTCCGGATGTCGAAGACCGTTTTATCACACTTACGATCCGCCGGATCCATCATATGTTGGTCATCAAGGTGGAGAACAGCTTTG